>NZ_JBAMDI010000002.1:0-297555 GCF_036961695.1 Pseudomonas sp. CGJS7 | reverse complement strand
TGCCTGCTGGTCGAAGCGTTGCGCCCGGAGGTGGTGAGCTTCCACTTCGGCCTGCCGCAGGCCGAACTGTTGCAGCGGGTAAAGGCCAGCGGTGCCAAGGTACTGTCCAGCGCCACGACCGTGGAAGAAGCGGTCTGGCTGGAGCGACATGGCTGCTATGCGATCATCGCCATGGGTTACGAAGCCGGTGGCCATCGCGGCATGTTCCTCAGCGATGACATCACCAGCCAGATAGGCACCTTCGCGCTCGTACCGCAGGTGGCCGATGCCGTCGGCGTGCCGGTGATTGCCGCCGGTGGTATCGGCGACCACCGCGGGCTGTTGGCGGCACTGGCCCTGGGTGCCTCGGCAGTGCAGATCGGCACGGCTTACCTGTTCTGCCCCGAGGCCAAGGTGTCGCCAGCGCATCGCCAGGCGCTGGACAGCGCGCCTGCCAGCGACACTGCCCTGACCAACCTGTTCACCGGCCGCCCGGCGCGCGGCATCAACAATCGCCTCATGCGCGAGCTGGGGCCGATGAGCGAGCTTGCACCGCGCTTCCCGCTGGCGGGCGGGGCACTGATGCCTTTACGGGCAATCACCGATCCGCAGGGTAATAGTGATTTCAGCAATCTGTGGTCGGGGCAGGCGTTACGGCTGGGCCGGCACATGCCGGCGGGTGAACTGACCCGGGAGATTGCCGGTAAGGCATTGGCAGTGATCGGTCACCAGGCATTCTGACAGGCAGGCATGGCCTCTTCACGGCCAATGGTTTATCGCTATATAGTTAAGGCTATAACGATAATCTCAAGGAGCTGTCTTCATGCGTATCCGCTCGCCCCAGCTGGTCATCACTGCCCTGGCCAGCCTGCTCGGCTTCAACACTGCCTGGGCCGACGAAGTCCAGGTCGCGGTCGCAGCCAACTTCACAGCCCCTGTCCAGGCCATCGCCAAGGACTTCGAAAAAGACACCGGCCACAAACTGATCGCGGCCTACGGCGCCACCGGGCAGTTCTACGCGCAGATCAAGAACGGTGCACCGTTCGAAGTGTTCCTCGCCGCTGACGACACCACCCCCAAGAAGCTGGAAGCAGAAAAGGAAACCGTACCTGGCTCACGCTTTACCTACGCCATCGGCACTCTGGCCTTGTGGTCTGCGAAGGAAGGCTACGTAGATGCCAAGGGTGAAGTGCTGAAAAAGAACGAATACAAACACCTGTCCATCGCCAACCCGAAAGCGGCACCTTACGGCCTGGCCGCCACCCAGGTACTGGACGGGCTGAAGCTCACCGAGGCCACCAAAGGCAAGATCGTCGAAGGCCAGAACATCACCCAGGCCTTCCAGTTCGTCTCCACCGGCAACGCCGAGCTGGGCTTCGTCGCTCTTTCGCAGATCTACAAGGACGGCAAGGTAACCCATGGCTCGGCCTGGATCGTGCCGTCCAACCTGCACGACCCGATCCGCCAGGACGCCGTCATCCTCAACAAAGGCAAGGACAATGCGGCCGCCAAGGCACTGGTCGAATACCTCAAGGGCCCAAAAGCCGCAGCGGTGATCAAATCCTATGGTTATGAACGCTGATGCCACTCGATGCCAGTGACCTGGGCGCCATCTGGCTGACCGTAAAACTGGCCAGCCTGACCACCCTGATCCTGCTGATCATCGGCACACCGGTCGCCTGGTGGCTCGCGCGCACGCGCTCTTGGCTGCGCGGGCCGGTGGGTGCGGTGGTGGCACTGCCGCTGGTACTGCCACCGACGGTGATCGGCTTTTACCTGTTGATCGCCCTTGGCCCGCACGGCTGGCTTGGTCAGGCCACCCAGGCGCTAGGCCTGGGCAGTGTGGTGTTCAGCTTCACAGGCCTGGTGATTGGCTCGACGGTGTACTCCATGCCGTTCGTGGTGCAACCCCTGCAGAATGCCTTTGGCGCGATCGGCCAGCGCCCCCTGGAAGTCGCCGCTACCCTGCGCGCCAGCCCATGGGATACCTTCGTTCATGTGGTGCTGCCGCTGGCCCGCCCTGGCTTCGTCACTGCCAGCATCCTCGGCTTTGCCCACACGGTGGGCGAGTTTGGCGTCGTACTGATGATCGGCGGCAACATCCCCGACAAGACTCGCGTGGTTTCGGTGCAGATTTTCGATCACGTCGAAGCCATGGAGTATTCGCAAGCCCACTGGCTGGCCGGGGCCATGCTGGTGTTCTCTTTCCTGGTGCTGCTCCTGCTGTACGCTGGACGCCGCGGCAAAGCTGGCTGGAGCTGAGATGACCGCATCGATTGTGGCGCACCTGAAACTGGCACGCGACGACTTTACCCTGGACGTCAACCTGCACCTGCCCGGGCGCGGCATCAGCGCGCTGTTCGGCCACTCTGGCTCCGGCAAGACCAGTTGCCTGCGCTGCCTGGCCGGGCTGGAACGGGCCGCCAGCGCCTATATCGAAGTCAACGGCGAAGTCTGGGAAGACAGCACCCGTGGCTACTTCCAGGCACCGCACCTGCGCCCGGTGGGCTACGTGTTCCAGGAAGCCAGCCTGTTCCCGCACCTGTCGGTGCGCGGCAATCTGACGTTCGGCTGGCGCCGGGTAGCGCCCGCTGAACGCAAGGTCAGCCTCGACCAGGCGTGCCAACTGCTGGGTATCGGCCACTTGCTGGACCGCCGCCCGGCAACCCTGTCGGGTGGCGAGGCGCAGCGGGTGGGTATTGCCCGCGCCCTGCTCAGCAGCCCGCGGCTGTTGTTGATGGACGAGCCGCTGGCAGCCCTCGACGGCCCGCGCAAGCGCGAGATACTGCCCTTCCTGGAGCGCCTGCACGACGAACTGGACATCCCTCTGATATATGTCAGCCACGCCCAGGATGAAGTCGCGCGGCTGGCCGACCACCTGGTGTTGCTGGAACAAGGCCGGGCGATCGCCAGCGGCCCGATCGGCGAAACCCTGGCTCGCCTTGACCTGTCGCTGGCCCAGGGCGACGACGCCGGCGTCGTGTTCGAAGGTAGGGTGGTTGGGCACGACCCGCATTACGGCCTGCTGGACCTGCGCCTGCCCGGCAGCAGCGGGCCGCTGCTGCGCATCACCCACGCGGCGCAGGTGATGGGCAGTACCCTGCGCGTCAAGGTGCAGGCCCGGGATGTCAGCCTGGCACTGGCGGCGGACAGCGCATCGAGCATCCTCAACCGCCTGCCAGTGCGTGTGCGCGAGAGCTGCCCGGCAGCCAACCCTGCGCATGTGCTGGTCAGCCTGGATGCTGGCGGCAATGCCCTGCTTGCACGCATCACCCGCTTCTCGGCAGACCAGCTCGGTTTGCACACGGGGCAGATACTGTTCGCCCAGATCAAGTCGGTGGCCCTTTTGGGTTGAGCATCCTTAGCGCGCGTATTGTCCATTGATCAGTGACCTGATCGAGGCCCGCCGCCCATGCTTGACTGCCCCCTGCCGCGCACCCTGCACTACGTTGACGACAGTCAGCCGGGCCTGACCCGTCGGCGCTGGCGCGACCGTTTCATCTACCTGGATGCCGATGGCCAACGGGTACGCGACAGCGAAACCCTTGCGCGCATCGCCGCATTGGTGATCCCCCCGGCCTACACGGATGTGTGGATCTGCGCCGATCCGCAAGGCCACCTGCAAGCCACCGGCCGCGATGCCCGTGGCCGCAAGCAGTACCGCTACCACGCACAGTGGCGCGAACTGCGCGACCAGCACAAATACGGGCGCATGCTTGCGTTCGCCCAAGCCCTGCCAAAGCTGCGCACACAGCTGGAAGCCCACCTGGCGCGGCCAGGGCTGGACCGGGAAAAAGTCATGGCGCTGGTGGTGAGCCTGCTGGACCACACCCTGATCCGCATCGGCAACGAGCGCTACCTGCGCGATAACCGGTCGTACGGATTGACCACCCTGCGCAATCGCCATGTGCAGGTCAAAGGCAGCACTATTCGCTTCCAGTTCCGCGGCAAGCGCGGCGTCGAACACAACGTCACCCTCAACGACCGGCGCTTGGCCAACCTGCTCAAGCGCTGCATGGAACTGCCTGGGCAGGCACTGTTTCAGTACCTGGATGAAGATGGCCAGCGCCATAGTGTCGGCTCCAGCGAGGTCAATCAGTTTCTGCGGCAGTTGACCGGTGCCGACTTTACTGCCAAGGACTATCGCACCTGGGCCGGCAGCAGCCTGGCATTGAACCTGCTGAAGCCCTTGGCCTGGGAGCCGGAGAGTGAAGCCAAACGTCAGGTCGCCGCAATAGTCCGCCAGGTAGCCACGCGCCTGGGCAATACGCCGGCAGTGTGCCGGCGCTGCTACATCCACCCGGCAGTTCTGGAGCACTATGCCTTGGGGCGCCTGGCCAATTTGCCGAAAAACCGTGTGCGCAAAGGCCTGGACCCGGAGGAAGTGGCCTTGCTGTTGTTTCTTCAGGCACTCGAGGAACAGGAGGACCATTGAGCTTGTCTATTCAGCCCATGATGCGAAGAAATTTCCCATTAGCCGCCAACCCCCCTATTCTTGCCAGCGAGCACCTTGGCCGACAAACCGTTGACGGTTTGATTTGGCACCTGCAACTGAAGACACGCAACAGAATTTGTCTGTCGGGGAATTACTATCCGCCGAAAGCGTCTTTAATGAGAAGGAAGAGGGACAAGCTCCCGCCGCCGCGGCAACTAGCCCAGCGGACTTATACATCACCAAGGAGAACTACATGCTGATACTCACCCGTAAGGTTGGCGAAAGCATCGTCATCAACGATGACATCAAAGTCACCATTCTGGGCGTCAAAGGGATGCAGGTGAGGATCGGTATCGATGCACCGAAAGATGTACAGGTCCATCGAGAAGAGATCTTCAAACGCATCCAGGCCGGCAGCCCGGCTCCGGAGAAACACGAAGACTCACACTGAGCGTCACCCGAGGGGCATGGATGCGCTCGACCGCCAGCCTCAGGTGCCTATTAACTGATGCACCGTGGCGATCATCTCATCCATGTCGAACGGTTTGTCGAATATTGCGGCAAACAGGGCCGGGCATCCTTGGCTGGCCTGTGCGCCGCTCATGAGGATGACCGGCAACTCGCTTAACGCCGGGTCCTCGCGGATGGCACGCGCCAACTCCTCACCGTTGAGTAGCGGCATCATGTAGTCGGTAATCACCAGCTGCACGCGTTTTTCCTTCAAAGCCTCCAGTGCTTTACAGCCATTGCTCGCCTTTTCCACCAGGAAACCTTCGTCCTCCAGGGCAAACCCGAGGATATCGGCGATCAGGTATTCGTCATCGACAATCAGGATGGTGTTCATCGGCTCGTCCGTCACCCGCTCTCCTGCGGCGTCGGCGTTCCCGAAAGCACACCGCAGGCACCTTCGAACGCCTTGCGCAAGGTAATGCCTTGCGGCCCGATCAGCAGCTCGTGCAAGGCCGGGTCATGGTGACTGTCACGCACCTTTAGGACCGACAGCATGCGCCGTAGTTGCGAGTCCAGTTCGACAAAGCGCATCAGCATAAGGTTGTCGACGATACTCGACAGGTCCGGCGCGGGGGCGCTGATTTCCGCGCCGAAGATGTCGCGCATCTCCCAGGTCAGCATCACGCTGACATCGCGCGCGCGCAACTCACCCGCCAGCGCGCGGAAAAACGCATTTAGCCGCGTCGGGTCAATAGCCAGGCGGCTGAATGCGCCAAGGCTGTCGATCACCACGCGCTTGCTGCCCTGCGCCGCTACACGCTCCAGTAGTCGCGCGCCAACCTGGTCCAGCAAGCCCTCTGTGGTCGGCTGCCAGCACAGCTGCAAGCTACCGCCCTGCTCCATCGCGGCAAAATCGTAACCGAGCGAAGCGGCCTTGCTGCGCAGGCGTTCGGGGGTTTCGTAAAAACCGAAATGCAACCCCGGCGCCTGCGGGGTGCTGGCACCCAGAAAGGCCAGGGCCAATGATGTCTTGCCAATCCCCGAAGGCCCCATCAACAGGCTGACTGACCCGGTGGCCAAGCCACCGCCAAGCATTTCATCGAAGGTTGGTACGCCGCTGCTGATACGCGCCAAAGTGCCACTGCCCAATTGGCTGGGGTGGCTGAACAACGCTTCCAGGCGAGGATAGACCTGCATGCCGGACTCATCGATAAGGCATTCGTGACGCCCCGACAACGCACCACTGCCGCGGGTCTTGCGCAATTGGACATGGCGCACGGCGCGGCTGCCGACCAGTTGCTCACCCAGTTCGATCACGCCATCGACCATGGTGTGTTCCGGGCTGCCCTCGTCGAGCCGGGCACTGGTCAGCAACAGTACGGTGCACCCGGCGAAGGCCGCATGCCCCTGCAGCTCAGAGACGAACTTCTTGGTGTCCAGTGCGGTTTCCGCACGTACCCGGGCATTGAGCACACCGTCGACGATCAGCAGGCTGGCCTGTTGCCGGGCAATTTCCTGGCGCAGCAACCGCACCACCGCATCCAGCCCGTCCTGCTCAAGGGTATCAAAGGCGCTGACGAACTGGATTTTGTCACCGACCAGCGCCGGGTCGAAGAAGTCCAGCGTGGACAGGTACTGGAACAAGCGTTCGTGCGACTCGCTCAGCAAAGTGGCCACCAGCACGCGACCACCGCCACGCACGTGGCCGCAGGCCAGCTGATTGGCGAGGATGGTCTTACCGGCCCCCGGCGGCCCCTGGATAATGTAGGAGGCGCCAGCTATCAGGCCACCCTTGAGCAACGCGTCGAGCCCGTCGATCCCCGTTACCAGCCGCTTCAGTGCCTGTGCCATGTTGTCTACCTGTCGAGTGGGCTATCCGTCTGGTCCTGATACATTGGCAAGTACAGTCGCATGCAAGTTCCCCGGCCAGGCTTGCTGTCGACACAAATGGCACCGCCACTTTGCCGGGCGAAACCATAGACCTGGCTGAGCCCCAGGCCTGTACCCTTGCCGAAAGGCTTGGTGGTGAAAAACGGCTCGAAGATACGCGGCAGTATCTCTGTGGGTATGCCTTCGCCGCTGTCTTCCACCTCGAAGCGCACGAAGCTGCCCTTCAGCCCTTCAACTTCGCCGAACAGCTCGACCACATCGACAGTCAGGCTGATGCGGCCATGCCCGTCGATGGCATCACGGGCATTGAACAACAGGTTGAGCAACACCATCTGCAGTTGCCCGGCATCCACCTCGATCAACGGCAGGTCCGGTTGCAGCAACACCTTCAAGTCAATCGAGCCTGGCAATGCATGTTCAAGCAGGCCACGCGTAGCGTTAACCAGGTCTGCCGGGGCAACGCTGGCCACATCGAACTTGCGGTGACGGGCAAAACTGAGCAGTTGCTGGGTCAGTTCGGTGCCGCGCTGGCTGGCATCGAGGATGTGCTGCAACATGCGCTGGGTGCGTGCCGGGTCCTGGGTGGCCAGCGCCAGACGCGCCGAGCTGATGATGATGGTCAACATGTTGTTGAAGTCGTGCGCCAGACCACCGGTCAACTGGCCGAGGGCTTCAAGCTTCTGCGCCTGGAACAGCTGGGCGCGCATTGCGTCGAGCTGCAGCGCCGTCTCGCGACGGTCAGTGATATCGCGTGTCACCTTGGCCAGGCCAATGATCTGGCCATTTTCATCACGGATCACATCCAGTGCCGCCAAGGCCCAGAACTGCGTGCCGTCCTTGCGCACCCGCCAGCCTTCGTCCTGCGCCACACCCTGCTCCAGCGCCTGGCACAGCAGGCGCTCAGGTCGGCCATCCGCACAATCCTGCGGTGTGAAAAACAACGAAAAGTGCTTACCGATCACTTCATCTCTACGGTAACCCTTGATCCGTTGCGCGCCTGCGTTCCACGACACCACATGGCCAGAAGGGTCGAGCATGTAGATGGCATAATCCACCACCGACTGAACCAGCTGTTCGTAACGATGGGCGGGCATGACGGAAGCGTCGAGGCAGTCAGCTGAAACCATGCAAACTCCACTGGCACAGCAGGAGGGAGGAAATGAGCGTAGCCCGGAGTGTCTGCCAGTAGACAGCTGAACGACTACAGGCAGTCAGCGTTCCGGCTCGGCCAGTGTCGGGCTGATGCATCGCGGCATGGCCACTTTCAGCAACCACAGGCTGAGCAGCATGATCATACCACCGCCGGCCAGGGCCAACATACGCTGCTGCTGTGAGTGCTCCGCATCGAAGCCCAGCAACAACAGATAACTGCCCAGGCTGATCAGGCTGATGTAAAGAAATGCAGCCAGCACGAGCACCTGCGCGAACAACAGCCGCCAGAATAACCGTGGACGCACCACACCTTCGCCAACTCGGCCCTGAGTCATTACGCTACACTCTTGGATCCAATGATGGGCAACAGTGGCGTAACGACAGCACGGTGTCAATTGCCGGTTCGATCACCCTTCTACCTGTTGATCATAGGCGCTGCAGTTGACTCAACTATAACAATGGGTTATAAAGCGCGCTTGATTGCGAAGCCCTTCTGCTTAGAAGCGAGCTGGTCGTTGCGACCCCTTCAAGCGTGCGAGTGTGGTGGAATTGGTATACACAGCAGACTTAAAATCTGTCGGCGTGAGCCTTGCGGGTTCGAGTCCCGCCACTCGCACCAAACTTCGTTGAAAAGGCGCCCTCGCGGCGCCTTTTTGCTGCCTGACAGCAATGTCTGGCGCAGCTGCTAAAGTGGAGCTTGTCCCCGTCCACTGGAACGCCGCCATGCGCTACTCCCTGTTCGATGGTCAACGCGACATCATTATCCTGATCGCCCGCGTACTGCTGATGGTCCTCTTCGTCTTGTCTGGGTGGGCCAAGCTGACCGGCTTCGATGGCACGGTAGGCTACATGACCTCGCTCGGCGCCCCCGCCCCGATGCTGGCAGCTGGGATTGCCGTCATCATGGAGTTCCTCGTCGCAATCCTGTTGATCCTCGGTTTCTACACACGGCCGTTAGCCTTTCTGTTCGCGCTGTTCGTGCTGGGCACGGCGCTGCTGGGCCACCCATTCTGGAACATGGTCGACCCCGAGCGCAGCGCCAACATGACCCAGTTTCTGAAAAACCTCAGCATCATGGGCGGCCTGCTGTTGCTCGCGGTAAGCGGGCCCGGGCGGTTCTCGGTGGATGGCCGCTGAGTCAGTCGTCGCAGTCGTCGAACCAGGCTGGGTGATCGCGCTCTTCGTCATCGAGGTCATCCAGCGTTTCCTCGTCTTCCTCCACTTCATCCTCGGCGCCTTGGGCATCTGCCTCGGGCTCCATGTCGTCATAGAGAAATTCGTGGTCAAGCAGGTGATCGTGCTCGGGTTCGTGCAGGTCGTCTTCGTCGCGCATGCTGGCTCCTGGGATAATGGCAGGCCTGTATAGGCTGATCAGGGTGTCGGGTCAATGCGTGGTCGCTTAATCCTGGGTTAACCGGACCGGCGCAACCTGCAGGCTCTCCCTTCAAACGTCTTTTGCCCGCCTTCCATGGCGGGCTTTTTTATGACCCTGCGCACTTCGTTGCAGATGATGACAGCCTCATGACCTGACCTTCACGAAATGTCGACATCCGGATGGGCACACTGGCCCTGCTCCGTATGTTCTTGCAGCCCGCCGCATCCTTGCCGCGGGCTTTTCTTTTTTCCGCAAAGGCCAGCCAGGCATACGCAGGTATTTTGTGGAAGCGCCCACCTTGACCATGACCTGAAGCAGTTTTGCCTGGCCCGGCAAGGTCTATGCTGTCCCGACGATCACCCAAGCTCACATCGGATAGACACGGAGGCTCTCATGAAAGCTGCTGTCGTTGCACCAGGCCGTCGCGTGGACGTGATAGAGAAAACCCTGCGCCCTCTCGAACACGGCGAAGCGCTGCTGAAGATGCAGTGCTGCGGTGTGTGCCACACCGACCTGCACGTCAAAAATGGCGACTTTGGTGACAAGACCGGGGTAGTACTGGGCCACGAAGGTATTGGCGTGGTCCAGGAAGTTGGCCCGGGCGTCACCTCGCTCAAGCCAGGCGACCGAGCCAGCGTTGCCTGGTTCTACCAGGGTTGCGGACATTGCGAATACTGCAACAGCGGCAACGAGACCCTGTGCCGCGACGTGAAGAATTCCGGTTACACCGTGGACGGCGGCATGGCGGAGGCCTGCATCGTCAAGGCCGACTACTCGGTTAAAGTGCCCGACGGCCTCGACTCCGCTGCCGCCAGCAGCATTACCTGCGCCGGCGTCACGACCTACAAGGCAGTGAAAATCTCCAACGTCCGCCCCGGCCAATGGATCGCCATCTACGGGCTCGGCGGCCTGGGCAACCTGGCCCTGCAATATGCCAAGAATGTGTTCAACGCCAAAGTCATCGCCATCGACGTCAACGAAGAGCAACTGCGCTTCGCCAGCGAGATGGGCGCGGATCTGGTCGTCAACCCGCTCAACGAAGACGCCGCGAAGGTCATCCAGGCCAAGACCGGTGGCGCACATGCTGCCGTCGTTACTGCCGTGGCCAAAGGCGCGTTCAACTCAGCTGTCGATGCCTTGCGCGCTGGCGGGCGACTGGTGGCCGTCGGGCTTCCGTCGGAGTCCATGGACCTGAATATTCCCCGCCTGGTGCTTGATGGGATCGAAGTGGTGGGCTCGCTGGTAGGTACACGCCAGGACCTGCAGGAAGCCTTCCAGTTTGCCGCTGAAGGCAAAGTGGTGCCCAAGGTGACGCTGCGACCGATCGAGGATATCAACCAGATCTTTGACGAGATGCTGGAGGGCAAGATCAAAGGCCGGATGGTGATACAGTTCGAAGGCTGACAGGCCGAGCCAGGCCATTTGGAACTACAGCAGAGCCCGTAGATGAACATCTTCGGGCTTTCTGCTTTCTCAATTGTCAAAGGAACAGACCATGACCGTAGACTGGCACGCCGGGCCGATCACCCGTACAACTCCACTGGACAAGCATTACCGCAACACGCAGAAGGTTCGTCAGTTTCTACTCAGCGAGTGCGGGGCAGCATTCAAGTTCGACCGAGGATTCATGCTTTGGATCAAGAGTGGCACCCCATCAACAATGGGTGACGTCGCGGACGAATGGCTACGGAGGTATGGTTGACGCTCTGTCTCTGACGGCTGCAGGCAGGCCTTGGCTGCAGCCGTTGCTTTCAGCATCTTGTCCAACGATTCAACCATGCTGGAATAATCCATTTCCTGACTCCCTCGATGGTGGAATTGGCTTGAGTTCAAGCCTAGGCTGCGAACATTTAAATATTTGATGAGGAAACCTGGAAATATCACTCATCCTTCATGCTGAAGACCGATGCCCGCGAGGTGTGGTTCAAGAAAAGTGCTCAACCTGCAAGGGCGAGCCTGTGCATATGAGGAGATCGGCATGTCCATTCGAAGCTTGGCGAAGAACCTGCCGCCAGACCCTTCGCGGGAAGGCTGGGTCATCGGATGGGGGGTCCTGAGAGACCGACACCCATGGCATTTCGTCGACGTTTATGCTGACCAGAAAACGGCCATGGCAGAGGCGCAGCGCAGAGGCGACGGCTACGTGGTGGAATTCGGCTCGCACCGCTTGGGGACGCATGAATTTATCTGCGGTGTAACCTTACCTGAAGGCTGACGCTCGATCGAAAAGGGTCATGGACCGGACTTCAGGGAATTATCTGCCCATTGGCAATAGCACTGGCTTCGAGCTTGGCACGCTCGGCGTCCAGAAAAACATAAGCGGCTTGTAGCGTGTTGATCTTCGTTTGAATCTCGGCCATCTTGGCGGCGACCAAGACGGCGCCTTGCGCGCAATCGATCGTGTTCCCCCGCCTGGCCACAAGAATGTCCCCAATCTCAGCAAGTGAAAAGCCTCCGCCCTGGGCACTCTGTATGAAAGCCAAGTCAGCAACGGTCTGTTCACTGTAACTGCGATAGTTGTTGGCTTGTCGGTGTGGCTCGATAAGCCCGAGCTGTTCGTAATAGCGCAATGTATGGCGGCTGAGCCCACTCCGGCGCTCCAACTCTCCAATATTCACGTTAAAAATCCTTGACTGTAGAGCAGGCTCTACACCTTAGCCTGCGCCCATCATTCAAACAAGGGTTCAAACATGAGTGTGGAGTGCTTTGTCACCGGCGGCAGCGGCTTTGTGGGGCAACATTTGCTGGCCGGTCTTACTGCGCAAGGGCACAAGACCTGGGTGCTGATGCGCAGCCCCGGTAACATCGAACGCCTCAAGGAGCAGGTAGGCCAACTAGGGGGTAACCCTGAGTATATCCATGCCGTTGAAGGCGATATCAGCCAGGAGGGGCTTGGCCTCAGCGAAGCAGACAAAGAACGCGTCACTTCGGCCGCTGTATTTTTCCATCTCGCGGCGCAATTTTCCTGGGGGCTGACACCGGAGCGCGCCCGCACAGTCAATGTCCAAGGTGCTCTGAGAGTGGCCAGGCTTGCGGCCAGCCAGCGCATCCGATTGCTCATGGTAGGCGGCTTCATGCTGCAAAACCTCAACCACCTTGCCAGTATCGGGGTGGATATTCAGTGCCCTGAAAACACAAACTGGCCCGCAGTCTACGCCCGCGTAGGTGGCTACGAAGGCAGCAAACTCGAGTCCCATTTTGCAGTCATCCGCTATATGCAAGACGCGGATGCGGATTACACGATTGTTCACCCTGCTACGGTGTGCGGCCACAGCGAGAACGGGCATATCCTGGACGGACAACCGCTTGCCGAACTCATTCGCAATCTGGCACAAGGCCGATTTAAAGCTATTCCCGGTTCCGCCAGTCACTGGTTGCCATTGGTCAGCGTCGATTATCTGGTGAACATGATAACTTGCGTGGCGTTCGACCCCTCCATGGCCAACCGGCAAGTTCTGGCGCTGTATGAGCGAACACCGAACTTGCAGGGAATGCTTGGGCAGATCGCAGACACGCTAAAGGTCAAGGCACCCCGCCTCCATATACCCATAGGGTTGCTCAGGTCGATATTGACGATTCCGGGACTGGCGACCCGCTTGGCGATCAGCGCCGAGTCATTGAACTTTATTCAGACGCAGCGCTTCGACATGGGAAACAGCAGGCAATTGGAGCGCAAGTACCAGTTTACGCATCCCGACATGACACAAGCCCTGGAAAACACGGTGCGCTATGTCAACGGCTCCTTGATGAAAAAATCCAAAAGTGAGGGCGCTGGCCAGCGAGGATGACGGGCCAGGCTGATGATGGCCACTCTGTCGGATAGCTGGAAGTGTGGCGACGCAGGCATTTCACGCGCTGCCTCTTCGCTGATGACAGTAAGTCGCTGCGCGCCTGGCCGCTATTTCGAGGCAGCCAGAAAGCCTGCGGCAGCCGCACCTTCAGCGGCGACACGCCGGGCCCGGCCAACGCCCCACGCCAGCGCCCTGGTCATCGACTCGCCAGGGCGAGAATCGAAGGCCTCTTCAAGGATAGCCATGCCACCAGGGGCATACACCCCGATGAACATCTGCGTTTTGCCTGTCCGCGACAGCCGCGTCTGAACGTCAATGTATGTCCCATCGTCGAGTGTCTCGTCGTGAGTTCGGTGATGAAGCGTCGGGTCAGCCCAGGCCCAGAAAACATCACCGCGTATTCTCATGAGACGCTCCTACGACTTTAGTTGTAGTCAGGTGGTTTATTGCCACCATAGCGAACGTGCAGTTTTACGCAAATTCGTCTGACTCATCTGTGAGCTGAATCGGACAATCGGCTATTCAGCAGCCCCGCCAAAGACTCAACGCTTGTCGTGAAGCTCCGGGGGCCATGCGAAGAGATCAGTTAACCATTCGCCGCTCCCGGCCAGCCGGCTTGATGCAAGGCTTTGAGCAGCGTCTCACAATCCAGTCCCGGTACTGCATGGCCGTTGCCTTCGGCGGTGTCAGCGGCTAGTAAGGCGTTGATGATGGCTTCTTCCACCGCTTCGGTGGCGGCAAGAAACAACTCGCTGATATGGTCGTTGTTGACCATGCTAAGGTTGTCGGTGGTCGGCGCGCGCTTACTTTCGTAAGCTGCCGGCGGCACATGATTACCGGTGGAGAAGGCGATGAAAATGTCACCGCTGTGGTCTTCGTTACCACCACCGGTGCGGGCGAGACCGATGCTGGCGCGTTGTGCCAGGCGCGTACATTGGTGTGGCAGCAACGGCGCATCGGTGGCCAGGCAAACGACTATCGAACCCATGCCCGGGTGCGGCAGCGAAGCCTTAAGGAACGGGGAGTCAGCCTGTTCCATGTAGCGTCCCACCGGATAGCCGTCGACGCGCAGTTCGTTACGGATGCCGTGGTTCGCCTGGACAATGGCGCCAACAGTCCAACTGCCCTGAGTGCTACTCAGGCGCCGCGATGCAGTGCCGATACCGCCCTTGAATTCGTGGCAGATCATGCCGCTGCCACCACCGACCGCGCCCTCGATAACGGGCCCAATTACAGCATTACTCAGGGCTTCGGCCACATGCTCGTGCTTCACATGAAAACCGTTGATGTCGTTGAGCAGCCCGTCATAGGTCTCCAGCACCACCGGCATGTTCCAGTAGATACGGCCGTCATCCGGTTGTTGTTCACGGTCCAGCACAATCAGTGCATCGCGCACCACACCCAGGCTGTGGGTGTTGGTGAAGGCGATGGGACTGGTCAAAAGACCCGCTTCGCGAATCCACTCCAGACCGGTTGCGTCGCCGTTGCCGTTCAACACATGGACGCCGGCAAAGCACGGTTGCTGGCTGGTGGAACCGACACGCGGCTCGATGATTGTTACCCCAGTCAGGATGTCGCGGCCGTTGGCGGTGCGTCCTCGCACATTGCTGTGACCGACCCGAACGCCCGGCACATCGGTGATGGCGTTGAGGGGACCGGGTTGCAGTTGGCCGAACTGAATATTCAGGTCACGGGCACGTGGCTTCATCGTGTCTTTCATGATCTCTCGCTCTTGTTTTGGTTTGTTTCATGACTGGGGTTTGGTCAATCATCAGCAGAACCGGGTCTGCCAATTAATTGCCGGTCTTGACTGTGTTCCACGCACGGGTCCGAATGCGCTCCAGCTTCAGCGGCAGTGGCTCCAGGGGGAAAAGCGTGGACAGCACATCCTTGGACGGATATACCCCAGGATTGTCGCGGATCTTCTTCTCTACAAGCGCAGTGGCATCCTTGTTCGCGTTCGGATAGCTCAGGTAGTTGGATGACTCAGCAATGACATCGGGGCGCAACATGTAGTTGATGAAGGCCAACCCTTGCTCCGGGTTCGGCGCATCGTTGAGCTGCACCATACTTTCCACCCACACCGGGGCACCTTCGCGTGGAATGCTGTAGACAAGGTTTCGATGGTTGCCAGCCAACTCGGAGGCTTTCTGCGCGTCGGAGACACCGCCCGCCCAGCCCAGCACGACGCAGACGTTGCCATTGGCGAGATCAGAGATGAACTTGGAAGAATCGAAGTAGGCAATATGGGGGCGCAGCTTCAGCAGCAGTTCCTGAGCTTTTTTGTAATCGTCCGGGTTATGGCTGTTGTATGGCAGTCCAAGGTAGTGCAGTGCGATGGGAATAACCTCGCCAGGCGCGTCCAGCATGGCCACACCGCATTGACGGAGTTTGGCTAGATTTTCTTCCTTGAAAATCAAGTCCCAGGAATTGACTGGCGCATCGGGGCCGAGTAGTGACTTAACCTTGTCCGCGTCATAGCCGATGCCAGTGGTCCCCCACAAATAAGGGGCCGCGTAGCTGTTTCCGGGATCATTGCTCTGCAACTTGGCGAGGACGTCGGGATCGAGATGGGACCAGTTGGGTAACTTGGAGCGATCCAGTCTTTTCAGCACGCCGGCTTTGATCAGGTTCGGTAGCAGGTCGGCACTGGCAACCACAACGTCATAACCACTGCGGCCAGCCATCAGTTTGCTTTGCATGACCTCACTGTTGTCGAACACGTCGTACACCGCGCTGACGCCTGCTTCTTTCTGGAAGTCTTTCACCGTGTTCGGGGCAATGTAGTCATACCAGTTGTAGATATGGACACTTGGCTTTTGAGCGTCACCGGCCTCGGCGCAAACCACGCCAAAACTGAACAGAGAGACCAGCGCGAATTGCATGTAACGAATCCGTTTCATGGGGATGCTCCGGAGCGTTAGCGCTGAGTCCAGAGACACGAGCACTGCTCCTGCTAGTTTGTGAATTACTGTTGTGGCAGGGTCGAAACAGGCGTTAAGACGGAACAATCGTTGTGTTGCAGTTGCGCCCCACAACTGATTCAGGGGATCAGGAGTTCACGTCGACTATCATCATGCTCACTCTGCTCGCCGGTCAGGAACAAGCGGCGGTCACTGAGGTAGTCATATTCGTGGCGGGCGGTGCGCAGCAGGCCGAGATCTAATTCCACCACCTGCCGACACTCTGCGCGGCCCGCTTCGAACAGCGTGCGCCCGAAGGGATCGATAGCGGCGCTGCCGCCGGCAAAAACGAGCCCTTCGTCGCCGTCGCCCACCCGATTGACCATCACCGCGAATGCCTGGTTTTCCTGAGCGCGAGCCATGATTGCAGTGCGGTGGACAGGGCCGTAAGGATCCATGTTACCGTTAGTGACCAATATGAGCTCGGCGCCGAGTTGGCCGAGCGCCCGAGCACTTTCCGGAAACTCAATGTCGTAGCAAATCAGGATACCGACACGGATGCCCTTCCACAGTGCGGTGACATAGCGGTCTCCTTGTTGGAACAATCCGCGCTCCGACGGCCAAAGGTGAGTTTTGCGATAACTCAATGCGATCCCTTGCGGGGTGACCAGCAAGGAGGTGTTGTAAACGGTGCCGGAGTCGTTCTCAGCCAGACCAATCACCGCTGAGACGTTTCGTTCGTGTACGGCGCGTTGCACGGCCTGCACACTCGGCCCGTTAACGGGCTCGGCGATTTCGGCGAGCTGTTGGGCGCTGGCAAATCCCATCAGCTGGGTCTCTGGGAAAATCAGCAGATCGGTATCCACGGCGCAGGTAGCGATGGCCTGCAATGTACGTTCCAGGTTATAAGCGGTATCGCCATCGCGACCGGAGAGTTGTACAAGTTCAATCTTCATCGGTGATCCTTTCACGTGTATGTTGGCTCAATCGCCAAACTGAACAGCACCCGCCAGGGCTGAAACGAAGTATGGAGAGCCATAAAACGGAAAGTAATTACTTCGATGGGGTAACCCCGTATGGGTAGAAACGGGAGCATTACACTGCAGGACATGGCCTGGCACCAGGCCATCGGCAGACTAATCGAGGCACTTGACCGCCCTAATTTCTGGCTGGCTCTGGTGCGTCAACTGGATAGATACATTCCGGTAGACAGTTGGGTCGTACTGATATTCAGCAATGGTCGCCCGCAGGTGCTCGCAGAATGCCCAGGCAAGGATGGCGGGCCAGATCCGCTTTTTCAGGACTACCTCAAAGGCCTGTATCTGCTCGACCCCTTTTATCTCGCCAACCGGGAAGCACCGCAGAGCGGTTTGTTTTGGCTAGCCGACGTGGCGCCGGAGTGCTTCGAGCAAACCGACTATTACCAACGCTACTTCCGCCTCAATGTCGTTGCCGACGAAGCACATATCAACGTCCAGCTCGACACGGAGCGCACCCTCAGCCTCTCGCTGGGAAGTGAGTGTCTCTTCAGTGCAGAGCAGACCGCCCTACTCACTCTCATCCAGTCCTGGGTTGCCGCCCTGATGCGTCAGCGCATGGCATTCGAGCGGGAAGCGCTGGAGCAGAACACGTCGTCGGCACCCAGCTGGCAGAGCTGGCTGGACTCTACTGACCAGCAGTTGGATACGCCGCTTTCCGCCCGTGAACTGGAAGTTGGCCGGCTTATGCTTAGCGGCTGCTCGAACAAGGAGATCGCGCGCAAGCTGGCGATTTCCGCAGAGACTGTGAAGGTCCATCGCAAGCACATGTACAGCAAACTCGGCATTAAATCTCAGTCCGAGCTGTTCTCATTATTTTTGAACGCACAGAACTGAACTCGTTTTCTCATGATGGCTTCAAGTTCTAAGACAATCGGCCTCGTTGCGCTCCACAGGCCCGGCGGCGCAACTCAATGTTGGCCAGGCGCCGGGCCTGGTAAGGGCCGCTGACGTAGGAGAACGACAGGGTTTCTGCCGCCTCACCACGCTCAGCAATCACCCAATCACTGATCGAAACCTCGGGGTAAGACCGGTAAGCGACTGAGGATCGTCCTGGAAATGAAAGGAGTGAGGAACAACCTAAGCCTGCTGCTCGATAAGGTCACGCGACACACCAGCCAGCACCTTTCGCCGTTCTTCATCCAGTTCCGCGATATCCGACCGAAGGCCGCATCAGAGATCAACGACCTTAGCGAGGCAAGCGTACTGCCGGGCCACTCGAAAGAGGGAATTACTGAGCATGATTACCGGCGCGTCGGACCTATCGCAAAGCCCTCGAAAGGCTGAAGTTTCAGAACTCCACCCCGAAAGTTTCGGAACTCGTGGCTTTTTTCGACCCTCAAAGAAAAACCCCGCAGACGTTAATCTGCGGGGCTTTCGAATGGTGGAGGCCGAGGTCGGAATCGAACCGGCGTAGACGGATTTGCAATCCGATACAAGAATCGCCGATTCATGCGGGCTGGGCGTAAAAAGCAGTTCCAAAACGAAGCAGGATTTGCCCAGCTGTAACCCGCACCCTACAAGGGTCGCCCTTTTAGTTTTGGAACTGATCTTGAGGCCCCTTTCACCCTCCTTCCAGTGCCGCATCAACAGCGCTGAATCGAACCTCGGAACTCCCTCTCCACGACTTGGGTTCACCCGTTCCAAACACTGGGACTGATCTACACCGCTAACATCACCATGCGGTTTTTTAGTGGTGTTTGGCGGTGGCAGAGGGCTGATTTTACTGGGCGAAACGCCCCTCCTCCACCCCTTATTCCCGTATCAGTGGTATCAGAATTGGTATCACCAAGTACCTGCCGCTGACTGTCTGCTATCACCCCATTGCAACAATTCGAGGACCATCGAGCCCCCCCTGCAAGAACCGAAGCTACTAGGTTGACCGATTGATCTCGCGACGTACCTCTCGTACAGATCGCTGACCTTTCTTGTACAAGCCACGAACGCTTCCATCCAGCGAGGCGCAGCGGACAGCAAAGTCAAGGTTCATAACCATATGGACCATTGTTACTTCATCGACTTCCTCGCTTGCGTCCAACGTGTTTCCACCTGCTCCTCCAGGGGAGATCCTATAGGCTACCAGGCCGGTACTCCTATTTTTCATCCGCACAGGGAAGACTTCAATGCCGTTGTTAAGAACGAAACGAAACGCTCGGGAAAAACGATCCTGATCATTGGCCATGGATGACTATTACTCGGAGAAGTGGTAAGAAAAGGTAGCGAATCCACGTGCTTTCAGGGAGGGCAAACTCCATAGGTTTCGGGCTGAAAGTACTCTGCCGCAACGAACCTGCGTCAAGGCGGCCTATTCTTCGTAGTGCACTGCCGCCTAGTGCAAGGTCTTCAAAGCGGTTTCAAGACCGGGGCCCGAGTGACCTATCCATGCAGGGTCGGCGGCAAACTCGATTCAGACACTGCCCCCTCATTCCCCAATCCGCTAGTAAAGACACGGTATCGCTTCAGGTGATTTACGTTTCGAGCTCGACTAAAAATCCTTCAGCTTATCGATCGTGGAGCGACCTTCAAGAGCTTCCCCAAGCTGTTTAGCTGTGGCATTCAAATTACTAACCACCTCAGGATAACCCTGCTTCGACGGCTCTTTCCAACCACATTCAGGCGTTGACTGCAGCGCCTTATTTATAGTCAATTGAAGCCTAGCCCTCTCATCTTTCGCAATAAAACTGATGTCATAACCGGACACACACGAGACAGCTACCATTCCAGTATTCATCTGCCACACGGTTACCGCTTTCGCAATTATCAGTCCTTCGCTCTTGTCCTCTACACGCCCAATCGCCTTAGAGTCCCCGTAGGCAGTTGCCAAATAATTTCTAGCATTTTTAAAAAGTTCACCCTTTGTCTTACCCGGAACTTTATAGTCATAAATGAACTCACGTTGCTCATTTGTCAATGGCTGAAACGCCGTATCATTTATACAGCCAACGAGACTACAAGCAGTTAAAGCACCTAGAATAACGTTTCTCAACTCACTTCCCTCGTAATGGCACAGTGCCCCAGATCGATTATTCAAGCTCGGTCACAATATTGCAACCCACCAGTCCATCGCCGAAGACGAGCGCGCAGACCGAGCGTAGAGCCAAATTGCGCGAAGGATGAGATCCTCCATGCCGTCTTCCGCTCTTCTAGTACGGAACAGTAGCGTTAGATTCGACCCTCAGTCCGCGCCACAAGCGGCCTGTGCATCTGACCTGCCTAATAAGGTTCGCCCAGTTTCAGCGACTTACACCCAGTAAAATCGAGAAGCTTTCGAGCAGTTTTAGACAGCATCAACACCCCCCAGGCGTTCTGCCTACGATGATCCGTCCTGGCTCGTCCCCACCCCATTTACTCGAAATCTCATAACTGAACAGGCCGATGTGATAGGCCTCTTCGAACTCCATCAGCGCCCAATAACGGGCGGCCTCTGACAGCTCCAGCATATCGACCAGGTTCTCCGAACTCACTTCACGCCGGCGGTGAGCGGCATAGGCCATTTCATCCAGCACAGCGGCGCGCCCATCTGGATCGGTTACCAAGGAAAATTGGTCATTCAGCTCATCCAACCAAGCTTTCGGTATCCCCCCCATCATTCTGCCCTGCACCACCAGGACTGCGCGTAGAGCACGCCGTCGACCTCCTCCACCCCGTTGATGTTCATGCCGAGCTGGGCCATGCCGTTAACCTTGGCATCGTGCAGCCGCGGGATGATGTCCGGCCCAGGCGACGGGTTGAACACCCAGGCCTGTGTCGATACCCGGCCCAGCGGCTCACTGCGGTGATCGCCAATGTGGATGTCGGCCCGAATTGGCGTGATCTTGCCGAGCTGATTCGTAGGGATGGCCACGCCATTCACGCGGCGGCGAACGAGGAGGAAGTACATAGAGCACCAATACTGTATGGATAAACAGTATCGTATAGGCGGACGCGGTCGCGGGCAATTGCCGATCAGCGGATCAGTGAAGAGGTGGCAAATCCTTGCCGCGAATCGCGGCAATCACCCGATGCTGGTAATCGGACACCACCTGGAACAGCGACTCGGCCAATAGGCGCAACCGCTCGATCTCTTCCGCCGGCGCGCCGCGATCCTGGGCCTTGTGATACTCCCGCATGGCGTCGATGGCCTGCTGAATCAGTGGCTCTCCCGCCTCAACCATCCCTATGAAGGTGCGCTTGTCCACTTCCCTGCCCCGATCACTTGATCAGGGCATTATAGGATGCCTCCCATAGATCACCTGCTATTCGGGCTTGGTCATAAGCTTTCGCCAGCCCTCCCGCTCGAGCATCAGCCCGTGTGAGCAGGTCGGAGAGCACCATGGCGGCGCGGGTGGCTGCCTCGCCTCTGGCGACAGCGGCGGTATCCGGGCCGGGACAACCGAAGGTGACAACGAGCTGGTCGGCGTCACTGCGCAACCGCTGTCCAGCAGCATCAGCAATGGCTCTCATGCCCTTTTAACCTAGCTTCTCGCTGAGCATCTGTCCTTAGATTTGCTCTTGGCGAGCAGACGCTAGCCAATCACTTTTGTCAGGTGATCGCCGCAGTCCAGCTGCCCTGATACCTTGGCTGCCTATGCAACCACAACCGACTGCCCCTGCGCGTTATGGCCACGATCTCTCTAGATGTGGTATGATCGAGGAATTTTAAGATTAAACTCAAACAACAAAAAACTAACCAACTACTTTAGTAAAACCAACTGGACACCACTTCGGCCATATGGCTGTTGAATTGGAATAACGGAATACCCCAATGGACGCGGCAAGATTCGATTCGACTGTACAAAGCTTTACTAACAACTGGGAATTCGAGCTACTACTAAGCCTTTATGAGCAGCATGCAGAGAATACAGAAAAACATTTGGAATTCTGTGTGCTTCTTGCTGACTTAGGTCTCCTTGAAAATCTTCACCTTTTCATTTGCAAGGCCGGCCTTTACAACTTGAAGAAGTTAGCCAGCGACCAGAACTCCAAATATGCAAAAAGTGGTAACGCTAAGATCCTTCTAGATATCTACGAGTCGGAAATCTTGCCTACCTTCGAACATCAGCCTGGAAAGGCAACTGGCATTGACCACGATTTATTAAGCCTTTCCCGCTACAAAGACACAACCGTTCTCGAAAACTATATACTATCCAAAAAGGATGACATTTTTCAGAGCGATCAAAACCCCAAAACACTGATGTATTTGACCTACGCCTTAAACCAATTATGGTCAAAATCCAAAGAAACCCACGCCAGCAAAATCACGCTTAGCAACTTCTCAAACTTCAAAAACCTGTCAGCGATTCGCAGGGCCTACATTACTAGAAATGTTTGCTTACGCATACTCACATGTGATGACAGCATTATTTTCCCACAACTTGGGCATAACGACCTTCAGAAACTCTTAGGCATCATCGCTGCTCAGAAGTCCAGGTACCGTGGCGCAGAGCGAGCATATGATTTAGTTTCTGACGTCGTCCGCAAACAGCTAGAAAAGCCAACCACTTCAAAAAAACTCGGCTGGGATATAAAACCGAGAGTCGCGGTTTGCATGTCCGGCATATATCGATGCGGCAGCTTAGCTATCGAAAGCATTTTCGAAAACATCATTAAGCCTTTAGATGCAGATGTATTTTTTCACTCTTGGACAGACATGCAAGACTGGCCAGGACTTGGTGGCGCAGGCGATGAGTGGGTGGTAAGAACTTTCAACAAAGAAATCCTCTCAAAATGCCCGCCAGCCATCCGTTCTAAAAAACAATTCAAGGCTAAGTTCCCAAAAACATTCGAAAAACTCGACACCCCTTCACTCTCAAAGTTCGAACCAGAAAAGCTACCATCTGAAATAGAATTTACGAAAGTTCTTTTAGATAACGAAGCAACTGTTTTCTCAGAGGCCGGAATAGACATAAGCAGTTTCCTTTCCTTAGGCTCCCCTAACCAAGCAAAGATGATATACGGCATCTATAAAGCACATGAACTGGCCGTAGAGCATGAAAAGGAAAATGGCTTCCGCTATGATTACATTATCAGATGCCGCCCAGATGTTTTTCTGCAGAATAAACTTACATTTGCCATCTTAGAGAATCTCAAATCTCACGATGTAGCAATGGAGTTTTCTAAAGAATGGGGACCTCAAGATCAATTCTGGTATGCCCAGCGAGCACCCGCACTTACTATGGCATCGCTTTGGTCTGCGTCCTTAGATAGTAAGAGCCTATCTCCTTTCCCTCTAATACCGTCTATGCGTGCCCACAATCTTATATTGGGCTGGATGACAGATAATCATCTGCAACCCGTCAACACTCCTATAAAGAGAGACATGAACCTAGTAAACAGCCAGGCTTTACCACCTGACTTTTCAGCGGCTTTGACTCATGACTTTACGAACGAAGCCAAAGAGCTTAGCCAGAGCCAAACAACACTCGAATTTTTCGCAGCCCTAAAGGAATTCAATAATAAATGAAACGCCTAATTATGGATTTGGATGATACAATTTGCTCAACCATAAATGGCGACTACAAGAACAGCACGCCGGATCTACATGTAATTCAAAAACTTCATGAATATCGCGAAATGGGCTTTACAATTGCCATTAGCACCAGCCGCAACATGCGCACCTATAATGGTGACATCGGGAAGATAAATGCAAACACTTTGCCCATCATCGTAGAATGGCTCAACAAACATCATGTCCCATATGATGAAATTATCATGGCTAAACCATGGTGCGGGATGGAAGGCTTTTACGTAGACGATAAGGCAATTCGCCCTTCCGAATTCAAGAGCAGAAGCTACGAAGAAATTCGAGAGCTTTTGAGCTTGGAGAAATCTGCATGATTTTGATTACTTCAGCAGCATATGTTGACGCCGAGTTTCAGGCGGAGTTTGGCAAGTTACCTCCCGCGTTTCTTCCAGTGGGAAACAAACGCCTATTTACACTCCAAGCCACAGCAATAAAAAAGGCTTACCCTGGTGAGAGAATCTGGCTTTCCATACCAGAAAGCCACGCTATATCTGTGCAAGACTCTCGCACTCTAGACAGCCTTGAAGTCAGCGTTCTGAAGGTTCCCGATGGGCTAAGTCTTGCCGACTCTATTCTTTTCTCTTTGAATGTTATCGGGGCAAATAATACCACCGTTCGAATTTTGCACGGCGACACCTACCTCCCCCAGATACCTGTCGGAGATAATCTGCTGGCGCTTGCCTCTACGCAAGATTACTACAACTGGGAAGTTGAAAAGTCTAACCCTAGCGACGAACTGGTTTGGTGCGGTTATTTTGCATTCTCTAACCCACAAAACCTAGTCAAGAATTTAACCATTTGTCGCGGAGACTTTGTAGGTGCTGTTCGCGGATACTCAGAGAGCTATCCTACAGAAAAAATTTTGTTAGACAACTGGTTTGACCTTGGGCACATCAACACTTTTTATAAGACAAGAGCAAAAATCACGACTCAACGTTCATTTAATGAACTAAAGATCACAGATACGCATGTATATAAAAGTGGAACTCCCCATCACAAGATCGTAGCGGAAGGCACTTGGTTCAAATCGCTACCAGTGAGTCTCAAAGGCTTTGTACCTCAGCTTATGGACCAAGGACTTAAGGATGGGAAGCCTTTCTACGTAATTGAATTTTTGTATCTTGCGCCACTAAACGAACTTTTCGTAAATGGTAACAACCCTAAGTTCTTCTGGAAAAAAATATTCCGCCACATCAAATCTTGGCTCCAGGCGTGCACCGAAAACTTCCCCCTAGAGCAACTGAACCATGTACAATCAGGCCGTCAAGACTTAATAGCAAGAAAGTCGGCAAAGCGTCTGATGTCTTTCTGCGACACCAAGAATTATAACATGCATCAAAACGTCATCCTGAATGGTAAGAAAATGCCATCTATAAGCGACGTAATGGAGCATTGCATCAGCTTGGCACTAGCTAAGCCAACGCTACCTGGCATACTTCACGGCGATCTTTGCTTTAGCAATATGCTTTATGACTCACGCGCAGACATGCTGAAGCTTATCGACCCCAGAGCCATCGACTTCAATGAGCAGTTTACGCTCTACGGGGACGTCGCCTATGACATCGCGAAAGCTAATCACTCGATTATTGGGCTATATGACTTCATAATAGCTGGCGCCTTTAGCGCCCAACAGATCGGGGATCTTAACTTCACATTTGAAATATTCAAAGATGACAGGATTGATAAGATCCAAAGCGATTATCTCGACGAGCAGCTTCTTCCAAATACTTTCGCGGCAGACTATATGCCGCTAACCATTCTCTTGTTCCTGTCTATGCTGCCACTGCATGCAGATAATGAGCATAGACAACTTGCACTGTTCGCCAATGCTTTCCGACTGTATGATCAATTCCTGCTTGAGGCTAACTAAATGTTTATTATTCCGATGGTTGGCAAGAGCAGCCGCTTCTTTAACGAAGGCTACGACCAGCCAAAATACAAGCTAACTATCAAAGATAAGTCCGTATTTGAGAGGTCGGTCCATTCCTTTGAGCGATACTTTGAAACTGACAAGTTTCTATTCCTCGTCAGATCAGACTTCAATGCTGCTGATTATGTGGAAAACAGCATTAAAAAGATGGGGATTCGTGATTACTTTATCGTAGAATTCACTGAAGAAACCCAAGGGCAAGCCGACACAGTATATCAAGGACTCTCGAAAGCGCGGAGCTTCTTCCGCCCCGAGGAGCCACTGTACATTTTCAACATTGACACCTTCAGACCAGGATTTAAAAAATCCGAAAAAAGCATTGATGCGGGCTACCTTGAAGTTTTTAAAGGTGAGGGCTCTCACTGGTCATTCGCACTTCCAGGACCTAACAACACCGTCGTCAAGACCACTGAAAAAGAACGAATCTCCGATCTTTGCAGCAACGGTCTTTACTACTTCAACTCCGCTGCCATCTACAACTCTGCATTCGAGCACAGCGTTAAAAACGACCTAAAAGCCAAAGGCGAATTTTATATTGCTCCGCTTTACAACTACCTGATCAGCAATAACTTAAAAGTCAGCTACGAACTAATTCCGTCTTCCGAGATAGTTTTTTGCGGAACACCTGACGAATACAGGGCTATCATTAACTCAACAATGTAAGCATGCAAGCATACGGCCATCTTACCGACTAGGTTAGCTGGCCTCCCCCCAAAAATCTTACCGAGCAAACCTTACACATGAACAGCCAGCCTTCAGTATCTGACATCACGCTAGAAGATCTTTACTACGACGACTACCGATCCACTAGTACAAATCCCCAAACAAATACGCGTACTTTTGATCGTATGAACGGCGTCGATGTCATTGATATGATAAGAGAAATCATCGCGACTCATGACTCTCTTACCCGTGATGATCGCTATCTGATTGAATGGATGATTAGAGAGAAGCTTCCCTCGAATATTACTGGGTACAACACAGTCCGTGCATGGGTCGGCGATGAGCATACAGGCCTAGCAGAATTGCTCCCGCTCCACTTCAGAAATCATCTTGCTCGAAAATAAGCCTCAGATTCCAGTCATTTTAATGGACTTTACATCTGATGAGGCGGTGGGCTAGTTGGCGTGTGCCAACCTCCAAGGAATGATTGGGAACGTGGTATACAAGCATTTTCTGTGCGGATAAAGAGACTTTAACCTCGCTGCGTTTTGTACACAACACAGAGACTACAGCTGGACTTGCAGGACATGGGGGGTTGAGCGGGCCGGGTTGAATGTTGATGCAGTTACCCGGCGCGCCTTTTCATCTGGTGACTTCGCGCACGTAGGCCTGGCAGGTCTTCAGTGCGATCAGTCCTCGGTCACCATCGTCGGTGATACCGATAATTCGTTGAGCATGCGCCGGGTCAAGTTGGAATCGAATGGCTCCATGATCCATGCCTCCGGTGCGGGCGGCTTCTCGCATCCCACTGTCACAACCCGGAGCGGCAAAGGCTCCGGCGTCGACAAGGACTGACAACCGCAAGTCAGCAGTAGCCAGCCTGTCACGCAGGCGATCTTGAGTCTGTTGTGCATCTTTCATTTCCTTCCAATGTATTTTGCCCTGCTCCTGCAGGCGATCCTCCAGGGCTCGTCGCTGGCTTTTCTGTTCTGTGAGCTGCTCAAGGGCTGCAGCTGCAGCCTCCTCACGTTCACGACCATGAGCCCGATCCTTATCCGCCAACTGCTTGACATAGCTGGCAGCCTGATCGGATAGTCGCTTGCCGTAGTCATTCGACTGCCATACCCAGGCACCTCGACCTCCTATCCAAAGGCCAACTGCCAGTGCCAGCAGGCCGAGCCGGGCGTTACGCGACGCAGCAGTTAGCACCGTCATGCCAAGGCCCGCCGGATGCCCTCATTGAACACCGCATCGGGATAGCGGTAGTTTGCGCACTCATGGGCAATGATTGCGCCGACAAACACCCGCAGGGTGCGCACGTCCTTGATGTTGATGACATCGTTAGCCTTGACGCCCAGCTTGGCGGTCACAGCCGCGATGTAAGCCTCGGTGTTGTTCTCGTTACCAGGCGCCCAGCGACTGATGGTTTCGCGCACCGTGTCGATACCAGGGCCGCCGACGCCCGGCTGACCGTCCTTGCCCCGGTAGTTGATCAGCAACTTACCCAAGGCGCGGATGCCGTTTTCATCCGAGTCGAACCGGGCAAAGCGCGGGTTGGCTACGCCCAGCTCCAGACCAAGCTGGCCGTTCCAGGCATTACGCGGGTTGAAGTCAATGTTTCCGGGGTTCCGGTTGCGAACGCCGCGAGGGAGTATTGCCGCCATATGCTTTTCTCCAGGCAAAAAAATGCCCGCACTGGGCGGGCTGGGTGGTGAGGGGTGTGCTGTACGCTTAGATTTCAGCTCTGAACGTGAGGTAGAGGTTTCCGAGGCCGCTAACGTCCTGCAGCTGGCCGGTGCCGCCGTCCACGAAGGTCACCTTGGCGGTGCCATCGTCGCGGTTGTAGCGCCCGCAAAGCGCGTGCAAGCGGCGCCCGGTAAGCGTGGCGTTATCGTCCGTCAGTTGCGCGATCATCAGCGGGTGCAAGCGCATGCCGGCGCCGTCGTTGCCGCGCATGGTCACGGTCAGTTGGGCCGTAGCGGCGTCATAGCTCAGCGCCTTGATGCCGTCGGCCTGATAGTTGGTATTCAGCGAAGGCACCCCCGAGTCCAGTAGGATCAGGCCACGGGCCAGGATGCGAGGCGCGCCCAGGTCGGTGTCTCCGATGCTGATACGCGGGGTGTGGAACTCAAACGTGCCCTCACCCATAGCGGCGAAGTTACCGATGGCGAACGTGACCCGCAGGTTTTCCGGCGAACTCAGCGGCGTGGTGAAGCTCACCACGTATTCGCGATACTCCGGCGAGGTGATTTCGACGCTGCCGCCACCGCGCCCCAGCGGCAGGTAGTCGATGGCCACCGCGCCGCCTACGCCGCTGATCGCCCGGGCAAAGATCTTCATTTCGACCTTCACGCCAGGCCCCACCAACACGCTCTTTTCGTACTTGGTCGACACGCTCGCCGGCGAGTAGATCCGCCCGACACCGTTCGTAATCGAGTAGCTGCCACCTTCACCGACCATCGACGGGATGTAGGTATTGAGATCGCTGGGGATATTCATCGGCTGACCTTGAGCGAGACATTGGAAATGATGCGGCGAATGCCGAGTTTGCGGATGGCGGGCAGCTGGCTCTGCCGGTCGACGGTGTAAACGCCCCAGTCCACGCCCTTGGAAAAGGCGTAAGCGACAGCCTCGGGGATGGCCAGCGTGGCGTCGTAGTCCCAGATCAACACCAGCTTGCCTAGGTCGACCATCTGGTCGATGTAGCCTTTGACCTCTTCGACGTTGGTGGACACGCCGAGCAGGCCCAGCTCCATGTTGGGGTTGAGCGCGCGGGCCTGCCGCAAAATGTTCATGTTGAACGAAGACATGCAGCAGGCACTGTCCATCTGCGCGGCGACGATCATGGCCACCATGCCCACCAGGTCGGCGGTGTTACGGTAACGCTTGAACTCCGGGTAGATGAACGCGCCGGCCGTGCGGGCAATCTCCAGGTACTCGGAGAACCGCGACAGCCGAACGGGAGCAAAGCGGGTGCCCTGCCCGTCCTTCATTTCCAGGCTGTCGAGGTAGGCCGACGTCAGCGTGGTAAAGGTGCCGGTACCCGTGGTCAGGTTGTCCACGGTGGTGTCATGGAACATGTAGTACTCACCATCGGCGCTGACGGCCACGTCGCACTCCAGCGCATCGGCGCCGCTGCTCAGCGCCGACGAGAAGGCCAATGCGGTGTTTTGCGGGGCTTGCGACATGAAGCCCCGGTGCGCCACCAGCTCAATCGGCCGACTGTTCTTCTGCTGCATGGACTGCACGTTAAGGGTCTGCAGCAGCTTGATATCACCCTGGACGCCCAAGCCCGATTCGCTACCGACCTCACCGGCGCCGGTGGGTGCCTTCAAGTCGCCGCGCAGGGCGGCAGTGCCTTCGGCCGACAGCCGCGCCTGCTTGGCC
The DNA here is from genome assembly GCF_036961695.1 of Pseudomonas sp. CGJS7. Taxonomy (NCBI): domain Bacteria; kingdom Pseudomonadati; phylum Pseudomonadota; class Gammaproteobacteria; order Pseudomonadales; family Pseudomonadaceae; genus Pseudomonas; species Pseudomonas sp. CGJS7. The sequence goes on along the minus strand of NZ_JBAMDI010000002.1, from coordinate 268,061 downwards.
AGGCTCGGTACCGGACCGCTCTCGGTCGCCACGTCGGTCTGGTCATTGCCATGCACGTAGGTGTGCTGCTTGAGCGACGCCGCATTGGAGCGGGACGCCGCCTCGGCCATCTGGCCGGCATAGGCTTCCAGCGCTGAAACATCGGTCATAGTTTTCTCCAGGCAATAGAAAACCCGCCTCAGCGGGTTGTCTGCCGAACCGGCTCTAGGCGGTTCGCTTCCACATGTACACGGTCAGGTAAGGCGGCAGGTTGTTGTGCGCCTGGCCGCCGCCGGCATCGCCGGTATTGGGGATATCGGTTGGCTTGGTCGCCCGCGTGCCGTCGTCACCCGAGGCATACACCGGACCGGTGGTGCCGGCCGGCACGTCCGAGCCCTGCGGCATGGCATGGGCATGGACTGGCATTTCGGCCGTGCTCAGTACATGACTGTACTCGCCACCCAAAGCACCGACCGAGAAGGACCGCGCATCGCCACGGGCATCGGTGCCGGTGCCGGCGCCAATCAGCATGCGGCCGGGCGCCAAGGCCAACCAGGTGCCGAAGCCGAACAGCTTGGCGGGACTGGTGGCCACGCTCGCGTTCATGTAGACCGAGCCCACCGGATACACCACGTCCAGCATCGTTGGCTTGTTGCCGGTGTGGTAAGGCTCGTTGCCACCGTCAAAGGTCATGCGGCCATTGCCGGTAAAACGGGCCACCTCGCGCCGGTCGACCAGTAGCACCACGTCCGAGCCGTTCTCTGCCGTACCGCCCGTGGCAAACAGGCCAGTATCCCCGTCATCGTCAAAGGCATAGCCAACCTCGCTGGCATTGCTGGACGGCAGCCCCTTGGCCGTGCGCACCCCCTTGGTGGCCTTGAGCAGCCCCGTCAGGGCGCCACCCGACAGCGGCAGGTAGTCGGCCACCATCTTCTGGATCGCCAGCTTGAGCTGGTCGGTCTTGGTCTTGTCCAGGGCGATGCCGGCGCCGATCACCACACCGGCGATTTCCTCCTGCACCATGTTCAGCCACTCCGCCTTGAGCGGCGTGGGCGGCACCCCGGCGGCCAAGCTGCCGTAACGGAACGCGCCGGACGCCGTCGTCAGCTCGGTCCAGCTTGAAATCCTTTGCATGCTAAGCCCCCTCAAACCCGGCCACAGCGGCCGGCAACGCGTAATGGATGGCGTTAAATAGCTCATCGACCTTGGCGGTAATGGCCTTGACCTCGGCGTGCCCGTAGCCGATCACCACGTCGGTGTACTCGGGCGCCTCCAGCTGCAACCGGCAATCCAGAGACGCCGCCTCAGCGGTGCCATAGGCGGCCAGCGGCGCCGACGCGATCCACGACCACGGCCAGCCATCGCCGTAGAGGAAATCGCCCGTAACCGCGACTCCGACCCGCGCCGGGCGGAACTCTTCGATTTCGATGGTCAGGCCGAGCCGGGTGGCCAAGCGCCGGTAATAGCTCAGCTGCGGCGCACCACTGGCGGTCAGTTTGTCGATCACCGCTTGCCGGCGTTCCTCCAGGGTCTGCGACCCCGGCACCGTGCAGGCATCGGGAAGGCCCAAGTAGTCTTCCCAGTCCGGCAGCAGCAGCGTGGCCGTGGCCGGGTTGAACTCCAGCAGCAGGGTTTCGGCATCGCCGTCCACCCGGGCCAGCTCGGGAGCCAGCGCGGCCAGCAGCTGCGCCCAGTCCGGTTGCTGCTCGAGGTCGAACGCCGGGCCGGGTGGCAGCAGTTGCTGGAGGGTCTGCAGGTAATCCGCTTCGCGCGCGACCGTCATGGCGGTCACACCGTGCCGTCTGGCACTTCCGCTGGCTCAGTCGCCGGCGGCGGCGTCTCGGCCGGCGCCTGTTCCAGCTCGGCCACACGGGCTTGCAGCGCCTGGTTGGCTTCCAACGCCTGCTGCAGCTCGGCGCCGGTGGCCTGTTTCTGCTGCTCCAGTTCGATCACGCGGGCCTGCAGCACCTGATTGACCGCCAAGGTATCCAAAGCGGCCGATTCGACGTATTGGCCGAGCAGTGCAAACGCCTCGGCGTTGCCGGCCACCAAAGGCGTTGGCAGCCCCTCCTTGGCGCCAAAGACCTCACCGTCGCGACGAAAGCGGGTAATGGTCATGTAATGGGCACCGTAGCTACCGTCTTCTTGGACGCGCACGACGATTTCGTACAGGGAAGTTTGTTCGCTGAATTCAGGCATAGTTAGCTCACTACTGTGTCGGTGTTGAGAATTTTCCAAGCCGTCGTGTGCGACTTGCAGGTCTTGGTGCCGCCCGGGGCATCGGTCACTTCGATCAGATAGCCGGGGTACAGCGCGGGGTCAGGCATCGTTGCGATGGTGTACTGACCGATGCGCAAAGCCCCGCTCAGGCGCACAGGCCCCGAAACGGTCAGCTTGTCCGAGCCGCTTTGTGTGGTGGTGCCGATCCGCAGGTCACCGTTCATGTAGTTCGGGGCATTGCCGGCGGCGTACACGTTCCAGCGCTCGTAGCCGGACTGCAGGGTTTGGTTCAGGCGCAGCGAGCAGGCCATGGTGATGGCGGTGCTGGTCACCGAGTCGATGCGAAACCCGTCATGCTCCGTTACGGTCACGTTGGCCCCCAGCCCCGGCGTGATCGACGTGTAGTTGGCCGTCAGCGCGATGACCGTAGGGGACGCCTGCGCGGGCAGGTTCACCGCCCCACCAAAGGCGCTGCTGAACGCCGCCAGGCCGTAGGTGCCCGCCGAGAACACACCGTATTGGCTACCCGCAGCAGGCAGCGCCGTGGGCGTACCCCGCACGTTGAGCAGGAATCGGTCCACGGGGGCGGCGCCGATCCCCACGCTGCCACCCAGCGTCAGGTTGTCCAGCGGCACCTGCGCTACCGGCACCTTGCCGGTGGCATCCAGCGCCGCAACGCCGTTGGCCGCACCACGCTGGGTGCTGGCCAGCTTGCCATCCAAAGCCGCCTGCAGGCCGGTTACCGTGCCAATCGCTTGCGACCCGGTGTGCGTTGCGCGGTCGCGCAACTGCGCATCAGGCGCGTTGATCAGCTCCCAGGCCGCGCCGGTGGACCGGTAGGAGCGAATGCCGGTATACCCGTCATCTGCGTCGAGGATGTAGTTCGGGGTCAGGCTGGGGTCCGGCAGCGTGGCCACCGTGTACTGGCCCAAGCGCATCGGGCCGAACAGCGTCAGCTTGGTGATGAAGGCTTCTCGCCAACGCTTGAGCAAGGAACCGAGGTCAAAACCGTTGTCCTCACCGGGGTTAAACCCGTTGGTGAAAATCTCGGCCACCTTCAAGCCCACCTTGGACGTGGTATTGAGTGCGGCGTAGAACCAGGTGCGGGTCGACGCGGTGAACGCTGTGCTGCCACCGCCGATGATCACCAGGTTGGCGTCCTGAGTGCTGGTCTGCTGCAGCACCAGAATGTCGGCCTGACTGCTGTCGCGGTGCGGCGTCAGGATGCGCCCGAACACATCGCCATTCGCCACAAAGCCATTGCGCAGATACGCGCTGCGGGTGCCCAGCAGCTCGGTGGAGTTGACTTTAAGGTTCACCCAGTACGGCGCGAATTCTTTGGCCGACGTCCACACCACCACCAGAAAGCCATCGTTGTTCTGGTTGAACACCTCGACCCGGCTTGAAACTGGAAACTCAATAACCCCCATCGGCGCGATGGTGACCGCCGTCGAATACCAGGTAAACCGTGGCACCTGCAAGTCGGCCATGTAACGCAGGATTTGCTGCAGGGTGGCGAACACCACCCCGGTGAACGGGTCGTACATCCGCCCGTCAGGGCCACGCGGGAAGATGCCCGTCAGGGCTCGGTCCATGCTGAACGGCGTGTAAGGCTCGCTGATATCGGCATAGCTGGCACCCTGCGGGTCGTACTCGGTGACCAGCAAAATGCCGCCGGTGTCGGCGCCGGGGCTGCTCGGGCGAGCCGTCAGCAAGAGGTGGCTAATGGTGCCGTCCGGCCGCAGGCTCAGGCCTTCCGACTCCATGCGCACACAGTAATGGCCCTCGGCGGCCAGCCGGTCTACCAGCTGATCAGCGCGTACCGTGCCGTACTCCAACAGTGAGCCGTCCAGCCCACAGTTGGCCACCCCCACGGCAGCCACCGGCATCGACACCGGCCCGTCCGTCTCGGGAATGTAGGAGCCACCCAGCCCGAATACCACCCGGCCGCCCTGCAGCACCACGCCCTGAGATTTCGGCACGTAGTTGTAATGGTCGTTGGTCGGCAGCTGCCAGCCGACAATGTTTTTGGCAACGTAGAATTCACTGCAACGGACAAAGTTCTTGTCGTACACCAGCCAGCGTGTGCGGGAGGCCTCCGTGCCCATGTCCACTTGCAACTGCTCGATGATCCAGCGGCCACGGTCATAGGCATACTGCAGGCCAACCCCGGTCAGGCCGGTGCTGACCCCCGCCACCGTGGCGCCATTGGTGGGCAGCACGCTGATATCGTAGGCATGCAGGCCGTCCGTACCGGCCTTGTTGTACAGCTTGCGCACCCCGTTTTCGGCAATGATCACCAGGCTCTCGCCGCCTGGCGCGATCAGGAACCAACCGCCGTATGTGCCAGAGGCCTCATACCAGACAATGACCGCCCGGGTGCCGTTGGCGTACTTGATGTAAACCCGACCCTCTTCGTCGTAACAGTGGCCTTGTGGATAGATATTGCCCTGACTGGGGCTGCCGACCGACTGGAAGGCCGACACGTAGTCGGGGAACAGCAGTGGCAACTCCAAGAACACTGACTTGCGAAACACCGCGTCACGGGTTCGGCCGAGCACGTCCACCGCCTGCTGGGCCGTGGCCATGTCTTCTACGCTGGCCTTGGCGTCCAGAGCTTGCCGCTGCGGGGTGCTGACTGGCTTTTCCGCGTCCGAGGTGTTGTCGATCTTACTGAGGCCCAGCGAGCCCTTGATTTCGTTCTCCGACTGCGCGCCGAGCATCGACCGGATGGGCGCGCTCCAGGCCGAGATAATCGCTTGGCGCATGCCCCGCAGGGTCTGCTTCTTGGTGCCGGCGCCCTGTACCGTCGGGATCAGGTCGTCGTCCGAACCTTCATTGGCAGGGTCCAATTTGGAGATCGGCGTGTAGTTTTCCATGGTTACTCCGTGAGCAGAGCGAAGCCGTTTTCGGTCGCCAATTGGGTGCCGTCTTCAAGCAGCAGGGTGTTTAGCCAGCTCATCGTCCCCAACACACCGACTTCATTGGCCGCCAACAGCACATCGCTGGCCGGCTGGCTCATTACGTAGTCTTCTTCGGCGGGGGTGTTGCTGATGGCCGCGCGGATGTGGGAAATCCGCAGCACCTGCCCAGGTCCGCCCTCTTCCAGAATCAGGTCAGCCAGTGCAGCGCTGACCGCTTCGCGCAGGGCGGTGCTGTCAGGCACCAGACGCATGTTGAAGTTGATCGGGCGACGGGCCGGTGCCAGTGCGTACACCTCGGCCGTGACGGGGCGCTTCTTCTCCAGATGCGCCTGCATTTCGTCCACCTGAGCTTGCGTGGGGATGAAGTCGGGATCACCGTCACGCACGAACGCCAGGCCGAAGGTGCCCGGCCCCATCCAGCGGGGCAGCGCCCACGCGCGGGTGACGCCCGGCACCTCCAGCGCCCATTCCACAAAGTCGTCACCGTTGCCGACCTTGCTGGGGTTCTTGAAGGCCGCCTGGACCCGTGCCCGCAGCGGCTCGGTTTCCTCCTGATCGGTGCCGCCGACGATCCCGCCGTTACTGATAACGGCCGTCGCGTTGACGCCCAGCACCGGCCTGACGGCCGTGAGGCTGCCGGCCTCGATGTTGCCCGAGGCCCCAACGGCCTCTGCCGCCAGCTTGAGGGTGGCGGTACCGCCGACGATCACGGCGGTTTCGGTCACCACATACCGGCGCCCATCGCTGGACTGGTACACCACGCCAACGTCGACCAGGGCGCCATTGGAGCCGGTCACCACCGCACTGCCCTTGGCGGCCGTGGCATCGTTGGGGCCGCCTTCCAGTCGCCACTGCGCCCAGCGCCGCAGCATTTCGTCACCACAGGTGGCCGGGCTGGACTGCAGGGCAATCCATTTCAGGTAGCCATACAGCTCAAAGGCGGTACCACTGAGCGCCCGTGCCGCCACCTTGGCGTCTGACCGGCGCAGGGCATCCGGGGCATTACGCTCAAAATCGGCTTCGGTGCGGGCGATCAGGGCAGGCAACGTGGGGATTTCATACGCCATTGATCAAGCTCCAAATGTCCTCAAACACCAGTTTCAAGGTTTCGCCGTTGGCCTCGGTCAGCACCACCTGCAGGTTGACCCGCTCGATGCCTTGCCGCTCGACCGTGACCGTAACGGCGGTCACGATTTCATCGTCTGTCAGCCAGCGCAGCGCCTCTTCGGCGTAGTCGCGGGCGTCCTTGAGGGTGTCCGGGGTGATGGTGCGGCGCCGCAACAACCACAGCCGGGAACCGATCTGATCGCCTGTCACCGTCGGCGCACAGTCGGCCCACCAGCCCTGCCGGTCGGCGTCGTCCACCGGGTCGTCAGCTGCAGCCCGCCGCCAGGTGAACAGGCTGATGGTCACCGCGCGGCGCAGCAGGTCTTCACGCGTCATGGCGCACCCCCTACCGGCTTGTTGGTGCTGCCCTCGCCGCTCAGCACGCCGTCGTGGACGTGCTCGATCTGGCTGATACCGCCGGCCACCTGATCGCCGGCCGACTCGATGCGCCCGGTGGTACGGATTAACGGCGTGTCAAAGTCGACCAATTCGCCGGCCTTGACCTTGAGCGTCAGGGTGTCGACCTCGATCACCCGGCCGCGCCTGAACACCAGGCTGTCGCCCTCGTCGGTGTACAACGCCACCTCGCCGGGCTGCAGGCCCTGCAGGCGAAAGCGCCGGTCGGCCACCATGATCACCACGCCATGGCTGCGGTCACCGAAGAAGCCGGCCAGCGCCTCGGCGCCGGGCAGGGGGCAAGCGGTGAAGCCGTAGGGCTCCAGATGCTCGATGTCGTCTTTCACCTCGCCGGCCGTGATGCGCAGCTGCAGGGCCTGCAGCTTGCGCGCCGAGTTGGCCAGCACGACCACGCCGCGAGCCAGCACGCTCGCTAAGGGGTTTCTCATGGCTTGTAGTCCGCTGGAATGAGGTATTCGAAGTTGTCGGTTTTCTTGCCCTTCTTGAGCTTGCGGCTCTCGTAGGCATCGTTCGGCTCAGGCAGGAAGCCATCCGGCGGGGCCACGGTCATTTTCGTGAAGGTGCCCGGCTCGCCCAGCTCGTAACTGATTTCGCTGATCAGCATGTCGCGCTCCAGGCCAATCAGCGGGTCGATCACCCGCACGATCATGTTGTGCCGCCACAGCTCGCCGCTGCTCTGCCGCCAACCCTGCACGGTGTAATTGAGCGTCAAGGCCTTGCTCAGGGCATTGGCCCGCTCCCACTGCACCCGGTCGCGGGCCATCTTCTCGGTCAGCTGGCCCGACTGGCTGATCACCTTCACCCGCCGGCGGGTCACCCGGTCATCGCCTAACCGCGCCTCGACCTCAGAGACCGCCGCCCCGAACGTGTCGTCAGTACCGCTGCGCTGCCCCCGGCTGATGTACTCGGAAAACACGTTGGAAAAGTCCAGGGCGGTGTCACCAGTGAGGATGTTCTTACCCAGCTCCAGCGCGTCTACGGCTCGCCCGGCCGCCCCGGGATTGGCAATCACCAGCCGACCCCGGCCATCGTCCGTACTGAACAGCCGGGAAAGCGTCAGCAGGCGGTCGATGCTCTCGAACGCGGTTTCGCCGGGCTCGATGGTGTGGTCATCCAGGCCAAGCGTGGCCGTGGCCTCGTTGACCACCTTGATGCCGTATTCGCCGGCCAGGGCTTCCACGATTTTCTGCACGCTCTGACCGCGCCACTGGCCCGGCGAGTTGATTGCCGCGCAGTCCACCAGGTCGGCGGTTTTCGAGCGCCCGACAATGCTTAGGGTGATGGTCCGGGCGTCATAGCTGATCGGCGTGCTGAACACGTAGCCGGTCAGCAACAGGTCCTGGCCAATGCGCACTTCGACTTCTTCACCCTGGCGTATCCGCACCGGCGTATCGACGCCACCCGGCCATTCCCAGGTGATCGACACGGTGAAGTCACGCGCTTGGCGCTCCAGCCCGGCACTGATGCTGACGTCTTTCCAGCCGGCGTAGTCGTGCCCGCCAACGCTCAGGGTGACGGTATTATCTGGCTCCATGGCTTAACTCTTGGCGACTTGCAGTTCTACGGCGGGCACAAAGCCCGGGTGACGAATCGCATTGCGCGAAACGATTTCGGTGCCACGTAAGGCATCGCCGTACAAACGGTGGGCCAGTACCAGCGATGACACCGTGAGCCGTGGCTGATACGGCCGCAGCCATACCCCGCTGCGCGCCACTTGGGTCAGGTGGCGATCCAAGGCCAAACGGGCGTCGCTGAACGCGCCGAAGTGCTCCGGGGTACTTTCCCCGGCTACCACCCACATCGCCTCACTGATGGCGTCTCTGGCCGCGATAATGTCATCCGCGACCGGCACCCCCGTGTCAGTCATGCCACCGGCCTCGACCGTTGCCCCTTGCTGCTCCAGCTGTACGCTCAAGGCGGCCGGTTGCGCGACGCTCTGCACGCTGGCCACCGGCACTTCGGCCATGTCCAACAACAGGTCGACCACGGCCGCGTCCTGCACCAGGCCAATGACTGCGGACTGGATCAGGGCAATGTCAGGGTCACTCGTCGCCGGACGTTCGGTGGACAACGCCACGATGGCCTCAGCCTTGCTCTTGGACGCATGCAGCGAGCCACTGGCCCCGTAACCACTGAACCAGCGTTCAACGCTCGCCACGTCGCTCAGCAGGCTGGCCGACAAGGCGTCAGGGGCATTGATCACCGACTGCACGAACGCCCCCACATCGCCCACCAGTGTCGTCAGCGGCTTGAGGAAGTTGATCGCGAAGGCATAGGCACTGGAAATAGCCCGGCGCACCTTGTTGACCTGCTGCCGCGCCCAGTTGACCTTGGCCATCACCGCGTCAAAGCGGGCCTTGATCTTTTCCAGCAAGCCCGGCACATGGGCCACCAGCTGCCGGCGGGTATTCACCGTCTGCACCGGGAAGGTCAGCATGCCGTCGATGAACGTCAGGTTGAACCGCACCATGCCCAGCTCATTGCGGGAATGGGAGATTTCACACTTGCCGGCCGTGACGGTCAGCCGACCGAACCAGGGGTGTACCAGCTCGCCCGGCCCCGGCTTGTCCAGCGCGTCCAGCAGGCGGTCACGCTGGCCAATGAAGTCGCTGCCGGCCACAAAGCCTTCAAACTTGTACTCCCGCGTCTGCCGCCCCATGTCCTCGACCATGGGTTGATCACGCTTCGGGTACTCATGCAGCTGGGTGCGCCGGCCGACCGGCACACTGTCGCTGTCGACCCAGAAGGGCACGCCGCGAAACGACGCCTCGCGGCGCAAGTCACGCCATTCACTCATTGGTGCCTCCCATGGTACGGCGGCCGACGTTCTGCGGCGTTACGGTAACGCCCGGCTGGCTGCTCTTGACCCCTACCAGCCGGGTGCCCGGCGGTGCGCCTTCAAACAACACACGCAACTCGCCGTTCAGCTGGGTCTTGCCAGCCGCAGCCGAAGACTGCCGCAGCAACGATCCGGGCTCAGGCATAGCGCCGGGCGCCTGCAGCAGTGCCCCGGGCGTGACGCCGAACTGCTGGGCGCGAAGCTCCCGGGCGGCCCTTACCTTTACGCCGGCATTGGCCACCAGAAACTCACCCGTGCCGCCACCTTCACCCGCATTGCGGCGCTTCTGCGCTTCGGCCATTTGCGTCACCTTGGCAGTGATGCCCGGCCCGCCGTCCTCAATACCCATGAACTTCAACAACGGCTCAACGTAGGGCCTGATGTCCTCCCACAGCCCCTTGAACCAGGCGCTGATGGGTGACCAGTTCTTGATGATTTGACCCAATGGCGTCCATTCAAAAAAGGTCTTCATCATGTCCATGACCGGCACCGCAGCCGCCTTGATCAGCTCCCACAGCGCCGAGAAGAATGGCCCGACCTTCTCCCAGTTGGCGACGATCAGCCCAGCCGCCGCCGCGATGCCCACGGCGATGAGGCCGATTGGCGTTGCCGCAAAGGCCACGCCCAGCAAGCGGGTGGCCACCGTGGCGGCGAATACGGCCGCGCGCAGCGCGGTGAACGCCGCACCGGCGATGACGATGCCGCGCACCAGGTTAGGGTTGTCGCGCACCAGTTCTGCCACCTGCAAGATCCAGGGGCGCAGCTGGTCAACCACAGCGTTAATGCCCGGCAGCAAGGCGCTACCCACTTCCCGAGCCACGCTCATCACGTTGTTACGCAGCCGCTGCAGGTTGAACGCCGTGGTTGCGGCCCGCGACGCATACTCCTTCTCCATGGAACCGGCGTATTTCTGCGCGTCACTGACCTTTTCCAAGTTATCGCGCAGCAACTCCAGGTTGGTCAGCAGCGGGGTGATGGCCCCAATGGACTCGGTGCCGAACATCTCGGCCAGCAGCGCCGGCCGCTTGGCCGCGTCAATCTGGCCAATGCGCTTGAGCAGGTCCAGGGTGGTGCCCTGCGCATCCTTCTGCATGTTCTCGGCCACCGTCTTGGAGTCCAGCCGCAGCGACTTGAATGCCTGCGCCTGGCCCTTGGTGGCCGCCGTGCCCTTGGTCATGGCCAACATGAAGTTCTTGATGCCGGTAGCCGCCACGTCCTGCTTGACGCCAACACCGGCCATGGTCGCGCCGATGGCGGCGATCTGCGCCGACGACATGCCGGCCACCTCACCCAGCGCGCCCACCTCGGTGACGATGGCGGAGATTTGCTTGGTGTTGGCCGGGCCGGTGTTGCCGAGGTAGTTGATGCGGTCAGCCAGGCCGATCACCTCAGCCTGATTCATGCGAAACGCAGTGCGCCACTTGGCCATCATGTCGCCGGATTCATCGGCGGTCTGATCGAAGGCAATGCCCATCTTGACCGCCGCGTCGGCAAAGCCCAGCAGCTCGTCCCGGGCGATGCCCGACTGCCCACCGGCCGCGACAATCTTGGCAATGTCCGTCGCAGCCATGGGCAAACGATCAGACATCCGGCCAATGTCGTCGCCCATCTTCTTGAACTGGTCAGGCGTATCGAAGTCGACCACCTTGCGCACATCGGCCATCTGCGACTCAAAGTCGATGGCCGCGCGCGCGCCGGCAATGAACGGGGCCGCCATGGCCCCGCCAGTGGCAATATCACTCCAGCCGATCTTGCCGAGGCCTGTGCTTTCCAGATTCTTGCGGAACGCGGCAATGTTCTTTCGCACCCCAGCCAAGGTCGGTGACAGCTTGTCGACACCGGTGATCAGCGCCTTGAGCTGAAACTTGTCAGCCATCTTCCCCCCTCAGCGTTTCCGCTATGCGCTGACTGTGCATGACGGACTCCAAGATCAAGTCCAACGGTCGTGCCATTACGTGTTCGGGGTCGGACTTCCAGAACCAGGCGAGGTCGTAGATGACGGTAATGACGCTTTCGATTTCGCTGATGCCGGCGTCAAGAAAAAACCGGCCACCGCCCAAGCAGCGTTGTTCAGGTCGTACGGGGCCAGCAGGTTTACCGACGACGGTGGAATTTGACCGCATACAGCGATGTATTTGGCCGCCACGTCCATGTCCAAGGTGATCGATTCGTCCTTGTCCATCTTGTAGGGCAGCCCCTTGATCTGGCGAATTTCAACGCCAGTGGGCCGGCGCAGTTCCAACTGAATCACTTCCTCGCCATGTGCCTGAATCGGTTCAGACAGCGGAATTATTTCCTTCATTGCCACACCCCCTTGGTGCCTTCCCAACGGAAATCAATGGTGCCGTCATCGCCCTTGGCGGCCGGTTCTTCCACGATGTACGCGCCGGACAGCACGTAGACCCAGCCATTACCAAGCTCGGCGGTGACGGTGGCGTCGGTCGCTGCCATCAGTTGCGCGATTGGCAGATCCGGGTCAGCGACCACAGTGGCCACCACATAGCCCGGCAGGTCTTCTTCCTTGAAGTAGCCCGGTGCGACGGTTTCACGCTTTCTGTCACTCAGCGGGACTTCAACCCCGCCCGTCACGGTGACCTGGGTGCCGTCTACCTTGATGTAAACGGTGCCCGCGACTTTCTTGCCCATGGGCGTCTCCTACAAAAAAGCCCGCAACGATGCGGGCTTTGGTGGATCGGTTTGACTTACACCTGATACTGCAGGCGGAACTGGTACTGCAGGGCGAACACCCGCAGCTGGTTCACCAGGTCCGGCGGGTACAGCACGTTGACGCGGGTCGGGTCGGTGGTCGAACGCTCAACTACCAGGTACTTGGCGAAGGCGTCGGCGTTTTCCACGATGCCCATCTGCTCAAGGATGAAGTACCCGGCGATCATTTCGGCACGGATCACCGCCGGGGTGACGATGGCCTGACCGGCGCCAAAGCGTGTGCCGTCGTTGGCCAGCTTGTGCCGCCCGTACTTGCTGGTAATCCGGCCCTTGAGGAAACGGATGATGTAGGCCGACTGGTGCAGCGTCTCGCTGTCCAGATACGAGTTGTCGGTCTGCCCGTACTCGTTCTTCTGGTAGGTGGTCACGGCGCGCTCTATGCGCTGGGTGCCACTTTGCGCGAAGGCCGTGGCAATGCCATGGCTCAGCAGCGATTGGCGCTCGGTCAGCATGAAGCGCTCACCGGCCGGCGCCGGGGTAATGCCATTCAGCTCACCGGTTTGCGTCGGTCGCGCCGGGTCGGCCGAGATAAACACCGCCTGCCGTGCCGTGTAGGCCGCCACCTGCCGCCATACCGGGTCCGGGCACGACTTCTCGAAGCCGTACACGGTGACATGGGCATCGTTGCGGGTGTCGCCCAAGGCCACCAGTTCGCCCAGCGTGCCGCGCAGACCGGTGTAGACGTGGCCATACAGCTGCCGCGACCAGCTCCAACGGCCGCTGCTGTCGTTCATCAGCGACTTCCAGGCATCCAGCGAGGTGGCATCGGCCCACGGCCCGCACAGGAACTCAAACGGCTCATCACCCAGCACCGCAATCGCGCCGGCCAGGTCAGGCGTACCCACGCCGCCGGCCATCGCCGTTACGGTCACGGTCAGGCCGGCCGGGGTAACTTCGCCGTTGGCGCGTCCTTGGCGATTGAGCTGCAGCTGAATGTCGTTGCCACTCAGGCCCGCCCAACGGCAGGTCAGGGTGACTTCGCCCGTCGCTGCCACGGCCGACACCGACAGGCCGGCCGCGTTGACCGCTGCCGCAATGGCCGTGGCGGTCGCCGCTGCCGTGGCGCCGTTGCTGATGGTGGCCCGCACGCGCTGCCCGGCGACGTACAGGTTGATCTGGCCCCCGGCAGTGGCAGTGCCCGTGACGGTCACCTTGCCGGCGGCCTTGGTGCCGGTGGCCTTCACGGGCAGACACCACACCTCGCCGGCCGGGTCGATGGCCCGCCAGGTGTCGTACATCTCGGCCAGCATTGAGCCGACGCCGCCGATGCTCTTGGCCAGGCTCAGGCTGGGAACCAGCGTCAGCTTGCCGATTTCCGTGGCCACGGCGTCATCGTTGACCTGGCCGACGATCAGCCGCGGCATTGCGCTGGTGGCCGTGTTGGCCTGGCTGTTGTCGACCTCGGCATAGAACAGCGGCACCTTGAGGTCGCTGGGAATGCTGTTGAAACTGACGGACATTATTCAGCGCTCCCGGTGGCGGCCTTGGCCTTCGCCTTGGCGGGTTTCTCGTCGGTCACGTCGCCATCGTTCAGGCGGCGCTGCCAGTAGATATCGAGTTCCACGGTGCGCCCTTCGGCCGGCACCGTATCGCCCATGGCCGGATCGGGCGTGACGCGCCCGTCTACCGGATACACGGTGATTTGAGTCATGGGGTTACCCTTGTGGTAGTTCGGTGGAAAAGCGCACGTCGACCCGACCATCTGGCCCAGGCGAGGTGTGGTTGGGGTCTTTCGGGTCCAGGCTGTCCAGGCTGAAGTCGATGCCCTTCAGCGGCGGGAGGCCATCAAGCTCGAACTCGTGCCAGGTTTCAGCGGGCTCACTGCCGCGGTTGCGACCCAGCTGGAAGCCAGCCGAGAAACTGAAGCGGTAGACCACCCGTGCACGGTTGATCAGCACCAATCCGCCGCCGTCGTAGACGATGGGGTCGTACTCGTCACCAGGTCGCCAGCCGACCAAGGCCCGCCACAGCTCTTTGCGAAAGTCGTGCAGCAAGTCGGCGGCCTGCTGGCCGCGCTCGTCCTTGGTGTCCATGGCGAACACCACCTCAAAGCGATCCTCGATATCCTGAGTAACCGCGTTCTGCGCCTTGTTCTCGCCGGCTTTGTCATCAGCGGCTATCACATAGGCCGAGGGGTTCTTCAGCAGCGTGGACGAGCTAACGGCGTCGAGGTCGATGCCGCCCGAAATCCTGTCAGCCAGGCTCGGGCAGTACTCGCGCAAGTGCGCGATCACGGGGGAGATTTTCATACTGGCTTACCGGCCCGGAGGGCCTGCTGGTCAGCGCAACGCGGCGGCGAAGGCTGCTTTGAGGATCGACTGGACCTGGTCTTTTTCGTCCTGCAGGGCGTCTTCCATGTAGTTCGCCCGTGGCGCGATGCGCCATCCGCTTGCGGCCCGCTCTGCGAGAGCTGCGGCACGTTCGCCCTTACCGCGACGCTTGCCGGATGTGAGCCCACGAACGCGAGACCCTTGCTTCACGCCGTAATGCAGGTAGGTCGGGTAGTAGTCCTTCATGGACGAGGTCTTTCGCGGCGCAATCTTCACCAGAAAACCAGCCCGGGAGACCTTGAACGTGATCGACTCGACGGTCCTGCCGGTTCGGCTGACCGGGTAGTTGTCTTGTCCACGGGCCAAGGCCAGGTTCAGCTGGGCACGGCGGCTGACCAGTCGGCCAGCCTTGCGCATCCCTTTCCTGATCTGTTTCTTGTCAAAGATCTCACGCCCGAACTGGTCGAAGCCCTCGATGTGCAAGTAGCCGTCGACGGAAGCCGAGTTAGCCATAGAGCCCTCCTCCTGCCTGCTGCTGACCGAGTTCTTCAACTTCGATCAGGGTGAAGCGCTTCCCTGCCCCCCAGGGGGCGCAGCGCTTGACGCGGTAGATCACGCCGCCCGCCACCACCTCATGCGAGGTCGTGACGCCGCCCAGCAGTCGAACCCACATCCGATGTGTGATGGTGTCGTCCGTTTGGACACTGTCGGTGTAGACCGCTGTGCCGACGGCGCGGATCTTGGCCCAGCGGTGGCGAGGCTGAGTGAATACCGCATCCAGATCTGCGTCCTCAACAGGCAGATCTTCGCGCAGCCGAATAGTGATGCGCCGGTCCAGCTCGCCGGATTCCGGCTCGCGTGTGCCTATCGAGCTAGCCATGTTCAGAATCTCGGCGGAACAGTGATATCCGCCAGTAAGTGGTCGACAAAGCCGGAAGGAACTTCGGCCAGCGTTTGGCCAACAATCAACAGCCCGCGTTGGGCGAATGCCGTTTCGGCAGCCATCAGCAGCCAGCTCACAACTCCAGGGTGCGCCTGGAGGTCAACGCCTGCACGGTAGCGAATGCGCAGGCGCCCTTCTGGTCGGCCACCGGGAAACTCCAGGTAGCTTTCCTTGCTACCCTGAATGAGCTCAACCACGCCGGTGAACTCCACCGGTGAGCTGGCAGCGCCGAGCAGCATGACGGATTCGATAGCGACCGCCTGACCGACATCCAGAGGACGACCTGAGGGATAGTGCGCCGGCCAATCTTCTTCGTAGAGCGCCTCTCGTATTGCCGCGCCCGTCCTCGACTCCCCCTGTGCTGTAACGCCTGGGATGATGATCTGATTGATCAGCTCGGGCTGCAGATCTTCTGGCTCAGCGCGGCACTGAAAGGCCACCTGCTCCAATGTCAGCACGGGCGCCCCCGTGTAAGCGATGCGGCGTGCCATGATCAAGGCTTGCCGTCAGAGTCCGCTGAGTCATCAGACTTACCCGCAGCGCCGGTAGCGTCGCCACCATTATCTTTGCCTGGCGCGGCAGCGGAGCCATTGTTGGGTTTGCCTTTCTTCGCCTGCTTGCCCGCTTCGCTGGCATAGCCAGCCTCAATGAGCCCTTCGGCTACATTCGATTCGAAGCCAGCCGTTTCGCCAGCGGCATAGCCGCGCCAGTTTTTGTCAAAAGTAACAATTACTTTGGTCATGAGGTGCTCCTGGAATTTGGAAAGGAGTGCCCGGCGGACCGGGCGTACTGCGTTACAGGGTGCTACCCCATTTGACACCGGTCATCACTGCTACCGATTCAACGTGGCGCGGCCCGAAGTCGTGCTTGGCGATTACGCGGACGAGGGTCTGATCGCGTTGGAATGCACTGATCACGTTGCCGCTGCCGTCTTTGTAGGTGGCTTCCTTGCTGAAATCGATGACCATGGCATCGTCTTCACCGATGAAGCAGTCGGCAAAGTCCGCGAAGTGGATCTCCGAAGCATCGCCCTCGGCCCCCAGGTTGATGGGGATCTGAGTAGTCGAGCCGACCGGGAAGCCCTTCAGCATGTTCTGATCCAGCTCCGGGTAAGCCTTGTTCCCGTTGCCATCACGCAGCGCAGCCAGCCAGCGCTTGGTACGGGGCGCCATGACAAACCCCGGTGAGGTCATGTTGGAGTTGGCGTTCTCCAAGCGCAGAATCAGGGCGGACAGCGCCAACTCAACTGCTTCCAGGGTTACAGCTGCCGGCGCTGCGAACACGTTGAAGGCCGGCGCCCAAAAACGCAGGCCCTTGGGCAGGTTGCCGGTACCAGCACCGCGCAGGAAGGACAGGTCTTCTGCCAGGGCTACCGAGGCGGTGAGATCATTCACTACCAGGCGATCCACGTTCGGGTTGGAACCCGAGTACCCCAGCAGGTCATTGCTGATCGGAACCAGAGCCGCCAGCTTCTTCGACGACAATTTGAGGTCATCGAACTGCATATCGGTGGCAGGCATATCCTCCTCAGTACCGATGTACCCCACCACCGCACCGCCCTTGATGCGCGGAACAGTGAGGTTGCCATTTTCTAGTGGCAGCGAAACCGCCCCGAGCTTGCGAACCACCGACTTTGGCCGGAGCAGCTCGATGACTTCGCTGGAGAAACTCTGCGGCACCAGCACCCCGCCGGCGCCTGGCGTCACGGTGCTAAGCGCCATGGCGATTTCAGGGTTGTAGCCCGAGTCGGCGGCCAACTTCGCGGCTGCCTGTTGATCGCCGCGGGAAGCGGCCAGCACGCGGACCATCTGCGCCATGTTGGCACCCGGCACCGGCTTCGCTGCAAATGGACCGCTGATACTGCCGGGCGGGCCGTTCAGGCCTTGAGCGCCTTCGTTCACGGGAACCGCACTCGCGGTCGCCATACGCTCGGCCGCCTCGGCGCGCGCAAGCTTCTCCGTCAGCTGATTGAACTGGGTGCTGAGCTGCTCGAACTGGGAGAGCTGTTCTGCGCTGAGTGCGGTACCGGCGGCCTCCAGCTGGGCCAGGGCCTGGATCTGACCATTAATGGTGGCGCGTTCGCTACGCAGTTGAGTTACGAGGGACATACTGCCTCCTGGGCATAAAAAAACCGCCGTTAGGCGGTCGTGGTCACTGCCGCGAACGCGGTCAGAGTTGAGACTGAATGGCGAAGGCCGAAGCCCTCACGCCGATGCGCTGTTGTGGCTGTGTGCCTTGGCGCTGCGCGCGACTAAGGGCGAGCGCACGCGAGAGGTTGTCTACCGCAAGCTGCGGCGATTCGAGCCGGTCAGCCAGACCAATGGCGATGGCTGCCGAGCCTCGATAGCAAGCGGCCTCGGTGGAGATGATCTCGGCAACGTCGCGGCCTCGGTAATCGGCCACGTGGGTCGTGAACAGCTGATAGCTCTCCTGCACAACTTCGTTCAGCACCTGCAGAGATTGCTCGGTAATGGGTTCGTTCGGACTCAGGTCATTCTTGTGCGCGCCGGCAAATACTGTCGTGACCTTTACCCCCATGCCTTCGATCATCTTCGAGCGGTCCATGTGGCTGGCCACTACCCCGATGGAGCCCACGCCGGAGGTCAGGCTTACCACGACCTCGGTGCAAGCAGACGCAATCAGGTAGCCCCCGGAGTACGCCATGAAGTTGACCAGGCCGGTGATTGGCTTGATCTTGGTTGCCGCGCGAATGTCGGCCGCCAGTTCGAAGGCGCCGACCGCGCTGCCGCCTGGGCTGTCAATGTCGAGCACAATGTGCTCGACCATGGGGTCAGCAATCGCCTTATTCAGGGCTGCTCGCAGACCTTCGTAGCTGGTCATGGTCTCGCAGGCGTTCAAGTGGCTACCGCGGCTAACAAGCACGCCATGAACGGGGATCACTTCGATACCGGTCTGGGCAATGGCGGCGCGCCGTTGCTCTTCACGGCGGTCCTGCTCGGCCTGGTAGTCATCGTCGTCATAGAACATCGATGGGTTGGCTGCAGCCCCGCCCATGTTCAGGTTGACGATGTTCAGGCTCATCGTCTGATTGGCCCAGCGCACTGCCAGGTCCAGCATGTCGGGTGTCGTCAGTAGCGGCTGATTGAACAGCAAGCTGGCAGCGCGCAAATGTCGTTTCATGCGGCAAGCATCCTCAGGATGTCGTCACGCTGCTGTTCCAGCTGGGCGCGGACGTTTGGGTTATTCATATCGGGCAGGCCGTTGGCCACGTCGGTCATGTTGAGCGGCTGCAGATAGCTGTCGCCGTTGGCAACGGGCGGCATGTTTTCCAGGCGCCGGATGTCGTTGATCGACAGCCACCCCCACTGCCTGCCAATTGCATAGGCGTCGTAGCGACTTTTCTGGTCACCACGCAGCAGGCCAGACAGGTTGAACTCGATGAAGTAATCCCGCCGTTCCGACGGCAGCAGGAAGTCGCGCATCATGGCCTGCTCGTGGCGCTTCACCCAGGGCATCAAGGCGAATATCACGTACTGGATCAGCAGCTGTTCAAGGCTGTTGTAACTGGCCTTCTCCAGTTCGTTAATCATGTGCGGCGGAATCTTGTAGATCCGAGCGATGTCGAGCCCGGTGGCCTTGAGGATGCCCAGCAGCTCGGCGTCGACGTTGTTCATCGACACCGCCTTGAAGGTCATGCCTTCCTGTAACATCGCGACCTTTTTCGCGTTGTCGATACCTGAGAACTTGTTGCCCCACTGATCGAGGATGCGGTCAATACTGGACTGCTCCTTGATCGGCGGTGCCTCTTTCGGGCGCTCAATGACACCACTCACCGCAGTGCCGTTGGCAAATGACTTGCCCGCGTACTGCCTCACCGCCTGCGCCAGGCCGACGGCATCGGCATGCAACTCGACGGGAGACAGGCCGGTGTAGTGATTCTTCGTGTGCCAGCGCACATGATGTATCAGCCGCATGGGCAACGGATCGTGCCCACCAACACGGTAGACAGGACGTAAGTCGCCCCCCTTGAGCACCACCACCTTGTCGTTCCGCAGCGGATATAGGGCCTTCACCGAGCCGTCGTCGTTGCGCTCGATGAAGCTGTAGCAGTTCCCCCGCAGCCCCAGGGCGAGCTGGCCGGATTCTCGGTACTCATAAGGAGTTTGCCAAGGGTTTGGCTGATAACGCAGAACATCATAGAGCGGATGGGCAGTAGCCGACTCGCGCTTGCCATTACCAAGTCGGCGATACAACTCAAGCGGCAACTGACCCACGCTCTCCGCCAGCAAGGTGACGCAAGTTTGCAAGACGGTGATGGCCAGCGCCGTATCCGGCGTAACCGTCACCCCTGCTGCCGAACGACCAGAACCGATCAAGCCCCGCCAGAAGCCCCCGCCGCCATCCGAAACCAGCCCTTCATTGCCACCGAGAAGATTGCTGAAGAACATAATCAGCCTCCATCTGAGCTGGGTTTGAGGGGTAGTCGAGCTGCAGCTTTATCGGCCAGCCAGGCCCAGCCGATCAGGCCCAGTCCAGCAGAAATGAGCGCAGCGGGCACATGGATCAGGGCGATGCCGGCGACCAGCAGGCCGAAGCCAAGCAGTCCGGCGACCCACGCAGCAATTGCAATGGTGTTCAAACCCCAACTCCTTCGTCGTAAATGGAACTGCCGCTGCTGCCGGAAGACACTGCCCCGCTAATACCTGTCGCCATGATCGCGGCAATGATTCCGTCAATTCGGCCCGTTGCTTTAGCCTTGTCGGCCTTTCGGTTGTTTGCCGGATCGGAAACAATCACGGCGTTACCGGCGCACCAGGTCATTACTGGATTACCATCGTGCCGCAGAGACTCCACCGCCTCGGCCGGCAGCGCATCATCGAAGAACTCTGCCGCACCACCCTCTTCCTCTGGTTGCGGCTCGATCATGCCGAGCAGACGCCGCTCAAACTCGTCCACTGCCGGCCCCATATCCTTGAAGCCCTGCCCGAACTCCACGAGTTCAGGCAATGTGATGTCGTACTCGCTCATCAGTTGCCGCATGTCCTCGATCCGCCAGCGGTCAAACGCGATCTTGTCCACCTGAAAGAAGTCGCAGATGGTCTGCAGCCGACGCAACACATGCAGCTTGCTGATGGCACGCCCTGGCGTCGTTTCTAGATCTCGCGATTTAATCCACGCCGCGTAAGGCACTTTGTCGCGGGCTTCGCGCTTGTCGAGTTCGTGGTCGGGAATCCAGAAATACGGCAACAGCCGCCAGTGCGGATCCTCGTAGGTCGGATAGAACAGCAGTACAAATGATGTCAGGTCCGTGGTACTGGATAGGTCCAGTCCGCCAACGCTGGGACGATTGCGCAGCAGCGACATCGGTACGCGTTCTTCAGCCTGGCTCCACACATCCCAAGAGATCCATGGCGACTCAGCACCGGTCCATTCGCAGAAGTTGAGGCGCCGCACCATGGCTTCCTTGCTCGGCATCCCCCGAGCTTCGGTCACCTGTTCGCGCAAGTACTTCATGCCCGGAAGATCAGCATCCTGCAGCGAAGGGTTCGACTTGAACCAGCAGCTTTCGTCCTGAATCGGATCATCGCCCTCGTCCAGCGAACATATATAGGCGAAGAATCCGTCATCTTTGAGTGCCCCAGATGCAACCCGGGAACCGTACTCGTGGTATTCCCAGCAAGGGCCGCGCTTGTTCGAGCCGCTGTTGGTGATCATGAAAATGAGCGCCTGCTTACGGCTCTTGGTACCGGCGCGCATCATCTCCACGACCATGTTGGTCTTGTGCTCGTGCACTTCGTCGATCAGCGCCATGTGTGGACGCGGACCAGACTGCCCATCATCCGAGCTGATCGGTCTGAAAAACGATCCTGACTTGAGGTAGGCCAAGTTCCAGATGTTCTGGCCTGTGCCGCTGCAGACCAGGCGCTTGGTCAACTCCGGCGATTGCTGCACCATCGCCACAGCATCACGGAACAGGATCATGGCCTGGTCTTTTTTGGTCGCGGCAGCGTAGATCTCGGCGCGTGCTTCGTTGTCCGCGATCAGTCCGGTCAGCCCCACCCCGGCGGCCAGGGGCGATTTGCCCGAACCCTTACCGCTCTCGACGTAAACGACCCGGAAGCGGCGATACCCGTCACTGGACTTCCATCCGAAGATGCTGCCCACAATGAATTTTTGCCAGGGCAACAACTCGAACGGCAGCCCTTCAAACTCCCCACCGTTCAACTTGAGGACGGTGCGATAGAAGCGAATAGCTTTGTTAGCCGCAGCCAAATCCCAGGTCAGCCCGCGCTTCGGTCCCTCCTCCAGATCCCGCAGATGGCGCGCGCACGCATTGCGAATGTCTGGCCCCGCGACACGCTCACCGGAATGCACCTCCCTGGCGTACTGCGTCGCAGGGTCGTCAACCGAAGAACTCCGCGAACTGGTCTTCTTTTGGCTCATCGTCTTTTACTTGCACCTTGGATCGCGCAGCCGGTGTCAGGCCGAATTCGACCAGGTAGCTTTTGAAGCGGCGGTCTACGTCGGCCAACATGGCCACCGCCGGGTTCGCCTTGAGCACCAGTTCGCCCTGGGTGCTGGTGGTTTCGTAAGTCCGCCCCTGCGCATCAATCACCTCACGCAGGGCAAGGATTTCGGAGTAGCAGTCGCAGAGGCGCTCAAGCGCAAAGCCATCGGCTTCGGTAAGCACCCCCATGCGGTCCAGCAGCACAGTGAGCCGCCCCCACGCCACCTGGCCATCCGAGCTCAAGTGATCTGGGGCACTGGGAATGCGCTTAGCTGGCTGAGGCTCGTTCTTGTTGATCGGGCGCTTACCGGGATTCCCTCTGACAAGCTTCAGCTCCGTCGGTGTGGGTCGTCTCCCGGCCATTTTCTGCTCTCAAAAAAAATCATTTCATTTCGCGGCTTTGCACACGGAGGGGGGCGATCGGTCAGGGATCATTTCCGGAGAAACATTTTCACCCCCCCTACCCCGCTGGATGGGGCCCCGTAGCGCCCAGAGCCCCCTCAGGAGCGCCGATTCCAGTGATGACGTGGGTCCAGCGGCCTTCCACTGACGTCGCACCCTGCCTCGCGCCCAGACTTCTCCAGGCGCTGCTTGTAGGAGCTGTGGCAGTTGGTACACAGCGACTGCCAGTTGGATTGATCCCAGAACAAAGTCATGTCGCCGCGGTGTGGCTGGATGTGGTCGACAACGTTGGCCGGCTTGTTGACGCCTGCCTGCCTGCAGCGAACGCACAGTGGGTTCTTGCGTAGCCAACCTTCCCGGGCCCGCTGCCAGCGGTAGCCATAGGGCCGGGGATTCTTGCAGGTCTCGGAGGTAGACATATTTCAACCTTCAGCTTTTTTGCTCATGAAACGGTCGGAGTATTCGCGCAGCTTCTCGACCCCCATGAAACCGACCATGCAGCCGGCGAAGACCGAGAGGTTGGGTGGCAACGCGAAGTATTCCAGGACGGGCAGCAAGCTAATTGCGATTAGCCCGCAGATAGCGCCCTCGAGTACGACCTTTCGGCCTCGGCCACCGCCGTAGATCACGCGACACATGGCAACCGCTGCTGCAATGCCACCGGTATAAAGCTGGGGCTGGTGCGCCACTAGCCAAGCCAGCACAGCGGCCCACAGGCCAGGATCCTTCTCGGGCATGTTTGGCATCTCGATTCCTCCCGTCGCGGGGAGCAGAAAAAAAGGCTCACCGTTATGGCGAGCCTTTGAGGTTGATTACGGAGGACGTGGCCTCTGAATTTGCGGGCTGCTTACATCTGCACTAATCCCTGAGAGCAAGCCAACATAGAGGTCGGATGCCGTGGGCTATCCGCGATCATGCTTGCGGGACTTGCGGCGCTTTGCCGGCTTGCCGGGCTTACCGGACTTAATGTCGCCGGCGTCCCCAGTCATAAACTGCGCAAGCCCTGTCAAACCCGACCTGTTTTCTGCTCCAAAGCCATCAAGCGGGGCCTGAGAAGCAAAGCCTTTTGAGAGTAACGAAATATTCTCAGCGGCTTGCTTGTCGCTAAGGATCTTGTAAGCAGCGTATCCCGCGATACCAACTGCACCCAAGCCAACTGCGATCTCAACAAACTTGTTATCAATTTTTACTGGGCCAGCTTCTATTAGGCCGTTCGTGACGCTAAGCAAACCCTCTAGTAATCCGCTCATGCCGCCTCCGATCAGGTTGATGGCATAAAGGTATCACCAACAAGTAGTGAGCGCTACGCCACGCCTTGGAGAAACAGAAGTCTCGGACTTAGAGGAAGATTGAGCCCGATCAAAATCATAAAACCCCGACGCAATGGCCGGGGTTCATCTGTCTCGCGTTTCTTGCAAGCTGGACACGCTGCAATGAAAACAGGTGTTTATCCGCGCGGAAAGCTTTTTATGCAGCCTCGCGCAGCTGCTCCATAGCGCAATCGATCCAAGCCACTCCAGTGTTGATCAGCTCGCGCGCCTTCGCTTCACCCATCTTGTGCTCCCGGGCGATCCGCAGCGCCGGCCACTTAGCACCGAAGTACAGCCAGACAAAGCCGCCCATCTGCGGATTGCGCTTGTTCAGCCTGGCTACGGCACCGTCCACCGCAAGTGCTAGGTCGTCCGTGATCACGTATTGCTTGAGGCCGCCTTCCGCTGGGACGTGCTCCTTCATGAGCGCATACAGCGGGCATACATACTGAGGCACGCCCATGCCATCCATGCGCCACCAGCCCCATTGCTCGAGCATGTACGCGGTGTCACCAAGGGCCTTGTCTACGTAGGTTCGTTTTTTCATGTCCTTCCCCCTTAATCCCCGGTGTAGTTGGTGCCGCCGGCGCCGCGCCGGTTGCTTCCCTGATATGTCGCCTCAGGCCCGGATGCCTGAGGGTTCTTCAATTGCTCGATCTGCCGTGTCGCGGCCTGCAGCATCAGGCTGAGCTGGGTCACCAGTTCATCCAGGGCAAGGGCCTCGCCTGTTGCAGCCGCCACAAAGCCCGAGGCGTTGCAGTGGTCGCATGGCAGTTCGTGAAACAGGCCCTGAGTAACCGCTCTCCCACGACACAAAGGGCATTTGTCCAGCTCGATCACGGCCTTCTTGAAAGATGGCCCGTGCTTCTTCATCAGCCGACCACCTTAAGCCCTTGGCCGCGCAGCGACTTATCAGCAACCTCGCGCGCCCATGCTGCATCCGGGTCACCCATCTGGACGGGGAACGGATTGGTGACGCGAAGGCTTTCACGGGAGGCCTGCCAAGCCCACCAAGCGACTGCCGTTTCGCGATGCACAAACCCGCCTTCACACCACTCGAATCGACACTCTCGGATGTTCATTCCTTCGGCTAGAAGCAGGCTGCGGTAAGCCTTGATGAACTGATCCCGTAGGGCCTCGGGCTCGGAAATATTCATTTCGAATCCTCGCTAATTACAAATGCGGTAAGGTCGTTCGGCCCCACGGCTGCTGCGGCCTCTGGCGAATTCTGCGAAATTTCAAATAAGGCCTTGGTAAGGCCGTGAATGGCTGCAAAGCCGATCCGATCAAGACAGGCGTGCCACTTCTCCAGCGCGACGCGGCGCTGCTGCATGGCCTGGGTGTGGATGTAGGTGCTGGCGATCTTGCCCAGCTTGTGGTTCAGCAGCATCTCGCCGATGTGGCCGTCGATGCCGAGGTCGGTCCAGGTGCTGCGGGACACCTTGCGCAGGTCGTGACTGGTCCACTCACCCTGCCCCAGACGCTTGAACACGTTGCTGGCCTGCGTCTCGCTCAGGCACAGGCCCCGGCGATTCGGGAACAGGTAGACCCCCTCATAGTCCTCGGCCTGCTGGATGGCCCGGTACCGAGTCAGCAGCGCCTGCACCTGGGCGGTCAGTGGCAAGCGGTGTTCGGTGCGTGTCTTGGCGTTGGCAGCGGGGATGAACCACTCGGCAGCCGCCAGCGAGATCTCGTTCCAGCGGGCCATACGGGTCTCACCGATCCGTGTGCCGTGAGCCAGCATCATCAGGGCCAGCATGGCAGCGCCTGGATCCTGCTCGAATGCCTGGGCCAGCTGCTGCATCAGCTCCGGCAACTGCACGTCACGCAGGCGGGCTGCCTTGGGCAGGATCTTGGCCTTGGTGAAGTCGTTGAAGCGCATCCCGGCCATGGGGTTTCGGTCGATCAACCCCAGCTGCAGGGCCTGGCGGAAGGCGGTCAGCAGCAGCGCGAACATCTGCCGGAGGTAGGACAGCGACACCTCGGCCTGGCACGGCCACATCAGGTGCTTGTCCAACGCATCGGCAGACACGTCAGCCAGGGCCAGGTCATCCAGGCGCGGCTTCAGATGCTGGGCAATGGCGGACCGGGCGCCGGCCTTGCGCTTGGCCGACAGCGAGCGGTCACGCGCCATCCGATCGCCGTACCAGTCCAGCAGCTGGCCCACGGTGGCCATGCCAGAAACCACCGGCGCCGTGGCGGGGTCGCGCAGCAGACGCTGACGCAGCGCAGGCAGCTCGGCAATCACCGCAGCCACGGTCAGGTCAGGCCAGCGGGCGACCGGCACCCACTTCTTGCCGCGCACCAGGTGCCAGGTGCCACGCTCGCGGTTGCTCCAGAACCGCAGATACAGGCCGGGGTGACGCGGGTCGCGCAGGTCGCGTACTGACTTGTCGGCAGCCTGCCGGCGCACTTCGGCCTCGCTCAACTTCACTTCGCGGGTCGCGCTCATGCGGCCACCGTGGCAGGCAGCAACAGGTAGGCGCGAATGGCCTCTACGGCGTCGATGTTGCCCCGGCACACGATGGCCAGGTAACCCTGGTCGGCGAGCGCCTGCAGGTAGGCGTCCTGGCTGGGTGAAACCGGCGCATCGAAAGGCGGCATGGCCTTGAACTCGATGTACAGCCCAAAGTAGCCGCCGCGCGCCATAGGCAGCACCAGGTCAGGCACACCGGCCTTCACGCCCTGCCCCTTCAGCTTGGCGGCCACAGCCTTGACCCGGTGCCCGCCGTTCGGGACGTGGTAGATCAGCTTGTAGGCCTGCGGGTAGCGCAGTTGGAGCTCCTGCATCAGCGCGGCCTGCTCCTGCCCCTCCCGGTCAACGGGCTTGGCGCGAGTCGGCCTGGCCTTGAACGGGCGAATGGCGGACGAGTTCATGCGATCAGAACCCCCTCATTGAGCAGCAGCGCCTGGGTGCGCATCACGCCCTCGGCGTGGTACTGGCGTGCGGTGTCGCGGTCCACTGCCCGGCTGCGCCCGTCGCACGCGTCGTGACAAGCGCTGCAGCACCAGGCGCCTTGCAGGTCGTGCGGCTTCTTGCCGACGCCGCAGGTACCCGCCAGGCGATAGTGCGCAAGGACAGTGGTCTCGGGGTTGCCGTTGCATACGCCAGGGATACGCACCTGGCACTCGCGGCCGCGCGCGGCTTTGGTCAGTTTGGTTTGGCGCATATGACGCCTCCTTGCAGGTTGATTGATCAGCGCCCCGCCAAGCGGGCGCGCATGACTTCCAGGGCAGAATTTCCCACTTTCGGAGTGCGGCGCGCGGCAACCTCTGCAGGAAGTGCCAGTGGCATCTTCTGCAGCGGTTCACCGGCCATAAGCCGACGAACTGCGATGGTGTAGTTGCGCTCGAACAGCTTCGAGCTGGCGTCGGATGGCAGCTTGTTGAGGTTCTCGAAGCCGCACTCCCTGGCCGCGTGCCACACCGCGTCGTGACTCCACTTGCCCCGGCCAGCCATCGCAGGATGGGCATTGCGGGTTGCTTCGCGGAAAGCGGCCACCAAGGCTGGAAGACCGAGCATCTCTGGTGACGGCTGGCACCACTGGATAAACTCACCGGGCGGCGGGATGAAAGGCGCCCCCGATTGGCGGCAGCGCATCAGCCCAAACTGCAACTGCTCGGACTTGCAGATTCCAGCCTCCAGAAACGCGGTCAGCCATTGCTGCTTGGACGCGTTGTAGGTGGCCCGGTCTGGCCAAGCCTGCTTCCAGGCGGTGCAGATCGAGCGCAGGTCACGGAACAGATCGTTGATAACCTCTGCCGTCTTCCGATTGAGTTCGGCCTTCACGTCATCGGGCAGCTCGTATCCAGCAGGGACGTGCTGACCGGACTGTATCTTGGCCCACAGGCCGTGCGTGACAACTGCGACTGGGTTCATTGGGCACTTCCTTGCTCGATCCACGACGTATCACTGTCATCGAACTGCTGGCCACCAGGCCCTGCCCGCAGAGGAACGACCTTCGCTGCATTCGCAAGGTCGCGCTTTCTCCAGCCGACTAGGTCGGCGATCCACTGGCTCTCGGTCTTGGCCAGTCCCTTTGCATCGTGATGGACGACAAAGCCCGAAATGGCCTTTTCCGAGAATTCCTCGATGGCCACCCCAGAACGCTTGGCATAGGCCTCAAGCTGAGCCTGGTCAGGAATCCAATCGAGGAACATCGCGAACGGCTCGCGCGGAGAGTGTGTATTACTTCCCTTCCCTTCCATTCCGGGGGTGAGGCCTCGATCACCGCTAGACGAGCCTTCGTCGACTTCTCGGCGAGCAGTCGGCGAAGGCTCAACGAACTCAGGGTGTTTTACTGTTGGTCTGTCGATTTTCTGGTGGTGCCATCCGTTGACGTGCAGGTACTGCTTCGATGACGCCTCGTAGAGGGTAATCAGTCGGTTCGTTACCAGCTCAGTGAGCAGCCCTTCCACTGCAAGCGCAGTGATGTCGTCGCCAGGGAAAACGAGAGCTTTTATGGTCTTGGGGGACATCGGGTGATTGCCTGCGTCATCGCAGAAGTTCCAGATCCCGATGAAGAGGAGTCGAGCCATTGCCGAGCACTCCATGACCTGTTCACTGGTCCAGAACTCAGGCTTGATGCTGCGGATACGAGCCATTACGAGCGCCCTCCATGACTAACTGCCTTACGCGTCAGATTTGGCGAGATGCCGAAACCTGACGTGGAATGCGTGGTATTGCCTGCATCGTCCGTGCGGTGCATAATCGACCTCGATGTAGTTTCAAGAAGACCGCCCTGCCAGGCGGTTTTTTTTCGCCTGCGATTCCGGTACTGGATGGATTCGCAGGTGTTTCGGTCATCTACTGGCGGTTCGCCACCCCGTGGATAATTCGGTACGTGAACGGCCATCGAAGACTTTTAGGTTGGCATGGCCTACGCGTCTGTTCTTTTTGAGTTTTTCTTGCTCGGCTTCACCAGTTCTGCATGCATCTGATCGATCGCAGTTCCGGCTACATAGCTCGGATTGCTGATCTGTCCGTTGCGAATGCGGAAAATCGTCGAGATGTCGCATTTGGCACGCCCGGCAATGGCCTTGTAGGTCAGGCCTGAGCCAAGCAATGCATCCAATTTGCTTGGAAGATCGGTAGCACTCATGGCTGCCCCCTTTGTAGATATGCACATGATCATGCACTGGTGCATATCTGTCAACGATGTGCCTTATTGCCCTATGCACTGCTGGGAGGCAGCATTGCACCTATGCATAAATCGATAGATAAAATTCTTGCTCAGCTGATGGCCGAAAAGGGCATCAATCAGGTCGAGCTGTCTGAGCGAACTGGGGTTGGTCAATCGACCATTTCCAGGATTCTCAAGCCCCACGGGACTAAAGGGATCAAAGAGCCGGCAGACAAGCAGGTCAGGCCCTTGGCCGATTACTTTGGTGTTAGCACTGACCAATTGCGGGGCTATGAGCCGCTCAGCAACAACGAAGCTGAACCTCAGCCCCCTGAATCGCTATCAACTTCAGATATTGTCCGCCAAATGCTGGCCAAGCATGGGAAGGGGCTGTCTGCCGATGCTCGAAAGAAAATCGCTGACGCCATTGAGGAAAAATCTGCGGAGCAATCAGCCAATAATCTGCTGAGCGCTGATTTCTCTCGCCCGGGCCTGGTCGGAGATGAGGTGTGGATTGCCCACTATGACGTGCGCGGAGCAATGGGCGATGGTGAGGTGGCTCACGACTTCCCTGAAATGCTGCAGGACATCCGCGTCAGCCCTACTCATCTGCGAGAGATGGGAGTCGAGTTCAAAGAGCATTTCCATCTGAAGCTCATAACGGGTGTCGGTCAGTCCATGGCGCCGACCATCAAAAGCCGCGACCCGTTGGTCGTTGACATCAGCATCCGTGAGTTCGTGGGCGACGGGATCTATTACTTTTCCCATCAGGGTCACCAGTACATCAAGCGCCTACAGAAGAAAGGTCGCGACCACTTCAAGATGATTTCGGACAACACCAATCATCCACCTGAAGACATCCGCGTTGATGAGACCTTCATCCAGGCCCGGGTTCTGCTGGTCTGGAACGCCCACCTGGTATAGCCATGTCTCTATCCAAGCCCAACCAGCAGCTGCGCCGAGACCTGAAGGATGCGGCCTTCGCCTTGGAAAGCGCGGCACTGGAGATTTTCCACAAAGCCCAAGGCGGTGAGGAAGCCCAGTTCCTTGAGGCGATGAAGCACGTGGGCGGGCTGCATGAGCTGGCCGATCGGTTGGCGGGGTATGGGGATGAGGTGAGGGCCGGGAGGATTGCCAGGATACGCGAGTAAAGGATACAGGGTGGTGCCCGACAAGACCGTCACGCACCGCTACATTCAGCGGGAAACTTAGGATTGAGGCCCATCTAAAAAATGAGTGATATCAAGGACTTGGTACAATTCCCAGGGGTTTTAGGCCCAGGCCCTTCTCAAGGCGAGCTCTTCCATGTCGAGCGACAAATTGAGATCGACGGCGTTGAGATGGGCGTCCTCGAGAATGGGGTTCCCTACCTCACAGAAAGCGGCTTGGCGCGGATGTGCGGTATTGACCGAAAAGTTCTCAACCGCCTAGCTATTAATTGGCCGGATGAGAAGCTAAAGGAGCGCGGCAAAGCC
Source organism: Pseudomonas sp. CGJS7 (assembly GCF_036961695.1). Lineage (NCBI taxonomy): Bacteria > Pseudomonadati > Pseudomonadota > Gammaproteobacteria > Pseudomonadales > Pseudomonadaceae > Pseudomonas > Pseudomonas sp. CGJS7. The sequence goes on along the minus strand of NZ_JBAMDI010000002.1, from coordinate 237,856 downwards.
ATCAACGAAATGCTGGAGTCCGCTCAGTATTTCGAGTCGGGGCTCTACCTGAAGTCTGAGCTCAATGGCTCAGAGGTGAATGCTTATACTGAGCCAGTTTGCATGGCCTTGCTTGAGTATTACGCCTTCGTAGCTAAAGAGCCGAGAGCTGAGGCCATTAAGGCATTCCGGCGCCTGGCGCGGGAGACATTCAGAGCCCTGGTGTATACCGCCGTAGGCTATTCTCCTGAGCAAAAAGTTCTTGAGAGCTGGCGCCATTTCCATGATCGAGTAGACATGACTGCGACGTCTGTCCCGTTCGGCTACTTCAGTGTTTTCCGCGAAATAGCATCGATGATCGTTCCAATGATTCGTGCTGGCGTGATGATCAGCGATAAGGTCGTCCCAGATATTTCAGTCGGCAAAGCATGGAGCGAGCACTGGACGACAAATAATCTTTCTAGCACTCATGGGGAGCGCAGGAAGTACGACCATGAGTATCCACTGTATTACCCTCAGGCCAAGAGCAACCCTCAGCCATCCTTCGCGTACCCAGACTCAGCGCTGGGTGACTTCAGGGCTTGGCTCGTAAAGACATACATCATCAACAAATTTCCAACCTACCTCCTTGGTCAAACCAAAAAGGGAACTGTTCAGTTGGCAATCGCGAACAAGGCTCTTGAAGCTTTTGCAGCAAAAACGCTGCCGGCACCAAAGCGCAAGTGAAAACAGTCCGCCTCGGCGGGCTTTTCATGCCTTCACGCATTTTTCACGCCCTACCCTGCACCGTCAAAGCGCTCTTTGTGACACCCACTTAGCCCGCCCTCCCCAGCGGGCTTTTCTTTGCTTGTGTGATGGCTGATGGCCATATTGGTAGGATGGCGCCCAAATTCACAGGGAGTTATCTATGCTGTCGTCCACTCAAAAAATTTCCGCTGTGCTCTTCGCGTCACTGATGATAGGCGGGTGCGTTTCGCAGCCTACTCCGCAGCCTCGGCCATCGTTTCCGGTCGAGGAGTACAAGGCTTTACCCGCTACCGGGACCGGCACGGTTGAGGGACAAGTCTTCATGAAAACAGTTGGCGGCGATGTCAAATATGGGGCTGGTTCGCAGGTATACCTTAACCCTGTCACCTCTTACTCGGAGCACTGGTATCGCACGATCTATGAGGTTCGTGCTCCAATCCAGCCAGCTGATCCGCAGCAGTCGAACTATGTAAAAATTACTCAGGCCGACGGCAGTGGCGCCTTCCAGTTCAACGACGTTCCACCTGGGCGGTATTTCTTGACCTCGGATGTCCGCTGGCAAGCCCCTAGCCAATGGGGCCTGACCAACCAGGGCGGGCAAATCACGGATCGGATTACCGTAACAAACGGTAAGACTACCAAGATCATGCTCACCCGCTAATGCCGTCATCGCACGATGGGCCCGCCTTGAGCGGGCTTTTTTGACTGTCAGAAAGGCGCCTCCTCCAGCCTCTCCTCCCACTCCCTCTCCACTACCAGGTCGTCACGATCCTCGGCGCTCTGCGCCTCCCACCTCACCGTCACGCTCTCGTCGTCGTTGAACGTCAGGTCCAGCTCCGGGGCTTCGGCCAGCAGGCCCATCACCTCCTCCCACTCCATGTCTCCATCCGTGTCGAGGCGATGGATCGTCACCCAGCGCTGAGCCTGCGCGATCGGGTGATTGATCATTGATGAGACTCTCAGGCCCAGGCGTTCCAGGGCGGTCATCCCGTGGCCTGCTTGTGGTGTCGACTTCTTCTGCTTGGTCATGCCGCTGCTCCTTTTACTGTATGTATATCCAGTTTTTTCAGATCATAGCCAAGCATGTAGGAAAAGTTAATCCCTAGCGCCAGACATCGGCGGAGCCCCATCGGTCGAAATAAATTATGCACCAGTGCATTGACACGACAATTGCACTGGTACATATTTTGCCCATCGAGGCACTGCTAAGTCCTCTGGAGACCCTAGGGTCGACCGCTCTTTACACAACCAGACGTGACCAACTCGACGCACCCAGGCCATCACCTGGGTCGGGACAAGCTAAGTCGTCGACCACGCAGCCTCTGGATAGCTGCCGGACTCCCTCCATGGGAGGACGCCAAACCATGCAGCCAGCCGGGAAGAACACCGAACACGAAATGTGTGACCCGGTCAGGTGGGGATAGCCGCGGCAACAAGCATGGAGCGGAAACCAGGTTTCACTGGCTGGCCTTGGCGACAGGGCCAGACGGGAAATCGAAGGTGGCCACTGCCTTCCCAGTGAGCGAACAAGAGAGGATCAAGCCATGAAGTAAGTGATCGCTACACCACGCGCGGCGCAGTAAGCCTGAAGGCTGCGCCCAAAACCTAACAGGTAGCGGAAAGCAGGGCCGCCGATGTGACCGCGCATCAGCCTCCGGGCAGGCTCAACTGAAACGACGACGTGTACCGCAGGCGAGTCCGAGGGCATCAGCTGGCCAGACTCGACGCATCCCGGGCAGCGCCGGGCGCCTGCATCATTCCCTTCACATCGACCGCATTGGCAGGCGCCAGGCCACCTTCACGGCGGGTCTGGTCACCCGCGCTTGGCGCCTGACCAATTCGGTTGCTGAGGACAATCATGGAAACGATCACTTGCGGCTCATGGATTGGCCAGCTCGGCAAGGCGCTGGCTCCCCGTGAGCTCGAAGCACTGTTGTGGGTGGCTCAAGGCCTCACCACCAAAGAAATCGCCCGCCAGATGGCGGTCAGCCCGGGCACCGTGGCCAACCGCATCGAGAATGCCCTTTTCAAGCTGGAAGCGGGCCGCCGCATCGAGGCGGTTACCAAGGCCATGCGTCAGCAGATCATCAGCCCGCTCTGCATCGCCTTGGCCACCCTCATCACCATGCACGCGGTGATCGATGACAGCGACCCAATACGCCGCGATCGGCGCACGCCGGAGCGCCGCACCGCCCAAGTTCGAATCGTTCGCAAGGCAGAGGCCTTCGAGCTCCACGCCTGACCCACTGAGGACCAACCCATGCAAGCAGCCATCCAACAAAGCCAGGACAAGCTCGAAGCCCTGCGCCAGGAAGTGATCACGGCCACAGAGACCTTCCGCAGCAAGTCACGCTTCTTTGTCACGCAAAGCGGTAACGGCTGGATTGTTGTCTCTTCCAGCAACAACCGTGTGTACGGTCGCAACACCAGCTACGCACAGGCTGTTCGCTATGCACAGAGCCTGGAGCGCGCAATCGACGCGAAGACCCTGCCGGTGGTTGCCGTGGTCAAGGTTCGGCAGATCGGTGAAAGTGCAACTCGCTGGGCTGCACTCTTTGTCTTCGCCATGATCTTGTTGGCCGGGGCGGCGTCTTCATGAGTCGCGGGGTAAATAAGGTCAACCTGGTCGGCACGCTCGGCCAGCCCCCGGAGGTGCGCTAAATGCCCAACGGCAACGCAGTGACTAACCTCAGCTTGGCCGCCAGCGAGTATTGGACGGACAAGCAATCGGGCGAGAAGGTTGAGCACACTGAGTGGCATCATGTGGCGTTGTCCAGAAAGCTTGAGGAGACTGCCGGCAAGTACACTCGCAAAGCACGCAGATTTACATCGAAGGCAAGCGCAGATACGCGAGTGCGAGAAGAGCGGCTACCAATACGAGCGAGAACATATTCTCGCTATCTGAAACCGCGCATTACCGCGGTTTCTTCAATGTGGGCAGAAAGGCTCAAGAAAACTTCATTCGCCGCTTAAGTTCGCTGGTGATCAGTTCAATGTCTAGCTCGGCACCAGGCTTCTGCTCGCAGAAGTCATGCAGTACGGCAATGTACGCGGCTCCAAGAGCTTTGGTAAGGGCAACCGCAGTCGTCGCTGCTAACGCACCACCTGCGGCCGACCCCACACCCGGTATCAATTTCAAGGCATTGGTGACAAACGCGCGACCAATCAACGTAGCAGCCGAACTACCAATAATCGAGCCCACCATCGTTGTTATAGCAGCTGTGCTGACTTCCATCCCATAGGTAATTCCAATTTTAGTCAGCATGCCGACTTGGATGGGTACCAGCGCGAAGGCATCGGAAAACGGGATAGGTACGGCGGCGGCAGTGCCGGCCAAGCCTGCTGCCATGTTCACTTCACGCTCAGCCTGCTTTTTTTTCTGTTTCAGGCCCTCCAGGTTCTTAGAGGAGAGGGCATTAGCGTAGGCTCGTTGTTGTGCTTCGGGAATATACTTCGCAGTCGCGGCGATCAGATCATCAATACCTTTGACTGGCAACAAGATACGCTCTTCGTCGACCTCGATTTCTTCAGTAACTGCTCGGACGCGCACAACTTCGCAGGCTTGTTTTATGACATCCCGGACTTCCTTACTGAAGTTTTGGTCATTGCGGGCCTTGGTGATTACAACGATCACTGGAACCTTGTAACTGCCCAAGAGGTTACACAGGTTTATTTCCGCCTCCTCAACACGGCGGCCGTCTTCATGAATGCATACCCATGCAGCATGGATATGGCGTTCACCATCGAAGTCGGCAGCCCGATCACGCAGTTCCTTTTCGAGCGTTTCGTTGATTTCGGCAAAGTCCTTCAGTTCTAGCCCTTTGGTGTCAAGGATGGTCAGGGGATGCCCTGGCTTCGTGATCTCTTGGGTATTCTGCGTCACCGGGCGGCCAGAGCCCGTTTCTGCTAAATCGCCACGAAACACGGTATTGATCAACGTACTTTTACCCACACCTGTTTTTCCCGCGACCAGAATGTTGACCTTGCCAGCACCTTTGATGGCGTTGCGAATGGCCTCTTCGATCGCATCGCGTTCGTGGGAAAGCTGCTCCTGCTGTGTTGTGTACATAGTCCATCCTGTCTGGATTTGAGGGGGGGCACCACATGTTGGAATGTGTCTATTGCATCGGCACAGCAGGCGTGAACTTGAGGGTAGTGTCCGACGAACCCACAATGCCTCCAGCACCTGACAGACGCTTAACCATGAGGCAGCACCAGCCGGTCCACCCCACCACGTATTACCTCTGTAGCTCATGCCGCGACAACAGCCAGTCACGCAATGTCCAGACCGTCAACTGCGACTGGTGGCTTGCCGGCTGGCATGACCGGGAGATGGAGCTTTCCGCTTGAAACACATCACCGCGCGCGTCCGGCACTGCCGGCGCCAGCAGCCAGCCTCAGTCGACTGAGCGAGCGTCAACAGAAGATGCCACGCCTTCGACGATCGCCGTGAAGCTCCCGGTGAAGCTGTGCCGCAGCTCTCGCGGCATGTCGTAGGAAAAGTGGATCAGCCAGGAACCGTCGCCCAATAGCACAGCCTCCTGACGGTACTTATCAACCTGATCCTCATCAATTCCGAGAACTGCTGCGACTTCCTGGTTTGTTGGCTCGCGGTCCATCTGGGGATTCGACTCGCTTGGATGGGATTACAATCCTATAACCCAAATGACATCAAATTGCCACCACCAAGCATCCCCCGGCGAACCGGCGCCTACGCGCAGGGCTCCGCGCAGATGGATGTGTTTCACGACACCAAGCTAGCAGCGTGAGATAACTGGGGCTCATCCTTTTTTGGTTTTCTTCCAGGTCAGGCTTCCACTGCCTTCATGATCATGGGTTTCAACGATCAGGTAGTGAGCGATTGTCTTTCCATTCTCGTCGATCTCGTAGAAATTCCAGGTATCTACGCCGGCGGTGATTTCCATGACGCCGTCCCCAGACCTGAATTCATGCTGGTCTGGTATCCGCAAAAACTTTTTCAGTTCCTTTGTATTCACATCTGCTCCGATGCGGCCCCATGCCGCTTGTCGACTAAATACCCCACATAAACGAAATACGCCACCCTGGCGAGGGCGGCGCATGCATGGAGAAAGCCATGAGCAACTACAACTGCGACTACGTCCGACGCCATTACGGCGTACCAGCTGAGATAGGCCGGCGCGTCATCGCCAACGGCGAGCCTGGCGTGATCATGGCCGACCGCGGTCAGTACATCGGCGTAATCCTCGACAGCGACCCGAAGAAACGCATCCGGAACTATCACCCCACCTGAGAGATGCAGTACGGCGAGATAGCCGAAAAGCTGCCGCTGAAGCGCTACCAGGTGCTTGTCAGAGGCTGGGACTGGTGGGACATCACTAATCGCACCATCGTCGATGTGTTCGCCAGCACGCCATCGCAGGCCAAGTACAAGGCCTACGAGCGATGCGAGTACCACGACATCGAGTGCATGTTCGGCTTCAAGATGCGCCGAGCCTGACCATCCGGCGCTGCCCGCCAGCGACTAATCTGCTCCGGCATTGGCCTATCTGATCTCAGTTCCGTTTATCGTCATCCGCTGGAGGGCTGTACATCCCTCTATCCTCGCTGAGTCGGTGAAAAGGCGACCGCTTCAGCCGAGGGATTGCGAAATGGTAAACAATCAACAGCGTTGCCCATCCAGCAAGGCAGAAAATCGAACGCTCGCTTGTGCTCAATGACAGGGCGAAAGAGATTGCCACTATCGCAAACATGATGCTGACGAAGAAGAATCCAGTCGCCAGGGCATTGACGAGGAAATTAAGCCTGTGCCAACGATCTGGGATCAGTTCGAGGGGGCCTGTGGCGATCAGAGCAATTCCAAACGGCACAGAATAGCTGATCAACGACGCAGATGGCTTTCCCAGCCAAAGAAACGCTATCCAAATCGCGAGCCCTATGAATGATGCCGTTCGGGTCTTCATCGCGGCAGCTCCTGATCTTGGCGATCTTCCTCGATCTCGCAACCCCATTACCACCATCCTTGTTTGGTGAGCGGCGAAGCATATCACTCGGCGCTGCCCGCCAGCGCCTTCCCCTATTCAACGACAGGGTCGGCGCCCAGGCCTTTTCGGTAGCGCGCAATCGCGATGATCTGGCGCAGGCAGATGACCACCTCCTTCTTCACCGGCTCATCCGGCAGACCGATCTTTTTCAGCATTGCCCGGGCTTCTTCCTCGATCGAGGCTAGGGCCTCGGTGTCGCTTTTCAGTGTCATGGTGACCTCCACCAGGTCGAGCAACCCATGAAGTGATAGTCCACCAGAATCACGAGCGCCACGCGGCGCCTTCCCCTATTCAACGATAACGCCTCCCCGGCGAGGGCGGCGCCTGCACGCAAGGACCACACGATGGCCGAATACAACATCGTCAGCATGAGCGGCGGTAAAGACAGCACGGCCACGCTCCTGGTCGCTCGCGAACTGGAGGTGCCGAACCTCAGCGCCGTCTTCGCAGACACCGGGCACGAACACCCCGCCACCTACGACTACGTGCACTACTTGGCCGAAGCCGTGGGGGTGCCGATCCGCTGGGTGAAAGCCGACTTTGCCAGGCAGATCGCCGGCAAGCGCAAGTTCATTGATACGAAGTGGCGCGAGAAGGGTGTGCCCGAGGCGGTGGTGCTGGCCGCACTGGAAGTGCTGCACCCCACGGGCAACCCGTTCCTCGATATGTGCCTCTGGAAAGGCCGATTTCCCAGCACCAAGGCCCGATTCTGCACGGACGAGCTGAAGCGGAACCCGATCATCGAGGACGTTTTCATACCGCTTATGACTGGGGAGAACCTGGTTCTCTCTTGGCAAGGCGTCCGGGCCGATGAGTCACTGAATCGCCGCTACCTGCCAGAGTGCGACGAGGTCGGCGGCGGCCTGTTCAATTACCGCCCAATACTCAAGTGGCCGGTCGAGGCAGTCTTCGAAGCGCACCGGGCCGCAGGCATCAAGCCCAACCCACTCTACCTACAGGGCTGCAACCGGGTCGGCTGCATGCCCTGCATCATGTGCGCGAAGGACGAGTTGCGCGAGATCGCCACTAGGTGGCCGGAGGAAGTGGCAAGGGTGCGCGAGTGGGAGCGCCTGGTGAGCATCGCCAGCAAGCGCGGCGCGGCCACGTTCTTCGCCACTGTCACAGACCCCACCGTCAGATCCGACGACAAGGTCAGTGCCGAAACTCACGGCATTGACCGAATGGTCGACTGGGCCAACACGTCACGGGGTGGGCGCCAGTTCGACATGGTCGACTTAATTGCCCGCACCGACAACGGAAAAAAGTGCTCGTCTGCCTACGGGCTTTGCGAATGAAAAGCTAACCCTCCCATTTGACGAACCACTGCACTACCTAGCCAAGGGTCTGGGCTTGGAAAAATGTCTGGACGGCCAACGAAACTGCGGCGATGGCTGATAACACTGCGGCCCACTTGTTGAACTCAGCCTGTCTCTGCACCGTTTCTGGAATATCTATTTTTCTTCCTTTCCTATCCATCAGATACCTCTGCTCCTGCTTGTACTCTCCGTCCTTATGCCTGGCGTTGAACGGTACAGCCACCATCGCGGAGAGCGACCAGGCGATAGCAGAACCCATGGCAAAAAAGCAGGTAACAAAACTGGACCACTTGGAAGCCTGAACCCAATCCATCTCAAGAACACCTGATAAAGAAGAGGCTTCAATGATCTCATATGGCAGCGTTTGTAGCGGCATTGAAGCTGCGACCGAAGCCTGGCATCCGCTGGGCTGGATTGCCGACTGGTACGCCGAGATTGAGCCATTTCCGTCTGCCGTGCTGGCCTACCACTATCCGGCCACCCCGAACCACGGCGACATGACCCGCCTGGCGGCCATGGTGCTGTCCAGCAAGATCAAGGCGCCCGAGGTACTGGTCGGCGGCACACCCTGCCAGGCCTTCAGCGTAGCCGGCATGCGCGAGGGCCTGACAGATCCCCGCGGCGCCCTCACCATCAAATACGTGGAGCTTCTCGATGCAATTGACCATGTTCGAGCCATGCGCGGCGAGCCCGAAGCCATCTGCACTTGGGAAAACGTCCCCGGCGTCCTCTCCGACAAAGGCAACGCGTTTGGCTGCTTCCTCGGCGCCCTGGTGGGCGAATCCGAAGAACTCCAACCGCCAGGGGGCAAATGGAAGGACGCTGGTTGTGTGTATGGACCCACGCGAACAGCCGCATGGCGGATTCTGGATGCCCAATATTTCGGCCTGGCCCAACGACGCCGCCGTGTGTTCGTTGTCGCAAGTGCTAGAGCTGGGTTCGATCCCCTCGAAGTACTTTTTGAGCGCGAAGGCCTGCGTCGGGATACTCCGCCGCGCCGAGGCGAGGGGCAAGATATTGCCGGAACCCTTGCTTCTCGCACTGAAGGCGGAGGCTTTCCCGGCACAGACGAGGCCCTAGCCGGATACCTTCAAACATCTGCATTTGGCGGGGGGAGGACCGGAGGCTCGATTGATGTCGCAGCGACTCTGGTTGCCAAAGGTCAGAAGTGTGATTTCGAGGTCGAAAGCTTCGTTGTCCATGGCACGCAGGATCCTTGCGTCCTTGATGATCAGGCCTTCGCCCTAGGCCGGAACAGCGGCCAAGAAAACGCCCTGCTCGCCTTCAGCTGCAAGGACCACGGCGCCGACGCTGGAAGCCTGGCTCCGACCCTTCGCGCCATGGGGCACGGCGCCAGCCACCCAAACGCCGGCGGCCAGGTTGCAGTGTGCATCACTGGAGAGATCACGCACACATTGAAGGCTGAGTTTTTTGACGCCAGCGAAGACGGCACGGGCCGTGGCCAGCCAATGGTTCAGGGGGGGCCGGTGTTCGCCGCCTCACCCCGCGCGAGTGCGAATGGTTACAGGGCTTCCCCGGCGACCACACCCGCATCCCCTACCGCGGTAAGCCCGCTGACGAATGCCCAGACGGCCCTCGCTACAAGGCGATCGGCAATAGCAAAGCTGTCTTCGTGGTCCGCTGGATCGGCCGGCGAATCCAACAACAACTTGAACGTCTAGCTTGAGGTATCCCATGCCCACAGAAAACCGATCCAACGACGCCGACGGCTGGATAGCCTGCGACGACGGCCTGCACCTGATCCAGATGGACAAGAACCTCAGCCATTACGGCTGGGTGTTCAGGAAAGTTGATGGAGGCCTGCCCTACTCGGTTCGCGAAGCAACGCCCCACGAAATGGCACATGCCCAAGCTCGCCAGCACCTGCGGATTGGAGTCGCGCAGATCGCTGGGCAGGCGCCAGCCCCGCAGCCCCACCCCGAGCCTATAGCCTGGATGGTTGGTACTGCCATCTGGTGGACCAAAGAAGAGGCAGAGAGGGATACGGCGGCTGCTGGGCTGCCGATTGTTGGCCTGGGGCCGATGACCGATCCTGGCGAGGTTGAGCGGCTGAGGTCCATTGAGAGGTCATATGGCCTACGCGAAGCGCTATTGGAGCAGGTGAAGGGCGAGCGTGACCGGATGATCGCTCGCACCATGGAGCTGTCCGGCCAACTTGCCGATCAGGATGCGCTGCTGCACAAGCTGAAGGAAACACTTCAGCGCGAATACTGGGATGAGTACGCCGGCCTGGACGAGACGCGAGAACTTATCGACGTAGCTCTGTCAGCCAGCTCAGAGCCGAGCGCGCCCGACAAACAAGGTTCGTCTCTTGGAGCAGTGCGGGCGCCTGACATTCAAGACTTGCTGGATCGAGCAGCCACCGCCATCGGCCAGTACGGCGACTCATTGCTTGGCCGCGGCCAACGAGAAGATAGCGTCGACCTCCTTGACCTAGAGCGCGAGGTCCGAGACCTGGAGCAAGAGTTTAAAGGCGCCTTCGCTCTCCCCAGCAGGTAAGAGCACATTTGTACTCCACCCAACTGTAACCCCTCTCCCCTCTATTCACTGCCGCGATATGGCGGCCAAGGAATGCCTGTGTCCGAAGTAGACGAACGCGACCTTGAACTGCTCAAGCTGGCCGCTAAGGCCGCACACCTCGAAATCGAGCCATGCACCTGCCGCGACCCGAAGTGGCCCTTCCGCTTGAAAGGTCAGTCGGGTGTGCGAGCTCACTGGAACCCGCTGATCAACGATGGCGACGCACTGCGCCTGGCCGTACTCATGGGCCGAGGCGACCGCCTGGGCATCCAGATCCACATCGTCGAGCCATTTGATGGCGATACCGACCCGTACACAGTCGTGGATGCCGAGCGCTTCGGCGAGTTCGACATCTACCACGGTGACGATCCTTTCCGTGCGACCCGCCGGGCGATCGTCGAAGCTGCTGGGTCAATCGGGAGCAGATCATGACCCGCCTCGCCCTCTGCCTCCTGCTGCTGGCCACCGGCGCCAGCGCAACCGAACTGCCGTCGGGTATCTGGTCCTTCGAGGACAAGCCCCGCGGCGTCATCTGCTACGTCATGAACTCGCTGGGCAACAACGCCATCAGCTGCGTGAAGGTCTGGCTGCCGCAAATGGCCGGCAACGAGCGCCAGCTCTCCCCGCACGAAACACAACCCGAACCTACACCCGCACTGGCGCCTGGGCGCTGGATTGATGAGAGGTATCAGCTGTGAAGATTGGAAAACTATTCCTCGGGCTGAAATGGTGCTACGGCGGCAAGGATGAGGCTGTAGTCGCCAGCTGGGCACTCAAGTGTGGCTACTGGCGCTGGGCGGTCTGGTGGCGCAAGCCAAAGAAGGCGCTGTGCCTTCCGGCATTCGGACCATCCATGGCTGCAGGCACCCGGTACTTCGTTGGCCATGGCCACTTTGGTGCTTGGGCACGACTTCCGCTGATCGGCTCGCTGTCCATCTCAACCCAGCCGCCCTATCCGATGCAGGTGAAGCCATGACCGACCTGATCGAAGTGAAGACGGCCGACCTGGTCGGAGAGCAGCTGGCCTGGGCCGTCGGCAAGGCAGAAGGCCTGGACGTTCGACTTGCACCACCCATCTACGGAAACCCGTGGCGGGTGTTCGTCCGCTACACCGGCGAGGTCACCATCCGCGATGTGCGGTATGACCCGCACGAGAACTGGTCCTTGGCCGGCGCCTTGATACGCAAGCACAACATCAGCCTCCACGCCCCTCAGCACGGCTCGGACTGTTGGGCAGCATGGAGAACGATCGATGATAAGGACGTGCTCATGGGCGGGACCACTGAAACCATAGCGGCCTGCGGAGTGGTGGTTGCGTTGAAGCTCGGCGATACCGTCCAGGTGCCGAAGGAGCTTTGCCCGTGAAGACTGAAGACCTGGTGAAACTCTACATCCTTGGCCAGATCGCTGGAGGAGCTACGGCCTTTCTGGCCCTAATCGGACTGATTGCCTGGGCATACTTCGGAGGAAGCAATCGATGATCCTGCCCCTGATGTACATGGCCTACCTGATATGGAGGGCGCCGCGATGAGCAACATCTTCGGAATCACCGATGAGGAGTGCTTCGAGATCATGCGGGCGGCCGACGAGGCGCAGACCCAGTACCATCTGGATCAGCAGGCGCGCAACGCACCTGTGCTGGAAATGGTAAAGGCGCTGGTTGGTGATGAGGTGTTCGCCCAGGTAGAGGAAGAGATTGAAGCGGCCGAGAACACCTACGATTACGAGATCGTCGACGAGCCGGCCGGCGCACCTCAGGACAACGGATTTGCCCTCGGTGACGTGTACGTCGATCAGGAGTGCGGTATGTCCGGCGATGACTTCTCCGGCACCGTAGCCCTCCCCCTGCCTGACGGCCGCTATTTCCAGTTCGCCTTCAACTGCTAACTCCTCCCCCTACAACTCAAGCCCGCCGACATGCGCGGGCATGGAGAGCTATTGCCATGCCAAACCACGTTACCAACAAAGTCAGCGCGCCAGCCCACGTCCTCGCGTCGCTAATCAACGGAGATGGCCGGATCGATTTCGGAAAGATCATCAAGTTTGAAGGTGAGTTCACCTGGGACTTCATCTGCGGTAAAGCTGAAACCGCTGCTGAGGCCGCAATCAATCTGCCGCTGAGCAACAACCCGATGATCGCCGGCATGCAGCGGCACAGTCGCGAAACATCCACTGTGACGAAGTTGAGCGACGACAGCTTCGAGCAGTTCGTCCAGATGCTGCGCAATCACCGCAAAACCGGATTCATGCACTGCATGGACTTCGCTCGCCAAGCGTGGGGCACCAAGTGGAACGCCTACAGCCAGAAGATCGACGTTGAAGGTTGCTCCCTTCACTTTGAAACAGCCTGGAATGCCCCGCTCCCGGTCTTCAAGGCGCTTTCTGCCCTTCATCCAACCGAAGAAATCACTGTCGTGTTCGCTGACGAGGACATCGGCAGCAACTGCGGGACGCTGAAGCTGAAGGCGGGCGAGCTGGTAGAGCAGAACTGCGCAGGGCCATGGAGCGAAATGAGCCAGGCCGATCAACAGAAGTGGCGAGCTTTCGCCATCGAAGTAACAGGCCGCTCCGACGACGAAGACGAATAACCAACCTGCCGCCACCGGCGGCGTGGAGACCATCCCATGGAAACCGAGATCCTTTCGGACGAAGAGCTGGTGGCGATCACCGGCTACAAACCCCGGGCGTGGCAGCGCCGCTGGCTCACTGAAAAAGGTTGGCACTTTGTCGAGAGCCGCGGCGGCCGGCCACTAGTAGGCCGCCAATACGCCCGCCAGAAGCTCAGCGGCGTAGTGATCGACACCGTTCCAGTTACTGCAGCCCCGCCACCGGCGCCAGCCTGGACCCCTGATTTTTCCCGAGTGAAGTGAAATGCGCCCAAGGAAGACCGAGAATCGCGACCTGCCGCCAGGTATGTATCGCCGCAAGAGACCAAAAGCCAACGGCAAGGTGTGGGAGGCGCTGTACTACAGAGACAAGTCAGGCAAGGACATTTTCCTCGGCAATGACTTGGTAAAGGCCAAGCTGAAGTGGGCGGAACTGGAGGCCAAGTCGGTACCGAAAGAGCTGACCACAATGAAGGGAATCTTCGACGAGTACTTGCTAAAGATCATCCCGGGCAAGGCCGCCAGAACCCAAAAGGACAACATCTACGAGCTCAAGCAGCTGCGAACCGTGTTCGACTCGGCGCCAATCGATGCCATCACGCCGGCGATGATCGCGCAGTACCGCGACTCGCGGTCGGCAAAGACCAGGGCAAACAGGGAGATCGCCCTGCTCTCCCATGTGTTTAACACAGCAAGGGAATGGGGCCTCACTACCAGGGACAACCCGTGCCTGGGCGTGAGGAAGAACAAGGAAAAGCCGCGCGACTTCTATGCCAACGAGACGGTGTGGCAGGCGGTATATGAGGAAGCTCCACCGGAGCTCAAGGATGCGATGGACCTGGCGTACCTGACTGGCCAGCGACCGTCAGACGTGCTGTCCATGCGAAAGGACGATGTGGAGGGGATCTACCTGATGGTCAGCCAAGGCAAGACTGGCAAGAGATTGAGGATCGTCTTGGAAGTGGACGGGGTGAAGAACAGTCTGGGCCAGCTGCTCGAGCGAATCATGCGCAGGACCAGCGAGCACCTGTCGCCGTTCTTCATCCTCAACGAGCACGGCAAGCGAATGAGCTGGCCGATGCTGCGCAACCGGTGGGCAGACGCCCGAGAAGCGGCCAGGGTGAAAGCTGAAGTCGAGAAAAAGCCAGACCTGGCCAACCGAATCGCCCAGTTCCAGTTTCGCGACATCCGACCGAAGGCGGCCTCGGAGATCAACGATCTGAGCGATGCAAGCGTGCTGTTGGGCCACTCGAAAGAGGGAATTACCGAGCGCGTTTATCGGCGCGTCGGGGCCATCGCCAAGCCTTCCAAATGACGAAGTTTTGGGACTGGTCTCAATTAGTTTTGGGACTTCGGTATTTTCTGGCGCACAAAGAAAAACCCCGCAGACGTTAATCTGCGGGGCTTTCGAATGGTGGAGGCCGAGGTCGGAATCGAACCGGCGTAGACGGATTTGCAATCCGGAGCATAACCACTTTGCTACTCGGCCTCAAAGGTCGGATCTAGCTGCTTGCGCTTTGCTATCTCCTTGAAACGCTGAACCTTTTTCAAAGTTTGCTGCGTTTCGATGGGCGCCATTATGTCTTCATTCTTTTAACCTTGCAACCCCCTGAACGAAAAAAAATTTCAACGGGTTCAAGGTGTTAGCGCAGGCGGCTGAGTTTACTCCACAAGCCCACCACCGTGTTCTCCACGGTACCACTGGCGGCCATGCCAATACGCTCCTGCAGGCTCTTGCGTTCGGCATAGTGCAGGTGGAACAGGTTGGCGTTGCGTGCGCGCTCGCTCAGGTACTCGTCACTGGTCTGCAACTCGTCAACCAGCTTGCGATTCAAGGCGGCCACGCCCAGCCAGACTTCGCCAGTGGCCACTTCATCGATGTGCAACTGCGGACGATAGCGGGAGACGAAATCCTTGAACAACTGGTGAGTGATGTCCAGGTCTTCCTGGAACTTCTCCCGGCCCTTCTCGGTGTTTTCGCCAAAGATGGTCAGGGTGCGCTTGTACTCGCCAGCAGTCAGCACTTCGAAGTCGATGTCGTGCTTTTTCAACAGGCGGTTGACGTTGGGTAACTGCGCCACCACGCCAATAGACCCCAGTACGGCGAATGGGGCGCTGACGATCTTCTCGCCGATGCAGGCCATCATGTACCCACCGCTGGCAGCCACCTTGTCGATGCACACGGTCAACGGGATGCCTGCCTGACGAATACGCGCCAGTTGCGACGCAGCCAAGCCGTAACTGTGCACCAGGCCACCGCCGCTTTCCAGGCGCAGTACCACTTCGTCACGCGCGGTTGCGAGCGTCAGCAGCGCGGTGATTTCGTTGCGCAGGCTTTCGGTGGCCGAGGCTTTGATGTCGCCATCGAAGTCCAGTACGAATACCCGGCTCTTGTCTTCGGCCTTGCCCTTCTTCTGCTGTTTTTCCGCCTTGGCCTGCTGCTTGCGCAGGGCCTTGAGCTGGGCCTTGTCGAGCAGGCCGGACTCCAGGCGCTCACGCAGGTCCTTGTAAAAATCGTTCAGTCGGGTGACCTGTAATTGCCCGCCCGATTTGCGCCGACCTTTGCCACGCAGACCGGCGATGGCCGACAGCACCACCAGGATGGCGATGACCAGGGTGGCGGTTTTGGCGAGAAAGCTTGCGTATTCGGCAAGAAACTCCACGTTGACTCCTTAAATGCCTGCGCCACTACGGCGCGTCACTGTTGCAAGCATACCGTTGCGTCTATGGTGCTGCCAGCCGGTGTAAACGCTGGCAACATCTTTCAAACAACCTTTTCAAACGCTTGTATGTTTTTTCGTTGACAGCCCGTGAGCCGCATCCTAACCTCGCAGCAACCTCCAACAGGCCGGAACCTTTCGTGGGCAATCTCTACCTGATTCGACATGGCCAAGCCTCCTTCGGTGCCGATGACTACGACGTCCTCTCGCCCGTGGGCGTGCGCCAGAGCCAGGCCCTGGGTGAACACCTGGCCCAGTTGGGCGTGCGGCTGGACCGCTGCGTGGCTGGCGACCTGCGCCGCCAGCAGGATACCGCACGGCTGGCGCTGCAGGCGCTGCACGCCAACGGCTGCCCGGTGCCGGCGATTGAGACCGACGCCGCATTCAATGAGTTCGATGCCGACGGGGTGATCCGCGCCCTGTTGCCCGACCTGCTGCCGGAAGAGCCCGATGCCCTGCATGTGCTGCGCAATGCTGCGCAGCATCGCAGCGAGTTTCAGCGCCTGTTCGCGTTGATGGTGCAGCGCTGGCACGATGGCGAGCATGCCGATAATGGCCTGGAAACCTGGCATTCGTTTACATCACGCGTACAAGGGGGCCTGCAACGCGTGCTGGACAGCGCCGGCAGCGGCGATCATGTTGCTATCTTCACCTCGGGTGGCACCATTGCCGCCCTGCTCCACCTGGTTACCGGTATTACCCCCAGCCAGGCGTTCGCGCTGAACTGGCAGATCATCAACACGTCGCTCAGCCAGCTGAAGTTTCGCGGCCGCAACGTGGCACTAGCCTCCTTCAACAGCCAGGCCCATGTGCAGCTGTTGAGGGCGCCGGAGCTTGTCACCTACCGATAAGCCCGGCTTGTTGTGTCCCTGCGGGGACGTGTAAATCACTCTATAAGGAATGCGCCATGACCTCCGTAGCTGATGCCGTCAAAAAGATGCAAGAGAAATTCAACCCATCCGCTGCCGCCGGCCTGGACCTGGTGTTCGGCTTCAACATCACCGACGAAGACAAGCACTACGCGCTGATCGTCAAGGACGGCACCTGCGACCTGCAGGAAGGCGAAAACCCGGATGCCAACTGCACCCTGGTGATGGACGCCGAAACCCTGAAGGGTATCGTAAGCGGCGAAACCGACGGCATGCAGGCCTTCATGGGTGGCAAGCTGCGGGTTGAAGGCGACATGATGCTGTCGATGAAACTCAGCGAGCTGTTCCCGTCCTGAGGGCTGGGAATACCGGATGATCGAAAAACCGAAGCCTGACGGCTTCGGTTTTTTTTGCCCTGCATTCGGTGCAGTGATCCACCAGCAACACCCTCACCTATTTGGCACATGGGACGATTGTTCCAACCCCGGCGGACCATTAGATTACCCAATAGTACTTGCTATCGAGAATAAGGAAGACGCATGACGCTCACCGACCAGTCCACCCAGGTACGCCCCGGCGAAGAACTCGACGCGGCCGTCATCGACCCTTACTTCAAAGCCAATATCCCCGGCCTGCACGGCCTGCCGAGCATCAGCCAGTTTCCTGGCGGCGCCTCCAACCTCACCTACCTGGTCAGCTACCCGGGCCGCGACTTCGTGCTGCGTCGACCACCCTTCGGTCAAAAGGCCAAGTCGGCCCACGACATGGGTCGCGAGTACCGCATCCTCAACCAGCTGAACAGCGGCTTCCCCTACTGCCCCAAGGCCTATGCACACTGCACCGACACCGGCCTGATCGGCGGCGAGTTCTATGTGATGGAACGGGTCGAGGGCATCATCCTGCGCTCGGACATCCCGGCCGAACTGAACCTGGACGCCAGCCGGACCGAAGCCCTGTGCAAAAGCTTCATCGACCGCCTGGTCGAGCTGCACCAGGTGGACTACACCGCCTGCGGCCTGGCCGACCTGGGCAAGCCGGAGGGCTACGTGCAGCGTCAGATCGAGGGCTGGACCAGCCGTTATGAAAAAGCCCTGACACCGGATGCGCCACGCTGGGAAACGGTAACCGCCTGGCTGCACGAAAAAATGCCCGCCGACCACCCGCGCCCAGGCATCGTGCACAACGACTACCGGTTCGACAACGTCATCCTGGACGCGGACAACCCCATGCGCATCATCGGTGTGCTGGACTGGGAAATGGCCACCCTGGGCGACCCACTCATGGACCTGGGCAACTCCCTGGCCTACTGGATCGAAGCCGGCGACCCGGCGCCAGTGCAGTTGATGCGCCGCCAGCCGAGCAACGCGCCGGGCATGCTCAGCCGTCGCCAGTTCGTCGATTACTACGCCGAGCGCGCCGGCATCCGCCTGGACAACTTCGATTACTACTATTGCTATGGCCTGTTCCGCCTGGCAGGCATCGTTCAGCAGATCTACTACCGCTACTACCATGGCCAGACCCAGGACAAGCGTTTCGCCCAGTTCATTCACATGAACCGCTTGCTGGAACAAATGACCTTGCAGGTCATTTCCAAGTCCAGCCTCTGAGCACAGCCCACGACGACGGATAACAAGGAAAACAGCATGTCCAAGACCCACCTGTTCGACCTCGACGGCAAGATTGCCTTTGTTTCCGGCGCCAGCCGAGGCATCGGCGAGGCCATCGCCCACTTGCTCGCGCAGCAAGGGGCCCATGTGATCGTTTCCAGCCGCAAGCTTGACGGGTGCCAGCAGGTGGCCGACGCCATCATTGCCGCCGGCGGCAAGGCCACGGCTGTGGCCTGCCACATTGGTGAGCTGGAACAGATTCAGCAGGTGTTCGCCGGCATTCGCGAACAGTTCGGGCGACTGGACGTGCTGGTCAACAATGCTGCCACCAACCCGCAATTCTGCAATGTGCTGGACACCGACCCAGGGGCGTTCCAGAAGACCGTGGACGTGAACATCCGTGGTTACTTCTTCATGTCGGTGGAGGCTGGCAAGCTGATGCGCGAGAACGGCGGCGGCAGCATCATCAACGTGGCGTCGATCAACGGTGTTTCACCCGGGCTGTTCCAAGGCATCTACTCGGTGACCAAGGCAGCGGTCATCAACATGACCAAGGTGTTCGCCAAAGAGTGTGCACCCTTCGGTATTCGCTGCAACGCGCTACTGCCGGGGCTGACCGACACCAAGTTCGCTTCGGCATTGGTGAAGAACGAAGCCATCCTTAACGCCGCCTTGCAGCAGATCCCCCTCAAACGCGTGGCCGACCCCAAGGAAATGGCGGGCGCGGTGCTGTACCTGGCCAGCGATGCCTCCAGCTACACCACCGGCACCACGCTCAATGTCGACGGTGGCTTCCTGTCCTGATCAGGCTTTGACGGCGACCAAGGTGTAACTCAGGGGCAGGCGTGCAGGCTGCTCGCGCAGGCGATATTCGCCGTCTTCGCCCTTGACCATCTGCCCCGGCAGCGCCTCCCAGGGGATGCTCTGGTGCTCGACCAGTGCTGTCAGCTGCAGGCCGTGGGCCAGCAAGGCAGTGATCACTTCTCCCAGGCCGTGGTTCCATTCGTGGGTTTCGGTGTGGGCCAGGCGTTGATCGGTTTCGACGTAGGTCTGGTCGGTGTGCCACACCGTCGGCGCTTCGTGTTCGAAATACGGATATTCGAGCTGCAGGCGGTCCTGATGATCTTCGTTGACAGCCATCAGCATCGGGTGCCCGTCGCGCAGGAACAGCCGCCCGCCCGGTTTCAGTAGTGCCGCGACGGTGCGCGCCCACGGCTCGATGCGGGGCAACCAGCAGAGCGCGCCAATACCGGTGTAGACCAGGTCGAACGTACCCGCCGGCAGTACCTTGTCGGCGGCATAGACGTCAGACTCGACATACTGGATGGGCAGCGCGCATCGCTCGGCCAATGCCCGTGCCTCGGCCAGCGAAGCCTTGGAATAATCCAGGCCACAAACCTTGGCGCCAAGGCGCGCCAGCGACAGGGTGTCGGTGCCGATGTGGCACTGCAAGTGGACCGTATCGAGCCCGTCAATGTCACCGAGCAATGGCAGGTCGAAGCGTACGGTTTCGGACAAGTGCCCGTGTTGCTGGACCAGGCGTTCGACCTCGTAGTCCTTCGAAGCGGCGTGCAACGGGGCACGCTCATCCCAGCTGATGCGGTTGAGTTGCAGTGAACGGTCCATGGTGTCGTCCTTGAGTGGAAGCACCTTATGCTAGCCGTCACCGCGCGCACTGCGACACAACTGCCTTGAAAAAAATTGTAAAGCCCGCGCGCCTCTGCTGTGGCAACAACTGCCTTGCTCAGTACCCTGAATGCACGGCCCCTTACAGGCGCGGCTATAGCGCCAGCCGTTACAGGCAGGTTGCAGCAGCCGCTCGGCGTTGCAGGGCCACGCCGTCGTTCTGCTTCGCGTAGTAATCCACACGCGTGCCGCCCGGCTGCGGGTAAACGTCCACGAACGCTTCGGCCTCACGGGTAAACACGGTGAAACCGCCCTGCTTGCGAGGCTCCAGGTAGCCGCTGGCGTCATCACCGAACACCTTCTCTTCCTGCCAGCTGAACTGGATGCACTGGGCCACCAGCTCTGGCGCCTTGTGCGAATCGAGCTGCGCAGTCGGCTTGCCGCCACGCGCCGTTTCCATGGTCGCAGAAGCACAACCGGCCAGCATCAGCACCGCAGCCAACGGCAGAATCGCACGCATGTTCCATCCTCGGGGTCGCAAAAAAGAAGGCGACTCTAGCACTGGCAGGCATCCCGAGTGAATTGCCGCGCACTTGCCGCTGTCGCAGATAAAACATGCCATCACGAGGAACGCATCATGAAACTGCACTATCTGCTACTCGCCGCCCTGCCTTGCCTGCCTCTGAGCGTCAGCGCCGCCCCCTCGAGCGAAGAAAGCATCACCGCCCCCGAAACCCACAACCGTGAACTGAACGTCGGCGACAAGGCCCCGGACCAGTACAAACGCGATGACCAGGCCATCCAGGACTGGAAAGCCAAAGGCCTGCCCGAACCGGAAAAGGAAAGCCACTGGGTGCGCATGGGCAAGCATTATGTGCTGGTGCAGATCACCAATGGCGTGGTGCTGGCGATTCAACCGGCATCCTGATTCGACACGCCCCGGCCAAGGCGACCCATTGCACAGCACTTCGCCGCCGGCCAAGCATGGCCAGAACGTGTTGATACGCTTGGAACGATCAATGCCGGTCAGCGCCACAGCCCGTTCTTTCAGGCGAACGCCTTGGCGCTGATCACTTGAAGCACAATTTTTTTGCCCGCCCGGGAAACCAAATCGATCGGTCCCAGTCTTAAAAGGTGACCCGTAAACCTATGCGGATCAAGGACCTATATCGTGCTCACGCGTCTTGCAAGCCTTTCTCTGGTTGCTGTTGTCCTGCTGACCGCAGGTTGCCATAGCCATCGCTACCATGATGACGACGGCTGGCGTGACCGCGACCGTGACCATCGCCACCACCATCGCCATGACCGCGACGACGATGACGATCGGCAATACCGCGGTGACCGCTACTACCGCTGAAGCGTCCTTTCAGCCCTGACCTGCCGCCCGTTGCGCGGCGACTTATCCTGATGATTCCTTTGAGGTTCGTATCATGCGTCTGACTCTGCCTTCCCTTGCCCTTGGCCTGCTGCTATGCCAGGGCGCTTTCGCCGGTGACGGTACTGCCGCCATTGGCGGTGGCCTGGGGGGTGTCCTGGGCAACGTTGTTGGTCAACAGCTCGGCGGCAAGACCGGCGCAGCCATCGGTGCCGGCGTTGGCGGCGCAGCCGGCAGCGCTGTCGGTGCGCGCAAAGGCAACCGTACCGAAGCCGCCATCGGCGGTGGCCTGGGCTCGGCCGGCGGCTCGCTGCTGGGCGGCGCAGTAGGCGGCAAGACCGGTTCGACCGTGGGTGCCGGCCTGGGCGGCGCGGCCGGTGGTGCCCTCGGCAACCATCTGGGCGACAACAACCGCGGCAGCAAGAAGCACCACCGCCACCGTCACTGACCCCGTGACCGGAGGGCCGCATAGCGGCCCTTTTTGTTGCAGCACATCAACACCCCCTTCACTACAAGCTGGCACACTGACTGCTACTGTCTATCGTGCCCCCGTGTGAAGGAACACCCCCTCCCCATGAACCATGAGTTGCTCTGGGTCCTCGGCCTGCTGGCCATCGTGATTACCCTGTTCGTCATCAACCGCCCACGCATGGACGTGGTCGCGCTGCTGGTGATTCTCGCCCTGCCACTACTCGGCATCCTTACCGTGGAACAGGCCCTGGCCGGGTTCAGCGACCCCAACGTGGTGCTGATCGCCGCCCTGTTCGTGATTGGCGAAGGCCTGGTGCGCACCGGCATTGCCTATCGCATCGGCGAATGGATGAGCGAGCGGGCCGGCAATAGCGAAGCACGCCTGCTGGTACTGCTGATGGTGGCGGTGGCCGGGCTGGGATCGATAATGAGCTCCACCGGCGTGGTGGCCATTTTCATCCCGGTGGTACTGAGCATCGCTGCGCGCCTGCAGCTATCACCCAGCCGCCTGATGATGCCACTGGCTTTTGCCGGCCTCATCAGTGGCATGCTCAGCCTGGTCGCCACACCGCCCAACGTGGTGGTGCACAGCGAGCTGGTCCGCCATGGCGAAGCGGGGTTCAGCTTCTTCAGCTTTACCCCGTTCGGCCTGGTGGTACTGGTGCTGGGCATTGGCTACATGCTGCTGACCCGGCACTGGCTCAACGGTGAAGTGCGCAAGGACGGCCGGGTGGAAAGCCGCCGCACCTTGCTGGACCTGGTACTGGACTACAAGCTCAACGGCCGTGAGCGACGCCTGCGCATCCGCCCTCAGTCACCGCTGATCGGCCACAACCTTGGCGAGCTGCAACTACGCACCAGACACGGCGCCAACGTGATCGGTATCGAGCGCCAACACAAGTTCACCACGCGCGTGATCGCGGCCGACTCGGGCACCGTGTTGCATCAGGGCGACGTGCTGCTGCTCGATCTGTTCGCCAAGCATGACGATCTGCGCAGCCTGTGCCAAACCATGCACCTGGAGCCCCTGCACTTCAAGGCCGCCTACTTCATCGACCAGTCACAGGATTTGGGAATGGCTGAGGTCTCGCTGCCGCCCGGCTCGCAGTTGATCGGCAAGAGTATCCTCGAACTGGCGTTTCGCACCCGCTATGGCCTCAACGTGGTCGGCCTGCGCCGCGATCAGGCCGCTATCGAAGAGCAACTGGTGGAAGAAAAGCTGCGCCTGGGCGACACACTGCTGGTGGTCGGCCCGTGGAAGGCAGTACGCCAGTTGCAAAGCAAGCCCAAAGACTTCCTGGTCCTGAGCTTGCCCGCCGAGATCGACCTGGTCGCACCAGCCCGCACTCGCGCGCCGCAGGCGTTGCTTAGCCTGGCGGTAATGGTCGGGCTAATGGTCAGCGGCGCCGTACCCAATGTCATGGCAGCGTTGATCGGCTGCTTGCTGATGGGCGCAGGCCGTTGCATCGACATGAACAGTGCCTACCGCGCCATCCACTGGCAAAGCCTGGTGCTGATCGTGGGCATGCTGCCCTTCGCCCAGGCGCTGCAGAAAACCGGCGGCATCGACCTGGCGGTGGGTGGGCTGGTGAACGTGCTGGGTGGTGCCGGCCCCAGCGCCATTCTTGCCTGCCTGTTCGCCGTCACCGCAGTGATCGGGCTGTTCATTTCCAACACCGCCACCGCGGTTCTGATGGCGCCGGTGGCTGTCAGCACTGCGGCGCAGCTGGGCATGTCGCCCTACCCGTTCGCCATGACCGTCGCACTGGCCGCGTCGGCGGCATTCATGACGCCGGTGTCATCACCGGTCAACACGCTGGTGCTTGGGCCCGGGCAATACCGCTTCGCTGACTTCGTCAAGATTGGCGTGCCGTTCACCGTGCTGGTGATGCTGGTTACCGTCGTGATGGTGCCGTGGTTCTTCGGGCTGTGAGGAAAGTGGCCAGAAATAGAGGCAATTTGACATTATCGCAACCAATCGCGGCAGATTGACATCAACCACCCTGAGCCAACACACTGCGGGTAATTGCCCCAGGTGCTCTATCGCGTTGTCCTGGATTTCGTTTCCGCTTGCCGGTCGAGTTCATGGTTTTTCCAGCCCAATCGCGCGTGTTGCCTTATGTCATTGTAGTTGGCGTAACCTTCGCCCTTACCCTGGGCGGTATCCTGGCACGCCCGATCGAATCGCTGTCGCTGTTCTGGCCAGTCAATGCCGTACTGGCCGGCGTACTGCTGCGCTACCCCCGTCAAGCCACGTTTACGGGCTTTAGCCTGGTGTGGCTGGCCATGGTCGGGGCCGACCTGCTGTGTGGCAGCGCCTGGGTACCGGCTCTGTGGTTAAACCTGTGCAATCTTGGCGTGGTGGTCACCCTCTGGCAGCTGCTGTCGCGCTTGCCACGCATGCACCGGCGCATGCGCAGCCCGCACGGCGTACTCAGCGTGTTCGCCGCCTGCGCCGCCGCTGCCATGGTGGCGGCCAGCATGGCAGCGGTAATGGCCGCACCCTGGTTCGAACAGTCGTTGCGCGCCACCTGGCTAGCCTGGTTCAGCGAACAGTTCTCGACCGGCGTGCTGGTGCTGCCGGTGCTGCTTACAGCGCCCTCGGTGCGGGCCTTGGTGCGCGGCGGCGCGCAGCCCATTCGCCTGGCGCCGTTGCTGGTACTGCTGGCCTCGCTGGCATTCAGCATCGCATTCGGTGGCCCTGGGGCCATTGCCTTCCCGATTGCCGCGTTACTGTGGTGTGCCTGGACCTACTCACCGTTCCTGGTTTCATTGCTGACGCTCACGGCCGGCAGTACGCTCATCGTGGCCGTGGCGCAAAACCTCATGCACTTCAGCGTGCCGCAGAGCGAGCCTGGGGTTACCACGCTGATGTCGGCGCGCCTGGGCATCGCCATGCTGGTGCTCGGGCCGCTGGTGGTGGCCTGCGTCAGCCAGGCCAACCGTAGCCTCATGGCCCGCCTGGCGCACCAGGCCACCGTCGATCACCTCACCGGCGTGCTCACCCGCAGCGCCTTCACACGCCGTGCCAACTCGCTGCTGGAGAGCCGCCAGCAGCACGCCCAGGCGCTGCCGCTGACCCTGATGATGCTGGACATCGACCACTTCAAGTCGATCAACGATGCCCACGGCCATGCCGTCGGTGACCAGGTGCTGCGCCAATTCGCCAGCACCCTGCAGGACCAACTGCACAACGATGAACTGATCGCACGGCTGGGTGGCGAAGAATTCGTTGTCATCCTGCCCGGACTTGCGCCAGAGCGGGCCAACTTCACCGCCGAACGCCTGCGCCGCGCCATACAGGACCTGCACGTGACACAGGCCGACCAGCGCCTGCAGATTACCGTGAGTATCGGTGTGGCAGGCTGCGACGCAGACATGCCGGCCCCCAGCCTCGACGAACTGCTGGCCAGTGCCGACCAGGCGCTGTACCGGGCCAAGGCCCGGGGCCGCAATCGCGTCGAACAGGCCGAAGCACAGCGCCTGGTGATCTGAACTAGCCGGCCAGCAGGTCCCACGACAGCTTGGCGATCAGCACACACAACAGCACCAGGAACAGCCCGCGGACAAACCCGGCACCCTTGCGTACCGCCAGCCAGGTACCGGTCAGCGCGCCGAGAATGTTACACACCGCCATGGGCAAGGCTATGGCGTACAGCACGTTGCCCGTCGGCACGAAGAACACCAGCGCCGCCAGGTTGGTGGCAATGTTCACCACCTTGGCCGAAGCCGAGGCGTGCAGGAAGTCCAGGGCAAAGAAGCGGATGAACAGGAAGATCAGGAAGCTACCGGTGCCCGGGCCGAACAGGCCATCGTAGAAGCCGATAGCACCGCCGATCAGCACTGCCAGGCACTGCTCCTTGCGGCCGACCTGCGCAGGTGTGTGCAAGGTGCCGAAGTCCTTCTTGCAGAAGGTGTAGACAGCCATCAGCACGATCAGCACCAGCACTGCCGGGCGCATCACGCTGGGGGGTACCAGCGACACCGTGGCGGCCCCCGCGAACGACATGACAAAGGCACTGAGTGCCGCCGGTACGATCAACCCCCAATCCAGCGTCACTTTACGGATGAACGAGCGGGCCGCGAAGGCCGTGCCGCACACGGACGCCAGTTTGTTGCTGCCGAGCAAGGCGGCCGGTTGCGCGGAGGGCAACACGTTGAACAAGGCCGGGATCTGGATCAGCCCGCCGCCACCCACCGCGGCGTCGATCAACCCAGCGGCGAAGGCGAACACAGAAAGCACAGCAATATCCATCATGACGCGGTTCCAGGCAGTGAAGACGCCTGCAAGGCTAATCAAAGTGGCACACTTGTGTTGAAATGCCATATTGCGATAACTGCAACGAGGAGCACGCCATGGCACTGGACATGCTGCGGGAAATTCAGGCGTTCGTCAGTGTGGCGCACAAGCGCAGCTTCGTTGCTGCCGCCCGCGCCCTGGGGCGTTCGCCCAGCGCAGTTACGCGCGCGGTACAAACCCTGGAAGACAATGCGGGAAGCAAACTGCTCAACCGCAACGCCAACGCCGTCACACTGACCGAGGCCGGCGAGCGCTTGCTGCCGCATGCCGAACGCTTGCTGGATGTGCAACGCGATGCTGCCGACGAACTGGCCGCGCTCAGCGGCAGCGCCCAAGGTTGGATTCGCTTTGCCGCGCCGCAACTGCTGGGAGAGCATGTGCTACCGCAAGTGCTTGCCGAGTTTTCCCGCCGCCACCCTCAGGTGACCCTGGACGTGCAGTACAGCGACGAAGCCCTTGACCCGCTGCAAGGTAAATTCGACTTCGTGGTGCGCGGCGCCTTTCCGCAATCGAGCGAGCTGATCGGCTACCCGCTTTGGCCCTACCAGCGCCACCTGTATGCCAGCCCGGCATATCTGGCCCTGGCTGGCACACCGCAACATCCGGAAGACCTGGATGGACACACCTTGATCCTGCATACCGCGCCACGCATCCTCAAGGCCTGGCACTTCTGCCACGATGACCAGATCACCAGCCTGCGCCCCAGGCCCAGGCTTCGCCTGGGCTCGGGAGAAGCGGTGTACCACAGCACCCTGGCCGGTGCCGGCATCGCCCGCCTTGCCGCCTGGGTCGGCGAAGCACAGGTCAAGGCAGGCCGCCTGGTGCGGGTGTGCCCGCAGTACCGCTTGACGTCCAGTAGCGGCCAGGACCCACAGATGCATGCTGTATACCCTGCCGGCGAGTTGCCGACACGGGTGCGCGACTTGCTGGCCGCCCTGCGCCGAGCCGGCCCGCTGTACTGAAACAAGCCATGAAACGACTGTTCAAATTCTGCTCAATTTAACAGAGCCCGCCGCGGGTCTGGCTTGCAGCACTTTATCCACAGACCTACCCACGTTTTTTGTGGACAGATTTCCCAGCGTAAAGAACGACTTATCGCACAAGGAGAAAGGCGAACTGGCCAACCTGACCCGCTCGATCCACGCCTGCCCTGAGAATGACTTGCACCTGATGCTGACCCAGCAGTGCGATGAAAAAGATGACCGGCCATTGGCCAATAGATTGGGCCCGTCGCTTGGAGTGGACGGGCCGCGCAGGGGAAAACGCAGTTGAACTCAGCTTGGCGGAATGGTGCCAAGAATACCAATCAGAATGGTCAGCAGCAGAAAACCACCCAGGAACAGCGCCAGCTTGCCCATTGGAACCTCTACAGTTGTGATGCGGGAATGGGCATATTGTCGAGCTTGGGCTGATACGGTTACAGATTCAGGTTTATGGAAAAAAAGCGGATCAGATGTGACGCGCAGATGCCGCCGAGCTGGATTCAGCCACAGTGGTTGACGCTGAGCACGTGTCGCTCGCGGGCCGGCAATTGATACATGAAGTTTCCAAACACGCCTCCAGGTTTACCCAGCACCTGCGTTGGGTGCGCTGCCCCTCGAAAGCGCCCGAACCCAGCCAATACGGTAGATTGAGCTTGCTTGGGAGGACACGATCTGAAACACGACTTGCAGGATTATTTACCGCACCCTGTAGGAAAGAAGGCGGCAATGAGTCTTGCCTGTATGAAACATCAGTTTCTCCGGCAAATTCGAGCTGCTACGGTCCATTTTTCCTACAACGGTACGGAAGCCTACAGCGTGAGAAAAGCATGGACTCGTTCAAAACCTCTGCACTGAAATTGCAGAAAAATCTGCTTAACCTGCGCGTTGAGTGTGAGCGCCTGAGAGGTGAAGGCAAGGACAAGGAAGCGGATCAACTCACTGGGCCGATCGCGCGGCTTGAGGAGGCCCTTCGGCAACTGCCGGATAGCCTGAAGCCCGACACCTTGCAGTGACCTGCAAGAGCCATTGTCATGCTCCACAGCTCAAACCTACCCATCACCTTGCAGGAGCAGCCTTGCGCTGCGAAGAGCGCGGTAAGGCAAACGACTGCCTTAGGCAGTTATTGCTTCTTCGCAGCACAAGGTTGCTTCGGGAACCGAGCTGGCGCCGGGTCACCTACCCCCTCAGAACAACTTGATCGTGTAACTCAGAATCAAGCGGTTCTCATCTATATCTGTCCGGTAGTTGGAGCGCGCCATCACGTTGCGCACCCGTATCCCAAGCCCGGCCAACGGCCCGCTTTGCACCACGTAGGCCAGGTCCAGGTCACGCTCGCGGTCACGCCCTTCAAAGCCCAGCCCTGTCTCCACGTCCCGGCCCTTCACATAACGCAGGGTCGACGTCAGCCCTGGAAGCCCCAAGGCGACAAAATTGTAATCATGTCGCACCTGCCACGAGCGTTCACCCGGCGCCGAGAACTCATAGGTCGGCAGCGTATTACCCATCGGGTTGGTGTTGGCGCCTACCTGGATAAAGCCGTCATCCCCGCCGATCTGCTGATAGCCCACATAGAAGGTATGCCCGCCGGTCTTGGCCGAGAACAGGCTGAACAGCGCATGGTTATCGTAGTCGCCAGCCACCTTGCTCCCGTCCTCGCTGGCATCGAAGTAGCCGGCATTGACCCCCAGCGTCCAGCCCCCGATCGGCTCGGCATGCTTGAAGCTGTAGAAGCGCTGCTGGTAGATATCCTCCAGCTGCGCCTGCCAGACACCGACGCTGGTTCGGTTGTCGTTGAAGGCATAGTCGGCCCCCACGTAGTTGAACCGGTCGCTGGTAAAACGCGCCAGCCGCGCCGGGTTGATCGGGTCGTTGACCAGCGCGTACATCTTCTGGCTGTTGGACGAGTCGCGCAGGCTGGTGGAGCGGAACTGGCCGGCGCTCAGGGTCAACCCGGCGAACTCGCGCGACTCCAGCATCGCGCCCTGGTATGTCGGCGGCAGCAGGCGCAAATCGCTGAACAGCAGCACCGGCAGGTTGGGCATCAACTCGCCCACCTTCAGCTCGGTTTGCGACACCTTGAACTTGATCGCCGCACCCACGCGGCTGTATTCGTCCGCCGACTTGCCGCTGTCCAGGCTGGGCAGCAACCCGGACCGGGCATGTTCCGGGCTGCTGTCGAGCTTGAAACCCAGCAGGCCAGTAACATCCACACCCACGCCAACGGTGCCCTGGGTATAACCGGAGCTGGCATTGAGGATAAACCCTTGCGCCCATTCCTGGGTGCGCGACTGGGTGCTGGCGCCCTTGATATCGGCATAGTCGCGGCTGAAGAAGTAATTGCGCGCCTGCAGCGTGGCGCGGGCGCCTTCGATGAAACCAGCCTCTTCTGCCGTGGCCTCTGCACACAAGGCGGCGGCAATACAACCGCCGGCCAGGCGTGCAGACGAAGAAAAACGCGGCGCAGTGAAACCTTGCATAGGGCTACTCCTGGATTTGGGCAACAGCAACCCGGCGCGGCGGCACTGCATGGCCACCGGCGTGCGGGTTGCATCGAGAGAGGTCGGCAGGCGGGCCTCGGCCCGCCTGCCCTGCCGTTGCGCGAAGCGCTGGGCCGCTAGCGGTTGACCAGCTTGGCCGGCAAGGCAATGACCAGGAAGCAGCTGAGGATCAGGCAGCCGGCAAACACCCACAGCGCAGCGTGCGAGGTGCCGGTGAGGTCGGTGACCACGCCCATCAGTGAGTTGCTCACCAGGCCGGCGATGTTGGCTACCGAACAGGCCAGGGCAAAGCCGGTGGCGGCTGCGGTACCTTTGAGGAAGGTCGCCGGCAGGCTGAAGAACACCGGCACCGCGCCGATGATCGCCGCCGAGGCAATGGCGAACAGCACCACGGTCATCACCAGGTTCTGGCTGAACAAGGTGCTGCTGGCCATGGCGATTGCACCAATGATGAACGGCACGATGATGTGCCAGCGGCGCTCGCGGTGGCGGTCGGAGCTGGCCCCGATCATGAGCATGCCAGCCAGCGCGGCCAGGCTTGGAATGGCCGTGAGCAGGCCGATATGGAAGGTGTCGCTGACGCCCGCATCGCGGATGAAGGTCGGCATCCAGAAGCCCATTGCATAGGCGCTGAGCAGGATCGAAAAGTCGATACCACCAAGCATCCACACCTTAAGGTTGAAGAAGCCATCGCGGAAGCTGTGTTTGCTGTCCTTGCCCTCGGCATCGTCGGCGGCCAGGTCTGCCGCCAGTTGTGCCTTGTCGTCAGCCGACAGCCACTTGGCCTGCTGAAAATGGTTAGGCAATGCCCAGAACGTGAGGATGCCGAGTAAAACGCTGGGGATCGCCTCCAGCAGGAACAGCCACTGCCACCCATGCAAACCTTGAACCTGGTCGAAATGCCCCATGATCCAGCCAGAAATCGGCCCGCCAATCACGCTCGACAACGGCAGCCCGATCATGAACAGGGCAATGATGCGCCCGCGGCGATAGGTGGGGTACCACATGGTCAGGTAGTACAGCACGCCTGGCAGGAAGCCGGCTTCGGCCGCCCCCAGCAGGAAACGCAGGATATAGAACTGGGTGGTGCTGGTGACGAACATGGTGCAGGCCGACAGCAGGCCCCAGGTGATCATGATGCGGGCGATCCACAGCTTGGCGCCAACGCGCTGCAGGATCAGGTTGCTCGGCACTTCGAAGATGATGTAGCCGACGAAGAACAGCCCGGCACCCAGGCCATAGGCCGCTGTGCTGAACTGCAGGTCTTCGAGCATCTGCAGCTTGGCGAAGCCGACATTGATGCGGTCCAGATAAGCTGCAAGGTAGCAGAAGCACAAGAAGGGGATGAGCCTCCAGGTGATCTTGCTGTACAGCGCTTTCGTGCCATGGTCGATGTCACTGTGGACCGTGGTTGCATTCGCAATTGGCATTTCCTGTCTCCTGGCGGGCGACTTTGTGGTTGTTTTAAGGCCAGCAGTTTTCGACGCGCCGGGCACGCCGCGCATTCTACGCGGCGGGCCAGGATAGCGCCTGAAGACCCCGAGTGCTCCTGCGGGGCGACCACCCGGACAGCAGGCGGTCATGGACGGGCTTCCCGCACCAGTCCTTGATTGTTATTGGATAGGCGCTGCCCGGCGTTCAGCCGGCCAGGTGCCTGAGTTGCTGCATGGCATCCTGCCGGGTGACGACATCGCCGTACTTGCTGTCGATGTCGAACAGGTTGGCTTCGTGCGGGTCGCTGTGGCGGTCACCGACACACTCGCGCACCACGATGGTTCGAAACCCGTGCTGCATGGCATCCACCGCACTGGCGCGGATGCAGCCGCTGGTCGAGCAGCCAGCCAGCACCACGGTATCCACCCCCTGTGCATGCAGCAGCGGGGCCAGGCTGGTGGCGAAGAAAGCGCTGGCGTACTGCTTGCTCAGCACCACCTCCCCTGCCTGTGGCGCAACGGCCTCGCAAAAGGCTGCCAGCGGGTTGCCTTCGACCATGTCCTTCATCACCGGCGCCTTGCGCACCCACACGCCGCCGTCAGCAAAATGCGGAGGCTGGTAGCGGATGTTGGTATGCACCACCAAGGTACCGCAGTCGCGGGCCAGCGCCAGCAGGCCGGCGGCCTGCTCGACCGCTGCGACCACGCCCGAGGCGTACAGCGGTGCGCCCGGGGTGGTGTAGCCCTGCATGAAGTCGATCATCAGCAGGGCCGGCTTGCGGCCAAAGCCGATGCGCTGGCCCCACACACCCTGGTAGTTGTCACGGGCGCTTTGTGCGTCGCTCATGTCCGTCTCCCGATTTCAGTAGGCGCCCGACAGCAAGGCACCGGCGCCCGGCACGATCGGCTCCAGGTCCAGCGCCTTGAGCATGGCGTAGGTGGTAGCGATGGCAGCGGTGACCACCGGCTTGCCGGTTTGCGCCTCGACCTTGGCCACTGCCGGCAGCGATTGCATCTGCACGCACGCCGACAGCACCACCACATCGACGCCTTCAAGGTCCATGCCGGCGACGATGCCCGGCAGGTTGGCCGGGTCGTGACGGGCCACGGCGAGGTTGTCGGGGATTTCCAGCGCGCGCCAGTCCTGCACCTCGAAGCCTTCCTCGCGGATGTAGTTCACCACCAGCTCGGTCAGCGGCTTCATGTACGGCGCGACGATGGCAATGCGCTTGGCCTTCATCACATGCAAGGCTTCCACCAGCGCCCCGGCGCTGGTGATCACCGGCGCCAGTGCATCATTGTCGGCGGTGGCCTGCTGCAGGCGCTTTTCAGATTGGCGGTGATAGCCCAGCCCCATGGCCATGATCGCCACAAGGCAGGCATAGCCCAGCACATCGACCTTGGCGTCGGACAGCTCGACTGCGCAGCGGTCGGACTCGGCGTCCATCGCGGCCAGTTCTTCCTTCTTCACCTGCTTCATGCGCATGCGGCTGGAATGGAAGGTGAACCGCTCGGGGCGGATCGCCTGGCGTGCGTTGAGCATCGCCGGAATTTCGGTTTCCATGGTGGTGTTCGAACTCGGCACGATCTGGCCGATGCGGTATAGCTGGGTCATGTCTCGTGCTCCGTCAGACGAGGGGCTGGTCGAGGAAGTCGCCAAAGGCGGCGAAGAAACCGTCCAGGTCATCCCAGGGGATCATGTGGCCGGCGTTATCCACGTACGCGACCTGGATATCCGGCTTGAGCTCGCGCATTTCAGCAATGTCACGGGGCTCGATCACTCCACCCCGCCCGGCCACCATCAGCAATGCCGGCTGGCGCACCGCGGGCAGGTACTGGTGGATATCGACCTCGTGGAAATCATCGAAGGCCCGCACGATCGCCGGCTCGTAGCAGGTGTGCAGCCACTCGGCACGCAGGGCCAGCTGCTCGTCGCTCCAGGTGGCACAGAAGGCGCGCATGTCATCGCCGCTCATGCCAACCGTGGCTTGGCGGATCGAATCGACGTACCACGGCAACTTGCTCGGGTAGGCACGGCGGCCCGGCCCGGACACCGGTGGGTCGACCAGCACCAGCCGCTGCAGCCCCGGTGCCCCTTGGGCGGCTGCGCGGATGGCAAAACGCGCACCCATCGAGTGACCGAGCAGATGGTAGCCATCCAGGCCCAGCGCGGCGGCAAAGGCGGGAATATCCGCAGCACAAGCGTCGGTGCCGTAGTCCAGGTCGGGGCCGCTTGAAGACAAGCCACGCCCGCGCACATCCAGCACATAGGTGTCGAAATACTGCCCAAGGCGCTCGGCGACAAAGCTCCAGGTGATCGCTGGGCTTGTGATGCCCGGCACCAGGATCAGCGCATGGCCCTTGCCACCATAGCGCAGGTAATGCTGGCGGATGCCATTGGCGCTGACGTTACCACCAGCGACGAAGGTGCTCATGCCGCCTCCCCGCTTTCAAGCTGCTGCCCATAGAGGTCGTAGCCGTAAACCCAGGCTGGATCTTCCTGGCTGTAGAGCCAGGTGTTGGCGTTGGATACCGATTGCACCTGCGATGCCCGCTCTTTACGGTTGGCCTCGTAGAGGGCGAACGCCGTGCGGTGGTCGGACAGCCCGGTCTCCTGCAGGCAGCGGGTCAGCATGGCCGCGTCCTCGATGGCCATGCACGCGCCCTGGGCCATGTGTGGCTTCATCGGGTGGCAGGCGTCGCCCAGCAGCACCAGGCGGCCACGGCTCCACAACGGCAACGGGTTGCGGTTGCGCAACGGCCACTTGGTGATCGATTCGGTAGCGTCGATCAGCTTCTGCACCGTGGGGTGGTAGCCTTCGAAGGCTGCGCGCATTTCTTCCTGGCTGCTGTCGACGAACGCACCCTGGAAGTCCCAGGCTTCATGTGGCACGCCGGTGACGAAGTAATACTCGTCGCGCTTGCCGGTGGTGTAGTAGACCATCATGTGGCGGTCTTCGGACCACCATTTGACGCAGGGCTCAAACACATCGGCATGCTGTGCCAGGTTCACCCCGCGAATCAGTGCACGGTGCGCGACCCAGCCGCTGTAGATCGGCGCTTCAGCCCCCAGCAACTCTTCACGGATCTTCGAGTGGATGCCGTCGGCCCCGATGACGATGTCGGCCACGGTGTGGGTGCCGTCGGCGAAGTCCAGGCGCACCTGGTCACCTTCGTCGACGATCTTTTCCAGGCGCTTGCCGAAGTGCACGGTGCCCGGCTTGATGGCCTCGATCTGCAGGGCGTGCAGGTCGCCACGGTGGATGGTGATGTAGGCGGCGCCGTATTCGCGGCGGGCAAACTCGCCCAGCGGAATGCGCGACAGGTAATCACCGGTATTGCCGTCGCGGCTGAACCAGAAGTCCGGGTGCGAGCCCATCAGCTCCAGCTTCTGCTCCAGCCCCATGCGGCGGAAGATTTTCATCACGTTAGGGCCGATATGAATGCCCGCGCCCAGGCGGGTGAACGCCGGAGCCTGTTCGAATACCTCGACATCGAACCCGGCCTGTTGCAGCAACGTGGCGGCGGCCGCCCCACCCAGACCTGCACCGACGATTGCGATTTTCTGCCTACCCCGCATGGGTATGTCTCCTCTTGTTCTGATAGGTGGCCAGCGGTTCAACCGCCTGACGATTTAGAGCGTATACGCTATAAATGACCTTTGAAAAGAGCCAGCTGAAAATATTTTTCAAACAGCTGATCGAAACGACACCCGGCTGATTGTTACCGTAAATACTGGTCAATGTGTGGATAGGTAACGTTTGAACAGATCACTTGCGCTCGCTGGCAGGATGCGTTTTCATCTGCACACATATGGTGTACACACTATTATTTTGCACCGAGATGAAGCACCAGGCACTGCCATGGTGCGCCCCTGTCAACGCCACCCAGGAGAACCCCGATGCCGGTGAGCAATGCACAACTGACCCAGATGTTCGAGCACGTACTGAAGCTGTCTCGCGTGGACGAAACGCAGAGCGTGGCCGTGCTCAAGAGCCACTACTCCGACTCGCGCACGGTCAACGCCGCCATGGAGGCCGCCCAGCGTTTGAAGGCCAAGGTGTATGCGGTAGAGCTGCCGGCGTTCAACCACCCGACCGCCATGGGCAACGACATGACGGCCTACTGCGGCGACACCGCGCTGACTGGCAACCTGGCGGCGCAGCGGGCGCTGGAAGCCGCCGACCTGGTCGTCGACACCATGATGCTGCTGCACTCGCCCGAGCAGGAGCAGATTCTCAAGACCGGCACGCGCATCCTGCTGGCCGTGGAGCCACCCGAGGTGCTGGCGCGCATGCTGCCGACCGAAGACGACAAACGCCGGGTGCTGGCTGCCGAAACCCTGCTGAAACAGGCGCGCAGCCTGCATGTGCGGTCCAAGGCCGGGAGCGACTTCCATGCCCCGCTCGGCCAGTACCCCGCCGTGACTGAGTACGGCTATGCCGACGAACCGGGGCGCTGGGACCACTGGCCCAGCGGCTTTCTGTTCACCTGGCCGAACGAGGACAGCGCCGAAGGCACGCTGGTGCTGGACGTGGGTGACATCATCCTGCCGTTCAAGAACTATTGCCGCGAGCGCATCACCCTGGAAATCGAAAAAGGCTTCATCACCGGCATACATGGCGGCTTCGAGGCCGAGTACCTGCGTGACTACATGAAATACTTCAACGACCCCGAGGTATACGGCATCTCGCACATAGGCTGGGGCCTGCAGCCGCGCGCGCAATGGACGGCCATGGGCCTGCACGACCGCAACGACGGCATGTGCATGGATGCCCGTGCGTTCTACGGCAACTTCCTGTTCTCCACCGGCCCCAACACCGAGGTCGGCGGCAAGCGCAAGACCCCGTGCCACCTGGACATCCCGCTGCGCAATTGCGATATCTACCTGGATGACAAGGCGGTAGTGCTGGCCGGCGACGTGGTTGCTCCAGAGGAGTCGCGAGCGCGATAGGGGTTATACTGGCCGGGCGCTCCGCTATTGGCGGCCGGCCAGCCTCTTTCCACCCAGCCCAAGCCATCCTATGTCGAAAAAAACCACCCCCAGCAGCGCCCCGCTCGACAACACCCCCTACGACGTTACCGAACAGGTCGGGCACTTGCTGCGCAAGGCCTACCAACGGCACACGGCGATCTTCCAGCAGCAGGCCTGCGACCCGCAGCTTACCTCGATCCAGTTCGTCACCCTGTGCGCCCTGCGCGATCACGGCCCCAGCTCCCAGGCTGAACTGATCAAGGCCACCGCGGTGGACCAGGCAACCATCCGCGGCATCGTCGAGCGCCTGAAGGCGCGCGAGCTGGTGCAGCTTTCGCCAGACCCGGGGGACCGGCGCAAGGTCATCGTCGAACTCACCGAAAGCGGCGCGGCCTTGCTCGATGCAATGATCCCCTGCGCCCGGCAGATCAGCGAATTGAGCATGGGCAGCCTGAATGCCGGGGAGCGCGTAGCCATTTTGTACCTGCTGCGCAAGATGATCGACAGCGACGAGAACGCGGGCTGAAAATTGTTGTGACTGCCGCGATTGCCGTCACAGATACGCAGCCTGAGAGATCAAGCGCATCGCGAGCAAGCTCGCTCACATTGGACACGCATCGGTGGTTGGACACAGGCCGCCGTAGGAGCGGGTTCACCCGCGAATGGGCCGGCCCTGCTGGCCAATCTCCACCCGCCGATCACCGTCACCGCCACCACCGTATTCGCGGGTAACCCCGCTCCTACACACACAACATCGGGGGTTCGGCACAACATCGGGGGTTCGGCACAGGCCGTCGTAGGAGCGGGTTCACCCGCGAATGGGCCGGTCCTGCTAACCAATCTCCACCCGCCGATCACCGCTACCGCCGCCACCGTATTCGCGGGTAAACCCGCTCCTACACACACAACATCGGGGGTTCGGCACAACATCGCGGGTTCGGCACAGGCCGTCGTAGGAGCGGGTTCACCCGCGAATGGGCCGGCCCTGCTGGCCAATCTCCACCTGCCGATCACCGGTGCCGCCACCACCGTATTCGCGGGTAAACCCGCTCCTACACACACACAACATCGGGGGTTCGGCACAGCGAGATGCGCCGCGCGGGCGGCGCTCGGTTTCCCGGGCGCCGACAATCTTTAACCCTGCCCCACCATCACAGTTCTCTGCAGATTCATCTCTGGCCTGCTTCTTGCTCTCTCATTTCATGTAGTGAGTACTTACCGAAACGCTCGCGTCATTTGAGTCCTTTGGTAGCGCAAGCAACCTCCAGAGATGAGCCAATAATGCAAACAACCATCTCCCTGCAGGTCAACGGCCAGCCCGTCGAAGTCAGCGCCATGCCTGACACCCCGCTGCTGCTGATCCTGCGCAACGACCTGTGCCTGAACGGCCCCAAGTACGGCTGCGGCCTGGGCGAATGCGGGGCGTGTACGGTGATCATCGACGGCGTGGCCGCCCGCTCCTGCGTCATCCCCTTGGCCGGCGCCGCTGGCCGCAATATCACCACCCTCGAAGGGCTGGGCAGCAAGGCCGCGCCGCACCCCGTGCAACAGGCGTTCATCGACGAGCAGGCGGCCCAGTGTGGTTACTGCATGAACGGCATGATCATGACTGCCAAGGCCCTGCTCGATCGCATTCCCGAGCCCAGCGACGAACAGATTCGCAATGAGCTGTCCGGCAACCTGTGCCGCTGCGGCACCCACGTCGAAATCCTGCGCGCCGTGCGCCGCGCTGCCGAGACCCGGAGAAAGCCATGAACCACTCACAACAGGTGCCCAGCCGCGATCAACTGCTGGCCAAGACCGGCGTGTTGCTGATCGTCGACCAGATCACCCCACCCTCAGGCCCTGTGGCCAAGGGCGTGACACCTGCAGTCAAGGAACGTGAGCTGGCGCTGTTCATCGCGGTCAGCGACGACGGCATGGTCTACGCCTTCAATGGCCATGTCGACCTGGGCACTGGTATCCGCACCTCGCTGGCGCAGATCGTCGCCGAAGAGCTGGACGTGCGCATGGACCAGGTGCACATGGTGCTGGGCGACACCGAGCGGGCACCCAACCAGGGCGCGACCATTGCCAGCGCCACCCTGCAGATTTCCGCGGTACCGCTGCGCAAGGCCGCAGCCACAGCGCGACGCTATCTGTTGCAACAGGCCGCCCTACGCCTTGGCTGCCCGCCCGAAATGCTGCGCATTGAAGACGGCACGGTTATCGCCAGTAACGGCAGCACGCTGAGCTTTGCCGAACTGGTGCAAGGCGAGAACCACCAGCTGCACATTGCCGACGATGCCCCGCTCAAGGCCATCGAGGACTACCGCCTGGTCGGGCGCAGCGCCCCTCGAGTAGACATCCCTGGCAAGGCCACCGGCGAGCTGACCTATGTGCACGACATGCGCCTGCCCAACATGCTTCACGGTCGGGTCATCCGCCCGCCCTATGCCGGCCATGACAGCGGCGACTTTGTCGGCAACAGCCTGCTGGCGGTGGATGAATCCTCCATCGCCCATCTACCCGGCGTGGTCGCCGTGGTGGTCATCCGCGACTTCGTCGGTGTGGTGGCAGAGCGCGAAGAGCAAGCCATCCGTGCAGCCCATGAGCTGAAAGTCAGCTGGAAGCCCTTTACAGGCAAGCTGCCCGACCTTAGCGATGTCGCCCAGGCCATCCGCGACAACCCGCGCGTGCAGCGCACTGTGCTGGACCAGGGCGATGTCGACAGCGGCATCGCCAATTCCAGCCAGCGCCTGAGCCGCAGCTACCTGTGGCCTTACCAGCTGCACGCATCGATCGGCCCATCATGTGCACTGGCCGACTTCACCGCAGGGCAGATCCGCGTGTGGTCAGGTACGCAGAACCCGCACCTGCTGCGCGCAGACCTGGCCTGGCTGCTGGCGTGCGACGAAGCACGCATCGAGATCATTCGCATGGAGGCAGCCGGCTGTTATGGCCGCAACTGCGCCGATGACGTGTGCGCCGACGCGGTGCTGCTGTCGCGTGCGGTGCAGCGCCCGGTGCGGGTGCAGCTGACCCGCGAACAGGAACACGTGTGGGAGCCCAAGGGCACCGCGCAGCTGATGGAAATCGATGGCGGCCTGAACGCCGATGGCAGCGTGGCTGCCTATGACTTCCAGACCAGCTACCCGTCCAATGGCGCGCCCACCCTGGCCCTGCTACTGACCGGTGCCGTGGAGCCGGTGCCGGCGCTGTTCGAGATGGGCGATCGCACGTCGATCCCACCTTATGATTACCAACACATGCGCGTCACCATCAATGACATGACGCCACTGGTGCGCGCCTCGTGGATGCGGGGGGTGTCGGCCATGCCCAACAGCTTCGCCCACGAGTCGTACATTGATGAGCTGGCCTTCGCCGCTGGCGTCGACCCGGTCGAATATCGCCTCAAGCACCTGTCCGACCCGCGCGCCATCGACCTGGTCAAAGCCACCGCTGAACGCGCGCAATGGCAGCCGCATACCCGGCCCATGCAGACACAGGCCGAAGGTGATGTGCTGCGCGGCCGGGGTTTTGCCTATGCGCGCTATATCCACAGTAAATTCCCCGGCTTCGGCGCGGCCTGGGCAGCCTGGGTGGCTGATGTCGCAGTGGACCGGCGCACAGGCGAAGTCGCCGTCACCCGCGTGGTGATTGGCCACGATGCCGGGATGATGGTCAACCCCGAAGGTGTGCGTCACCAGATCCACGGCAACGTCATCCAGTCCACCAGCCGGGCACTCAAGGAGCAGGTCAGCTTCGAAGAGTCGACGGTGGCGAGCAAGGAATGGGGCGGCTACCCGATCCTGACCTTCCCCGAGGTGCCAGCTATCGACGTAATGATGCTGCCGCGCCAGCACGAGCCGCCAATGGGGAGCGGCGAATCAGCCTCGGTACCCAGCGCAGCGGCCATCGCCAATGCCATTTTCGACGCCACCGGCATTCGTTTTCGCGAGCTCCCGATCACTGCCGAACGCGTGCGCGCTGCGCTCGGTGGCGAAGGCCAAGGGCCAGATGCACCCGTGCCAGCGCAGCCGTCAACCAAGCGTTCGAAGTGGTGGTTCGGCTCGCTGGCCGGGGTGTTCGGCGCCGCATTGGGCATGCTTGCCACCGCCTTGCCCTGGCGCGCCGAAATCGCCCCGGTAACGCCACCTGGTGTCGGCAGCTGGAGCGCCGCCATGCTCGAGCGCGGGCGCCAGGTGGCGGCGGCCGGCGACTGCGCCGTGTGCCATACGGTCAGTGGCGGCAAGGCCAATGCCGGGGGGCTGGCAATGGATACGCCTTTCGGCACGCTGTACAGCACCAATATCACCCCCGACCCGGAAACCGGCATCGGCCGCTGGTCCTTCGCCGCCTTCGAGCGGGCCATGCGCGAAGGTATCAGCCGCGATGGCCGGCACCTGTACCCGGCGTTTCCCTACACCTCGTTTCGCAACATCAACGACGCCGACATGCAAGCGCTGTATGCCTACCTGATGTCGCAAACACCGGTACGCCAGGAAGCGCCCGCCAACCAGATGCGCTTCCCGTTCAACCAGCGGCCGCTGATGGCCGGCTGGAATGCGCTGTTTCTGCAACGCGGCGAATACCAGCCCGACCCGCAGCGCAGCGCGCAGTGGAACCGCGGTGCCTACCTGGTCGACGGCCTGGGCCACTGCACGGCCTGCCACTCGCCGCGTAACCTGATGGGTGCAGAAAAAGGCGGTAGCAGCTACCTTGCCGGCGGCATGGTCGATGGCTGGGAGGCCCCGGCCTTGAATGCCCTGGCCAAGTCATCGACGCCGTGGAGCGAAGACGAGTTGTTCAACTACCTGAGCACTGGCTTCTCCGAAAAACATGGCGTGGCGGCCGGCCCCATGGGCCCGGTGGTCAGTGAGCTTGCCACCC
This sequence comes from Pseudomonas sp. CGJS7, assembly GCF_036961695.1. Taxonomy (NCBI): domain Bacteria; kingdom Pseudomonadati; phylum Pseudomonadota; class Gammaproteobacteria; order Pseudomonadales; family Pseudomonadaceae; genus Pseudomonas; species Pseudomonas sp. CGJS7. The sequence continues at coordinate 196,915 of NZ_JBAMDI010000002.1, read as the reverse complement.
TGCCAAAAAGCGACGTGCGCGCCATCGCCCACTACCTCAGTTCCCTGGAGGGCGAGCCGCAGGCACTGGCCGCCAATGCCGCGCCCCAGGTGGACACGCACGTGTCGCTGAGCAACGGCGAGCGGGTATTCAAAGGTGCGTGCCTGGCCTGCCACAGTGATGGGCTGGGGCCGAAGCTGTTTGGCGTCAGCCCGTCGATGGCGGTCAACAGCAACGTCCACAGCGACCTGCCGGACAACCTGCTGCGCGTGGTGCTGCACGGCATTCCGACCCCGGCAACCCGCGACCTGGGCTACATGCCTGGTTTCAAGGACAGCCTGTCGGACCGCCAGGTAGCCGACCTCGCGGCCTACCTGCGCCATCGTTTTGCCGCCGACAAACCGGCCTGGCAAGGGCTGGCGTCCAAGGCTGCGCAGGTACGCGCCAACCCTGGCAGCCACTGAGGCTCAGCGGCGCAAGCCGCGCAGCGCAAGGTCACTGATGAAGGCCAGCCAATCGGCCTTGGCCTGCTTGTCGGCAAGGTCCACGGCCAGGAACGAGCTGAGCGTATGGCGGTTGGAGTTATAGAAGTAGCAGAGCGAGGCAATCATCAGGTAGGCGTGGGTAATGCAGATATCGTCGCGGAACAGGCCCTTTGCCTGCCCTGCCTCGATGATCGGCCGCAGCACGCCGACCGCTTCGCCGGACAGCGCCCTGAGGTTTTGCGACTTGCGCGCGTGCAAGCCCTGGTGAAGGTTTTCGGTGGCGAGGATGGTGACGAATTCGGGGTGGCGCACATAATAGTCCCAGATAAACGCCACCAGCTCGCGCAGGGCCTGCTCAGGGTCGGCGAGGTCGAGGCGCAGCTTAGCTTCGGCCTGGTTGAAGCTGGCATAGATGTGTTCCAGCACACTGATGAACAGCTTTTCCTTGCTACCGAAGTAGTAATAGATCATCCGGTCGTTGGACTTGGCCAGCGTGGAGATCTGCTCGATGCGCCCGCCAGTGAAGCCTTCCTTGCTGAAAACCTTCACTGCGGCCTTGAGAATATTTTCCCGGGTGCGGTCGGCCTGCTGGGCGCGAACACCGGTTTTGCGAGTTTGCATGTCGGTCCCTGTGGGGCTGGCCAGATACCCAACACTGCCACAGACATTGAGCCATTGCGCGGCTTTTTCGGCTGGGCTGATGGCGGAGATGGCGGACCGGCTAACACCGGCAGAGCCGCTGCCATTGATCGCGTTGCTTTCTTCCCGGGCAAACCCGCTCTCCGTCTGCTACCGGCCTGGAAGTCAGCAGTCATCGGGGCTGGCTTGCACCTGATCATTGGCAGGTACAGCCAGCCGGATCATGACGGGCTCCCGGGTTACCGGACAGGTGCGTAACTCAAGCAGCGACGCCTCGTTCGCCATCATCGCTGACTTCGAACTGCCCCACCAGCTTCTGCAACTTGCCAGCATCCACCTTCACCTTCTGCGCACTGCTTTGCAGCACCAGGGCGGTCTGGCGCATCTCGCTGGAGGACTGGTTGACCTGCTCGATCGTCTTGCCGTATTCCACGCTACGACGGTTGAGCTGCTGGATGATGGCGAACATGCCCTCCACCGCCTGGTGCAGTTGCACATTTTCGGAAGACGCGTCCTCCGCCAGGCGCAGGCTGTTGTCGACATCCTGCACGCCCTGCTCCATGAAGCTTACCGCCTGCCGGGTTTCGCCCTGCAGGCTCTCGACCATATGGCGAATGTCGTCGGCGGCACGCGAGGTGCGTGCGGCCAGGCTGCGCACCTCGTCGGCCACCACCGCGAAGCCACGGCCATGCTCCCCGGCACGCGCCGCCTCGATAGCGGCATTGAGCGCCAGCAGGTTGGTCTGGTTGGTGATTTCGCTGATCAACCCGGTGATGTTGTCGATCTCGACCATGCGGCTGTCGAGCCGCTGCACGCTGGATGATGAGCGCGCCACCACATCGCGGATCGACTGCGTGCCCGCCTGCACCGCCTGGTACTGCGCGCGTGCGCGGCTGACCACTTCGTCCATGGCCTGCTTCATCTGCTCGGCACTGACCGAGGCCTGCTGCAGTTCGCCGAGTTGCTCTTCCATGATGATCATCATCTGGTGCACGGCGTCGGCCACGTCGGCGGAGCTTACGCTGGCCTCCTGGCTGCGCCCGAGCATCATCTGGTTGGTGCTGCCGACCGTGCGACTGGCCTTGACCACCTGCCCAACCACCGCGTCCAGGCGGTCGATGAAGCTGTTGATCCAGCGTGCCATGTCGCCGCTCTCATCATTGGCCAAGGTGCTGGTATCCAGGCGCTGGCGCAGGTTGCCTTCACCCTCGGCGATGGTGCATAGCACACTGCTCATGCCATTCAACCTGGCGGCCAGGCGCTTGGGCCCGAGCACGCCAAACAACAAGGTGGCGCCCAGCATGCTCACGGCCTCGATCACGTCAGTCAGTCCTTGCGGCAGGCCTGCATAGTGCTGTACCAGAAAATTGCAGCCGAACAGCCCCGCCATGATCGCCACATAGGGTTTCATCAACCCGTAGCTCAGCGAACGCCGGCGGTAGACCTCCTCCAGATCCGCCTCGCACATCATGCCCCAGCGGTCGGGTGAGCCCGGCAACTGGAAGGTCACGCCCTTGCCCACCACTGGCACATGACGGTAGTCGGAATAGCCGGGGTAGGTCACGAACAGGTTGGCACCGCGCCTGATCGTTTCCCTCACGCCAGGGTGCAGTTCCCGCGTGGAAGGGTCGGTGAAACGAAGCTCCAGCTCGGTATGACGCTGGACCTTTACAGTGGCCCAGGGCGTGTGCACACCGTTCTTGAGGTTTTCGCCATGGGTGAAGGTGGCGTCCTCGAAGCGCGAGCGGGACAACGCGGTACCGGGCTGTATGCCAGGGTCGAAGCGCGATTGCGCCATGAACAGGTAGTTGTCGCCCGACTCGGGGTAAATGTGCCCTGCCTCGCGCTGGATCAGATCGCCCAGCACATCGTTGGGCACCCGCTCACACAGACAACCCAGCACTTTGCCCTCGTGCATGAGAGGCTGGTAGAACATCAACGTGACTTCATCGTGGAAGCGCGAGGAAGACGGGCCGATCTGCAAGGTCAGCGGGTCGCTATAGGGACCGTGCAGGAAGGGTGCTTTCAGCCCCTGCGCCAGGGCTGCCAAGTACTCGATACGTGGCGTGCCACGCTGGGGCCAGGTCGAAGCGATGACGCTGCCGTGCACATCGACGACAAACAGTTCGGAAAAGTCCTCCGCCTGGGCCAGCGTGTTGCGCAACATTGCGCTATCGACTTGAGCGAGCCCGGGCGCCACCTGCTCGGCCAGGTCGGCCAGGTGCTCCCACTGCTCGCGCACCCACTCATGCAGCAACTGCACGCGGGTCTGGGCAATGGCTTCGAAGGTTTGCTCGACCTGCGGGTAACTGGCCCGGTTAAGGCGGCACGCCCAGCCCATGCTGAATTTGCCGGTTTTGCCGAACCACGGCAGCCAGCCCTTTTCACTCGACGATAACTGCATCGAACCACTGGAAAGCGACATTATCTTCACCATACGCGACATCGAATGGCAATCTGATAGCAAGTCGCACGCCAACGGCGGGAGGCGTGATTAATCGGCGATGCCGCGGAGTGAATGCACTTCATCAGTGCAAGATGCCGGCAGGCAACCCCGGAACGCACCAGCCACGGGCAAAAATGAGCGATTTAAGCATTCAACTGAAATGAGGCAAATAGCCTCCAGAACTGCTCGCAGATCGCACAACAGTTCGATAATCGCACAAATTCAGCCAAACCCTCTCTACTGTTTCCCTATCTTGCGGCACGCTATAGCGAAAGTCAGCAAGCCATTTCAAGTGCTGACAGGCCCCATCGCTTCACGCGCTCCGGCCAGCCCGACAACCACAACTCCAGGAACAACCAGGAGCTCGCCTTGATCAATAAAACGTACGAGTCCATCGCCAGCGCGGTGGAAGGGATTACCGACGGTTCGACCATCATGGTCGGTGGCTTCGGCACGGCTGGCATGCCGTCCGAGCTGATCGATGGCCTCATTGCCACCGGTGCCCGCGACCTGACCATCATCAGCAACAACGCCGGCAACGGCGAGATCGGCCTGGCCGCCCTGCTCATGGCAGGCAGCGTGCGCAAGGTGGTCTGCTCGTTCCCGCGCCAGTCCGACTCCTACGTGTTCGACGAACTGTACCGCGCCGGCAAGATAGAGCTGGAAGTGGTCCCGCAGGGCAACCTGGCCGAGCGTATCCGCGCCGCAGGCTCCGGCATTGGTGCGTTCTTCTCGCCAACCGGCTACGGCACCCTGCTGGCCGAGGGCAAGGAAACCCGTGAGATCGACGGCCGCATGTACGTGCTGGAAATGCCGCTGCACGCCGACTTCGCACTGATCAAGGCGCACAAGGGTGACCGTTGGGGCAACCTGACCTACCGCAAGGCCGCCCGCAACTTCGGCCCGATCATGGCCATGGCTGCCAAGACCGCCATCGCCCAGGTCGACCAGGTCGTCGAACTTGGTGAACTGGACCCGGAACACATCATCACCCCGGGTATCTTCGTCCAGCGCGTGGTCGCCGTCACCGGTGCTACCGCTTCTTCGATCGCCAAAGCTGTCTGAGGCCTGCCATGACCATCACCAAAAAGCTCTCCCGCACCGAGATGGCCCAACGCGTGGCCGCAGACATCCAGGAAGGCGCGTATGTAAACCTGGGTATCGGCGCACCAACCCTGGTGGCCAACTACCTGGGCGACAAGGAAGTGTTCCTGCACAGCGAGAACGGCCTGCTGGGCATGGGCCCAAGCCCTGCGCCGGGCGAGGAAGACGATGACCTGATCAACGCCGGCAAGCAGCACGTCACCCTGCTGACCGGTGGTGCCTTCTTCCACCATGCCGATTCGTTCTCGATGATGCGTGGTGGCCACCTGGACATCGCTGTACTGGGCGCCTTCCAGGTATCGGTCAAGGGCGACCTGGCCAACTGGCACACGGGCGCCGAAGGTTCGATCCCGGCCGTAGGCGGTGCAATGGACCTGGCCACCGGCGCCCGCCAGGTGTTCGTGATGATGGACCACCTGACCAAGACCGGCGAAAGCAAGCTGGTGCCCGAGTGCACCTACCCGCTGACCGGTATCGCTTGCGTCAGCCGCATCTACACCGACCTGGCCGTACTGGAAGTGACACCTGAAGGGCTGAAAGTGGTCGAAATCTGCGCGGACATCGACTTTGACGAACTGCAGAAACTCAGTGGCGTGCCGCTGATCAAGTAATCCAGAAAGCCCGCGGGCTTTCCATGCCCGCTGCGGCACTCTCAACAGTGCCGCACAAGCGCTGCACGGCAGCCCCGGCAATTCGTGTATCCACGCTGAAATCCGGGGGCTGCTCCGCAGCCCTTTCGCGACACAAGGCTTGCGCTGTTTTCGCCAACCCGCGAAGGGGGTGCGCGGCGTTGAGGCCTCTCTTCCAACCGTTTGGGAGCTGACAGACGGGAACACGCGTAGAGATCAGCCCAATGAGCCATCGAGCGAGAGCCAGACAGCGGCGTGCAAAATCCCCGGCCGCGACTTTACGCCTTTTTTACTCGACATTACCGTAAAGCAAGCAATACTGCCGGCACTGTCCCAACGAGCTCCCTCAATGCCGCTGCCTGCATTGCGTTTCATTGCCTTCATTATTGGCGTATTCCTGATCACATTGGCCGTCAGCATGGTGATTCCGATGCTGACGTTGCTGTGGTACGACCGCAGCGACGACCTCGGCGCATTCGTCTGGTCGAGCCTGATCGTTCTGTGCGTCGGCCTGCTTCCGGTAGCCCGGGGCGTCCCCGACATACCGCAACTGCGGACCAGGGACATGTATTTCCTCACGACGGCAAGCTGGGTCATCGTGTGTGCATTTGCGGCGCTGCCGATGGTGTTAATTCGCGACATCAGTTACACGGACGCGTTCTTCGAAACCATGTCGGGAATTACCACCACCGGCTCGACCGTGCTGACAGGCCTGGACAGTGCATCACCGGGGCTACTGATATGGCGTTCCCTGCTGCACTGGCTGGGAGGCATTGGATTTATCGGCATGGCCGTGGCGATCCTGCCACTGCTGCGCGTGGGCGGCATGCGCCTGTTCCAGACCGAGTCTTCGGATTGGTCTGACAAAGTGACGCCACGTTCGCATGTGGCTGCCAAGATGATACTGCTGGTCTACCTGGCCCTGACAGCATTGGGAACAGGGGCGTTGTGGGCTGCCGGCATGACCCCGTTCGAAGCCATCAATCATTCGATGTCGCTGATTTCAACCGGTGGTTACTCGACCTCGGATGCCTCGCTGGCTCATTGGCCACAGCCTGCGGTGCATTGGGTAGCTGTGGTCATCATGATACTCGGCAGCCTGCCCTTCACACTCTATGTCGCCACGCTGCGTGGCCATCGACGCATCCTGCTCACGGACCATCAAGTTCGCGGTTTCATTGGTTTTCTCGTCTTCGTCTGGCTCACCGTCGGAACCTGGCTCTGCCTGCACAGCGACCTGGCTTGGTGGGATGCGTTTCGTATCGTTGCGGTCAATGTGACCTCGGTGGTGACCACCACAGGCGTTGCCTTGGGTGATTACACGCTCTGGGGCAGCTTCGCCATCATGCTGTTCTTTTACCTGACGTTCGTCGGCGGGTGCTCGGGCTCCACCGCCGGCGGTTTGAAAATATTCCGTTTCCAGGTGGCCGCTGCCTTGCTTGTCAGCAGCCTGAAGCAGTTGATCCATCCACGGGCAACGATCTCGAAGAAATACAATGGGCACCCCATCGATGAAGAGATCGTACGGTCACTGCTGACGTTCTCCTTCTTCTTCTCCGTCACCATCGCAGTCATCGCCCTTGGCCTCTCTCTGATAGGGCTCGACTGGATGACGGCATTGAGCGGGGCGGCCACCGCGGTGTGCAACGTCGGCCCAGGCCTGGGGACGATTATCGGGCCTGTAGGTAATTTCGCCTCGTTGCCGGACGCAGCGAAATGGTTGCTGACGGTTGGCATGCTGCTTGGACGGCTCGAGATCCTCACCGTACTGGTACTTGTCTCGCCGGCCTTCTGGCGATTCTAGGCCTGAGGTCATACAACCAATCAGCCAGAAGACCTCTGGACTCCCCGCATGCCCCGCCTTTGCGGTGGGCTAGGCGGTGTAGCCTGGGCCAGCCTGCCACTGCCACTGCTCGATTTTACCCTCGCGTGGCAGCACGGTGTCGAACGCTGGGCGAAGGCATTACCGAACCCCAATGTCGCAGCGTGCACAGCACCTTGAGACAGAACACGACCACCCTAAGTACCGCGCCCAACGACAATGATGCTGAAGCTCCAGGAAAGCAAACAAGGCGAGCGCACTGTCTTCACAATGTGCAGGTGGCGGTGATCAGTTGGATAAATTGCCGTTCGCCAAGCCCCGCGTGCTCGGAAATCACCATAAACCGTAACGTCCGCAGGGAAAAATCCCAGACCGACGCCCCATGGGAGTGAATGGTTTGGCGCTTTTTGTTCATCTGCGAGTGGTTATTCGGTAGACTACCGCACGGGTGCCAGCTGCACGGTGCAGTGAGGCAGGTTAAAGAACAGCGCAGGTCGGGCCGCCATGCGGGAGCACCTGTGCCTATGCATAAACAAGAATTACCTCGCGCCCAGAAACTGGCCGAGCGCGCCTTCGCCAACCTTGAACGCTTTTTGCACATTGAAGCGGTCAGCGGCATCGTTCTCTTGATTGCCGCAGTCGCTGCCCTGATCTGGGCGAATTCCCCGGCTGCCGACAGTTATGAAGCCCTTTGGCATACCCCGTTGACGTTCGGCGTGGGCTCGCATGTCTATTCGCAGTCCCTGCATTTCTGGATCAATGATGGCCTGATGACCATCTTTTTCCTGGTCGTGGGCATGGAGATCCGCCGCGAGATCCACGAAGGTGCACTGTCCAGCCTGCGTCAAGCCACGCTTCCCATGGCAGCCGCTGTCGGCGGCGTAGCGGTACCCGCACTCCTCTACCTGAGTTTTGGTCACGCGCCAGCAGACCAACAAGGTTGGGCCGTGCCAACGGCGACGGATATCGCCTTTGCGGTGGGCGTATTGGCCCTGCTCGGCAAGTCGATCCCGTCCAACGTACGTGTATTCCTCCTCGCCCTGGCAATCATCGATGACATCATCGCAGTCCTGATCATCGCGTTCTTCTACTCAGGCGGCCTTGATTACACCGGCTTCGGCGTTGCAGTGATCGGCCTGCTAATGGTGATCGGGCTTCAGAAGATTGGAGTGGGTTCAGCCTACGCCTATGTCATTCCCGGTGCGATCGTCTGGCTGGGCATCTTGTTGACCGGCGCCCACCCGACCCTCGCAGGTGTCGTGCTGGGCCTGATGACACCTGTCACCGCAATGCCGATGCGTGAGCGCCCACTGGACGCCATTACCCGCTTCACCGGCGAATTGCTGGGGCGCGCCAAGGCGCCTGAGCAAGATGCCAGCGACCTCATGGACCCGTTGAAACGACTGCGCCTGGCCCAGCGCGAACTGCTGCCGCCGGTAGTGCGCATGCAAGGCACCCTGCACCCCTGGGTAGCCTTCGGCATCATGCCGGTGTTTGCCTTGGCCAACGCCGGGGTCAGCCTTTCGGGTGTCGACCTGTCCGCAGAAGGCCCCCAGTGGGTCATGATCGCCGTCGCTGTCGCCCTGGTCGCAGGAAAGCCCTTGGGCATCGTCAGCGTCAGTTGGCTGATGGTCCGCCTGGGCTGGTGCGTGCTTCCCGCCGAGGTCAACTGGCGTAGCATCATGCTGGTCGGGCTGCTGGCCGGCATCGGGTTCACCATGTCGATCTTCATCGCCAACCTCGCGTTCGTCGACCCTGGCTCACTCGGGGCAGCGAAACTCGGTGTGCTATCCGCGTCGTTGATCGCGGCCGTGCTGGGGTTGACCTGGGGGGTGTGGAGCATGCGTAGCGCAGCGTCTGCTACCAAAGCCGGTTCGCCCACCTAGCCACATTCCGGGACTGGCGATCCCTTGCAGTTGGGCAAGCGGATCGCCACTCCCGGTGCGGCTACAACCTGTGTCGGGTAGGCCTGTGCGGGAAAACACGCCATACTCACGGCTTTCCAAGTCAGCCATGTGTGGACAATGTCCGACCCTACCCGACCTGCACCTTCACTCCCCCGCCGTTCACGCTGGCGAGAATGGCGCCAGCGACTGGCGTTCTGGATCGGGGCATTGCTGGTGGGGCTCGTTGCGCTGGCATTCGCCTGGCTAGCCGACGCGGCGTTCGCTTCTTTCAAGCGCTTGCTGGAATGGGCACCCTGGTCACCTCTTCTCATCACTCCGCTGGGTTTCGCGCTCCTGGCTTATCTGACGCAACGATGGTTTGAGAATGCCAAGGGTAGCGGCATCCCCCAAGTCATCGCCGCCCTGGAAATGCCCTCTCGCCGGCTGCGCGCCCGATTACTCTCGCTCCCTGTGGCTGCAGCACGCATGAGCCTGACGCTGGGCGCCCTGCTGGTCGGCGGTTCGGTTGGCCGGGAAGGCCCGACCGTCCACATCGGCGCCGCAGTGCTCTATTCCTTTGGCCGACGCTTAGGCCTGCACGGCCGGCGCACCATCGCTGGCCTGGTGCTCGCCGGAGGCGCCGCGGGTATTGCCGCAGCCTTCAATACACCGTTAGCGGGGGTAGTCTTTGCCATTGAGGAGTTGAGCCGCACGTTCGAGCAACGTTTCAGTGGCTTGGTGCTCACTGCGGTGCTGATCGGCGGGGTCGTGACGCTGGGGCTGATGGGGCATTACGCCTACTTTGGCGAGATCAGCGGTCGGATGCCGGTGGGCTGGGGCTGGAGCGTCGTTCCTGCCTGTGCAGTGCTGGGCGGGCTGCTGGGTGGTTTTTACGCCAAGCTTGTGCTGCCCACCGACAAGGGCATACTCGGCCAGGTCTGTACGTTACGCGGACGCTATCCAGTGCGCTTTGCTGCCACCTGTGGGTTGCTGCTGGCCACCTTGGGGCTCGTCTCTGGCAATCATGTATTCGGCACCGGGTATGAAGAAACGCGTGCGTTGCTGGAGGGGCAGCCGATCACGGACACAAGCTTTCTCCTGTGGAAGTTTCTGGCCAACGTCGCGTCCTATCTTTCCGGGATTCCAGGCGGGCTCTTTTCGCCTTCGCTGAGCATCGGCGCCGCCTTTGCGCCGCTGTTGAGCTTGCTGCCCGATGTTGACCCTCAGGCAGGCGCACTACTCGGCATGGGCGCATACCTGGCCGGTGTGACACGCTCGCCACTGACCGCCTCGGTCATCGTGCTTGAACTGACACACAGCCCGGACCTGGCCATTCCCATGTTGGCAGCCACACTGATGGCGGCGGCGATCTCTGGATGGGTGTCTCCGGTCTCGCTTTACCATGCCTTGGCCAAGCAGATTACTGACAAGCTTCATGCTGCCGCGTCTTCCTCCACAGAACCCGCCGCTCGCCAAACGAGCGCTACCGAAAAACCTTGAGCAGCACCAAGCCTGCCCTGCCAGACGTTAACGGGTAGTCAGGTAGCGGAACTGCCCTGAGGGGGACGGGGCTCCCAACAGGGTGGAACTGTCGCGCGCATTCACGCGTCCGTAGAGTCTGTTGGCCGCTTTAGCACCCCGAGCAACAGCAGGTCGAACGCCTTGCCAGCCTGCGCCAAGCGTGCATTGCCGTCTTCGGCCTCCGCGATCCACACAGCCGCTTCAGCCAAGCTGCCGTAGATCAAAGCAGCCAGCGCTTGAGCGTGCGCGTTGACGAAAACGCCCTCTAGTACCAGGTTGTCGATCAACTGGCGCAGCGACTCTATGCAATACCGCTGGGCCTCAGGCGAGCCGCCCCCCAACACCGCTCTGGCGTCGCGCAGCACGATGCGCTGGATCTCGGGCTCCAGCGCCATCTCCAGGTAGGCGTGGCAGCGTTGGCGGAAGCCGTCCAAAGCGTTATCGGCGGTCTCGGTAATAGCACGCAGGCGCTCGTCCATTTCAGCGTCGAGCTGCTCAACGACGGCTGCCAGCAACCCCTTCTTGTCGCCAAAGTGGTGGTACAACGCCCCCCGTGTCAATCCCGCCCGAGCGGTCAGATCATCCATCGAGGCGTGCGCAAACCCCTGCTCGCTGAACATCTGGCGGGCGGTGGCCAGTAACAGGGCTCGGGTTTCTTGCATTGCGGCGCGGGTGCGGCGAACCATCCAGCTATTCCTTGTGTTCTGGCGGCATGGGGTAGGCGTATACGAGTATTCATACCGCTTGCACGCATTGTCTTGGGCGCGAGGCGCACTGACAAGCCTGTCGTATCGTCGCGCGGTGACCGAGCCACCAAGCCTGCCGGCCAGCCCTGAAGCCGATCAAAGCGAATACGACGCCTGTCGGGCTCCGGCGCGCATGCGCTGGTAGCCCCAAAGCGCGACCAACAACACTGCGGCCCCACCGGCCAAGGCAACGTTGAATCCGGCCTGGGCACCCCACATATCGACCACCTGCCCAGACGCTGCGGCACCGCCGGCAACTCCAACGTTGAGACCGGCGAGCAACCAGGTCATCCCTTCAGTCAGCTTGCTTTCGGGAACGATGCGCTCTACCAGCGACATCGCCACGATCATGGTCGGGGCGAAGAACAGGCCCGCAACCAGCACGGCAATGGTCAGCCCGATGATGTTTCCCACCACCAGCAGCGGCAAGGTTGTCGCCGCCGTCGCCAACCCACCCAGCAGTAGCAGCTTGTGTAGCGGGGTATCGAGTTTCAGGACACCGAACACCAGCCCCGCGACACAGGAGCCGATGGCATAACAAGACAGCACCACGCTGGCCGCAGCCGGCATGTCCATCTGCTCGGCGAATGCCACGCTGACGATGTCGACCGTACCGACGATCAAGCCCATAGCGACCATCAGCAAGGTCAGCAGGCGTACGTCGGCCAGCCTGAACGCCGACATGCTGTCTTGCCCGGCGGCGGCATCGGCCTCTACTGGCGGCTCGGTGCCGACCTGCACCGCCAAGGCGAACACGCCGACGGCCAGGAACACGGCAGCAGCCAATGTACCGGCCTGCGGAAGTACCGCCACGCTCAGCCCCACCGAAATCGGCGGGCCAGCAATGAAGGTGACTTCGTCAAGAACGGTTTCCAGCGAGTAGGCTGTCTTCAGTTGCGCCTTGCCGCGGTAAATCGCGGTCCAGCGCGCGCGCACCATCGCCGACATGCTGGGCATGAAGCCGGCGAGCGCGGCCCCGACGAATAGGGTCCAGTCCGCCAGCCGCCAATAGCTGCAAGCCAACAGCAGAAGGATGCCCAGCACACTGAGCCCGGCGGCGGCCGGCAATAAGCGGCCCTGGCCATGGCGGTCGACCAGGCGCGAGATCTGCGGCGACATCAGTGCATAAGTCAGCACGAAGGTGGCCGCCACCGCACCGGCCAGGCCGTAACTGCCGGTGATTTGAGACAACATGGTGATGATCCCGATACCGGTCATCGGCAACGGCAGCCGGGCCAGCAGGCCGGCCAAGGCGAAGCCCTTGGCGCCTCTGGCCTGGAACAACTCGCGGTAGGTACTGAACACGCTCGACTCTCCTTATCGAAAGGCCCTTGGGCAGTCACGCTCAAGGTAAAATACATACAGCTCGTATGATTAAAACCTTATTATCATACGAATTGAATGTAAATACTCGACGGGGAACGTCCTTATTCAGCCGCCCTGCCCCGTGACGCCTTGCGTGTGGCGAACACTCGTTCGCCGTTGAGCGAGAGTTGAAGGTGTGAGCGATGAGGCCCGCAGGCTAGTCGCCACGAACGTCGCTGCAGTCAGCGCACAATTGTAGAGCTTGCTTGAACCACCAAAGCCAACGGCCAAGAACCCTATGCATGGCTTCGCCACGTACTGGAGGACTTGCCGCATGCCGCGAAGATTGAGGATTACGAATCGCTATTGCCGTGGAAGTGAAAGTCGGGGAAGCCACGGTAAACCAAGCCCTGACCTTGCGGCAGGAGGGGAACGTGCATCGGTTAAGAATCGCAAAAAGCCCTGAATAATCAGGGCTTTCCTCACGCCTTTGTCCCATTGGGCCGGCGCGCTCCGCTTGCCATTTGACCACAAGATTCAATGACGTGAACCGTCGCATATCTCCGTCGCAGATCACGCGCATAGGCTGGCCCAGCGTTGGAGAACCCTGCATGACATTGGAGGGACTTTTCTTTCACCCCATTTTCACGACACCTAGGCAACACTCGTCCTATCCCCCCGTGTGATAGAAGCTCCCATTAGCCCGCCTAGCAGCGGGCTTTCTTTTGCCTAGAATTCGGCCGTTTGTCTTCTGAGTTGTCCGTTCAACAGGCCCAGGCTGTCCCTTGAGGACACTAGCTAGAGCCACTCTCATGCCACAACTCATCAAATTCGTAGCCCTTCCCCTGGCCTGTAGTCTTCTTTGGGCTTGCTCTGCTCCTGAGACGAAGTCGCCTGTGGAGACGCCTGGCAGGCCCGAATCCGCAAAGACTCAGTTGCTGGAAGCCGGCGCCGCGACCTTGCAGGCGAAGCCGCCCATTGAGGCCATCAACGCCTATCTGGATGGCTTCCACTTTTACAACGGACATCCTGATGTGCAGATGGAAGCGCATCACTACTGCTCCATCCTGAATGAGGATGTCATCCAGTGCGTCATCTTCGACGGTAATACCAGGGAAGCGAAGATCATGGGTGTCGAGTACATCATCGACGAAAAGCTGTTTGCTGGTCTGCCGGCCAACGAGAAGGCGATGTGGCACAGCCACGGCTATGAAGTCTCGTCCGGTCAGTTGGTTGCACCAGGCATCCCCGCGACTGCTGAACATGCGCTGATGGAGCGGCTTGCCCATACCTACGGGAAGATATGGCACACGTGGCACACCGACCAGGATAAAGCTCTTCCTGTGGGCGTTCCGCAGTTGATGATGGGGTTCACAATGGATGGCCAGGCTGACCCGGCGATGGTCGAGCAGCGCAATCGCCGTCTGAGGGTAGATGCGGCAAAAATCAAAGCTCAGCGGGCTGACATTCAAATCCCTGCGGCTGATCCCAAGGCGGATGCTTGGCAACACGGCAACGTTATTCAGATCACCGATCCAACAGGTGCTCATCTGCATCGGCCCGCCACGTCGACATCTGAGAAAGCGAACAGCCGTTCCAGCCAATAGCACGTGGGACAGTTGCATGTAGTTATGCCCCTGACGTACCCCTCTTGGGACGGCTATCGTAAACCGCACCCTGGCAAAGCCAGGCTACAGTCCTTTCGGGCTTACATCCTCACGCGCTGGCCCATCCTTGGGCCGGCGCGCTCCGCTTGCCTTATCCAAATTATCCCGGCGCATCCCACAACTTGGATTCCCGACTGCCCTTGTCAGTAGTTGCCATCATCCAGCAGCGGGCTGGGCAAGCTAGCCTCATGTCAAAGTGAACGCTCAGCACACCGCGCCACTCCATTTACCGCACCGTGTTTCACGAACAGCACGGCAACGGAAGGGTACTCATCAACATCCATGGAGAGGAAAGCTGTGAGCGGCACGCTGAGATGTCTCAAATGCGGTGGGCAAGACCTTGTGACACCAATAAAGTTGAACAAAAAGGCCATCCTCACGTGCCGAAGGTGTGGCGCAATTGCCAATTATGGCGATCTGATGCAGGCAGAAGGCAGACGGCTCATCGCCGACATCCGGCAGCGTCTGCCCCTGTTGGAAGTAAATTAGCCGCGCTCAGATCGCCACACCTACCTATACCATCGCAACGATCTTTATCACACGATACGTTGCGTTTTACGATCTTTCGCGCCCCCGGTCAGCTAGCACGAAAGTAAGGGGAGCATCCCACACTCTCCCGGCATCCGAAGAAAACACAGGCTCTCTGTGTGAACACACGAGGTGCGAGATCATGGCTAACGATCAAGACAAGGCTGGTCAGCAAGGCGGCACCGCTCAAAACAACCCTGGCAGTTTTGCCAATGATGCACAACGGGCGTCTGAAGCCGGCCAGAAAGGTGATCAAATGTCCGGAGGGAGACCTGAGAATCAGCAAACTGGGCATGGCAGCGGCAGTAACCTTCAGGAAGATGATCCTCAGCGTGCCGGTGGTGCAACCCAACGGGGTGGCCAAGGAGGCCATTCCACCGGCATTAAATCTGACCGGGAGGAAAGTATGGAAGATGAGTCGCAAGCGATTCAGGACGAAGACAGCGGAATGACGGAAGACAACCGCTGAGCAAATGGCCAGGGAGAGGGATAACCCTGGCTTCCCCAATATCTTCGAAGCCACCATTCAAGGAATGACGGAATGACCGGCTAAGGGAACAGTACAGTTTTCCCAATTGATAGGCGAAAAAAAGCCCGCGCACAAAGCGCGGGCCGATCAGAGAGCAACACCCGCCCTGATTAGTTATCCAGCTCGTCCTTGGTGATCTTGCCGTCGTGCGGATCGACCTGGAACTCGTACTGCTTGCCGTCAGCTTTCATACCTTCGCCCTCCCAATGACCATCATCGGCCTCGATCTTGGTAATCTGCGTGTAGCCGGCGCCCTTTAAGGTAGCTTCGGCCTGATCCTTGGTTACTTTCCAATCTGCTCCAGGCTGATCCGCCCATGCTGCAGTGCTTGCCATTGCGGCGACCATGGCGAAGCCTGTGAACAGTCGAGTCATCGCTTTCATCGTTAACATCCTTTTTCGTGACAGTTATCGTTCCGACCCTTACGCTGATCTCGCCGTTCAGTTTGAGTGCAGGTCGACACCGAAACTGAGGTCTCTTCATGGAGCTCCGGCAGACAAGCAGTCGGGTGAGGCTTCATAAATCGTTGGATCGAGTGACTCGAGCTATCCCCGCGTGAAAGTGCTTGCCCGCCTAGCAGCCGGCATTCTTCTGCCCATTAACCAGGCACGCCTTCTAACCCCACCTTGGTTGGCCAAGCTCCTTCTCGTATCATCAGCCCTCCCCACCTGGAATGATTGTCGTGAAGCCGTCACCTGGAAGTGCCCAGTCCATCCCTGCGAATGCCAACGGCCCGAAGTGGGATGTCGGCGAAGCTGTCAGCCAACTTTCCTGGGACGACTTGCGGATCATTAAAACGCTAAGTGACTGTAGCAACCGCTCCGCCACAGCCAAGAAGCTCGGCATCAATGTGTCCACCGTCTCGCGCCGGGTCGCGCAAGTTGAGAAGACGCTTGGGGTCGCGCTTTTCGATCATCGCAAGGCGGGGTATCTGCTGACCGCCGAAGGCGTCGAGCTGCGTGCACTGGCCGAGCGCGTTGAGCTGGACATCGTCAGTGTCACCCGCAGGGTGTCCCGCGCCGGCCAAGGCCCCCTGGGAAAGCTGCGAATCACTACCAGCGACTCGCTGCTGCTGTACTTTCTCACGCCGATCATCGCGGACTTCAAAGCCCTCAATGAGGGGATTTCCATCGAGGTGTTGGTCGGCAACCAGACGTTGAGTTTGGCAAGGGACGAGTCGGATATTGCGGTACGCGCGACCAAAAAACCAACGGACACCCTCGTGGGCCGCAAGCTCGCCAACATCGCGTGGGCGGCATATGGCAGCGTCAAGCAGGCGGCGATTACCGATCCCTTCGCTGAGGGTCAGGCATGGGTATCCTACTCGGGAGGCCTGTGCGGTTTGAAGGCAACGAGCTACGTCGAATGTCGAGTGCCCTCGGAGCATATTGCTTACCGCACTGATTCCGTGGCGGCAGCAAGTGCCGCTATTGCGGCGGGCCTCGGTTTTGGTTTCCTCCCCTGCATGCTGGGCGACATCACCCCAGGTTTGGTTCGAGCAGGCCCAGTGGTGCAGGAGCTTCAGGATGAGTTATGGCTGCTCACCCACCAGGACATAAGAAAGTCCTGGCGGGTAAAAGCATTCATGACGTTCTGCGCGGCTGCCGTGGCCGACCTCAAACCTCTGGTCGAAGGTCAGCAGGCCATCCCTGCTTCCTAGTTGAAATCGGAGGCCCGTTCATTTGGCTTGGGCGCCGATCACAGCACGACACACGATCTCGATCAGCTGGGGGCGCTGTGCAAGCCGCGATACACCGATGATATTACTGGCCGCCTGCGGTCGCTCGGTGCCATAGGCCGCCTTGCGCACCTTGCCGACTACGGCAAAGGCTGCGTCCATGTCCAACACATACAGCGTCTCCTCAACGACATCCTGCATCGTAGCGCCATACAAGGCCAACAGCTTGGCAATGTTGTCGTAAGAAACCCGCATCTGTTCGCCCATTGACGAGAAATCGCTCGGACGACCGTCAGCATCCAGTGGCGCCGGCGCTACCAGGTTGCCCTCTTCGTCATGGTTGAACTGCCCCGAGATGAAGATCTCGTTCCCAACTCGCCGCGCTTGCGGATAGCCGTAGCCCTCTTCCCATGAAACGCCCCAGTAGGCGGTGTCGTCGTTAAAAGGTCGTGAAGCAGCCATTGGATTCTCCTTGGCGAAAAATGGATCGACGTGATCCGACTGGCCGAGATCCTAGCACCGGATTGGACGTCATCCATGGTGCATTAATGCGCCTGCAAGAGCGCAAATGTGCGTCACCATTTCGCTGTGTGTTTCGCTATCTTGTGCTGGCACTCGGCGACAACCCGCCGAAAAACTCTCGCCACCGTTCAGCAAAAGGGAAGAACAATGAGCAAGCCATACACTGAAGTACTGACCCCGCTCAACAGCCAACTGATCTTCATCGATCAGCAACCGCAAATGGCTTTTGGCGTGCAGAGCATTGACCGGCAGACGCTGAAGAACAACACCGTGGGCCTGGCCAAAGCAGCCAGGATCTTTAATGTTCCCACCATCTTCACCACAGTCGAAACCGAGAGCTTCTCCGGGCATACCTACCCCGAGCTGCTCGCGGTCTTCCCTGACGCTCCGCTGCTCGAACGCACGTCCATGAACTCCTGGGACGACCAGAAGGTACGTGACGCGCTGAAGAAGAATGGTCGAAACAAGATCATCGTTTCGGGCCTGTGGACTGAAGTCTGCAACACCACCTTCGCGCTATCCGCCATGCACGATGCAGGCTATGAGATCTATATGGTTGCCGACGCTTCCGGGGGCACGACCAAGGAGGCTCACGACTACGCCATGCAGCGCATGATCCAGGCGGGCGTGGTACCAGTTACCTGGCAGCAGGTGCTACTGGAGTGGCAGCGCGACTGGAAAAACCGCGACACCTACGATGCGGTCATGGAACTGGTCAAAGAGCATTCGGGTGCCTACGGCATGGGCGTCGACTACGCCTACACCATGGTGCACAAAGCGCCAGAGCGCGTTCAGCACGGCCCAACCCTGGCCCCCGTGCCCGCATCGGTCTGATGCCTGATCAGCCCCAAAGTTGGTTCCTGATCAACAAGCGGGGCTGGATGAGCTGATCCGGGCTACCAATCGTTACGGAGTGTTCTGAAGCGCCAGACGAGGCTTCAGCGAATCGTGCTGCCCGGATCAAGCCATCTACAGATTTTTCAGGATGAATTGATCCCATGCACAGTACTAAAGGCATCGTTATAGCCACCGTCGGGATTCAGTCGACTGGGCGGCTCAAACCCTGGCAGGTCACAACGGCCAAGCAGATGATGTTGGATCATCTGGATACCGGCATATCGGTCACCGCGCTTGCTGCAGCATGCGGGCAGTCGCGCAGCCATTTTTCGCGAATGTTCAAGGAATCCACACAGATCTCTGCGCAGCAGTGGTTGCGGGAGCAGCGGCTCAGGAAGAGTAAGGACTTGCTGCAGGCGTCGACGATGATGCTCGCCGAGATCGCTCTGGAATGCGGCTTCTACGACCAGCCGCACTTCTGTCGGACGTTTATGAGATCCGTTGGGATGACGCCGCAGGCTTGGCAGCAACAGCCCATTTAGCAGAGTCAGGTGTGCTATCCCAGAAGCACCCGTTGGCGGCGGGTATTCTGGAAACCATCAACGCGTACCTGCGAGACAAAGGGTGCGAAAGTGGAGCACCCGTCCCGGGTGATCAAACGCCAGCTCGGTTATGTGAAGACTCGCTTTCGTGGCTTGGCCAAGAACATGGCGCAACTGACCACGCTATTTGCGCTGTCTAATCTGTGGATGGTGCGCCGGCAATTATTGCCTGCTGCGGGAGAGGTGCGTCCGTGAGGGCAAAAAATTAAGTTTGCGCCTTGGTTTTCCAATAATCAGCGGCTGAAAATCGGGCTTCTCGGCATCCCCAAGCCGTCCATTTCCGGCTGATGGGCAACTTGTTCTGAGTTCCCTCAAATTAGCATTCGAATGGCCAACGAATCCAAAATCATTAGCCCCTAGTTCTAGAACATGGAAATCATTCTGATATTACAATGACGTTGACGCCCCCAAAGCACTAAAGCGGATGAAATATATAGTCACCTCCCTCTTGGCCATCCAATGCCACACCAGCCTGTTTAAGTCTCTGCCGCAGAACTGGAATGTCGACCCGGACTTTCCAATCCGTTCGAATTTGGCTAGCTCTCATGAGTGCGTCGTAAAAAACAAAAGCATCGAGTAGCTGTTCTCGATCAAGCAGGTACACAGTAAATGCATTGCCTTTCCACGCAGCAACATTTAGCCCTAAGATTTCACAGACAGCGATTTTAGCCCGAGCATCGTCTCTATCTGCTTTTCGAGATCACTCAATCTGTTTCGCCAGAACGGGGTCAATGATACGGTCAGTAAATAATACTTCACCTTCATCCCATACCTCAGGCGGACAGATTTTGCTCGCAGGATTCAGTGGGATGAACGGATTTATTTCCGCAGGATAGATTCGACATACCAACGGACGCTCGTCATAGATGCCGCAAAGGTTGTTATCACCCAGGTTCTGACAGCCATTTAGGGCATTGCCCGCGAATACTGCAATGACATAGATTGAGGCATGACCACTGGTGACCTCCACGGCTCGGCCTTTGGCATGAGCAAACTCCTCCGGACTTGAACTCCAATGAAGCTCGTCAAATGCCTCAAGCAGAATTGCTACCTCATGCCCTCTGTTTAGCCACTGCCTCGTTTCATACAGCGTAAGTGGAATCAGCCGTCCTTTACAGCAGACCCCACATCCGTTGCAGGCAAATCGGAAAGAGTTGTTTTCCATAGAAGAACTCGAAAATGCTCTCGGCGCACCATTTGCAAAATTGACCTGACAAGGCAACGCCTTTCAAGAAAATGACCTAAACGGGGCAATCACTGACCACGTAAGTACTTTTATCAATCAAGAATTTTCTTAAATTTTCGGAATAGTCCGCTGATACAGCCTGACGCACGCTTGGTCGAGTCATTAGCGATTGCTTCCAGGCTTCAACTCGAGGGAGCCCATCCAGCACGACATTCTGGGCTGGGGAGTTAAGCACTTCAAAAAACCTGAAAATCGGTGCCATAACAACATCGACCATACTGAATTCAGCCCCTTCAAAGTACGGCCCAGCGACCAAGGCAGAATCAAGCTTCATTAGTTTTCCACGAAGTTCGAATGCCTTATGAACGAAACCCTCTTTATCGGGAGAGTTGATCATTCCCCAAGCATCCCCCATTGCGGCTGTGGAAAACTCCATCCATGCTCGATGTTTAGCTCGCTTCAAAGGCACAGTCGGGTGTAATGGTACCTGGCGATACTCGTCTTCAATAAATTCACATATCGGAAAGCTTTCAAATAAAACAGTTTGACTTTCCTCCTCCTCACCTACGATCAATAGCGGTACCTTGCCGGACGGCGAGATTGCGAGGAACCATTCTGGCTTGTTAGCCAAATCGATGGTTTCACGCTCGAAGGCAATATTTTTCTCGAGCAACGCAATGGCGACACGCTGGACAAACGGACACAATCCATGGCTCACGAGCTTGAGGTTATTGGGCATTTCTTAGGCCTATATTGAAAGGAGGGCGAGACAGCGAGTACATCTAGGCCTACTAAGCCCTACACCGCCCCGCCCACGCGCTGAAGTGATAAGTAAGGGACTTTTACAGTCGACGTCCGCCGTCCACGATGATTTCAGACCCAATCGTCCATTTGGACTCATCAGATGCTAGGTACACTACCGCTTTGGCGATCTCTTCTGGTGTGCCGAAACGACCTGCGGGAATGGAAGAAACGATTTCAGCGTTTACCTGCTCCCTGTACTCAACTGGAATACCGAGCTTGTCATAAAGTGGTGTATCCACAGGGCCAGGACTCACAGCATTCAGACGAACACCGCGATCAAGCAGCTCTGTTGAAAGTGTTTTCGACATATTCAGCAGCGCTGCTTTGGTCGCCGCGTAAACCGAAGAGTTGGCATCACCCACATGAACACTCACAGAAGTATTCAATACTACGGAAGCCGGATTTGCGAACACCGGCAGGAGTGCCTGGATCAGGAAGTAAGGCCCTTTGACATTGATGTCAAAAGACCGATCAAACATCTCTTCAGTCCACGCTTCCATAGGCATCCATACAGAAACACCAGCATTGAGGAAAGCGATATCAAGCTGTCCAAAATGATCACGGATGTCGAGAGCGAGTATTTTCTGGGCTTCCACGTCAGCGGAGTCCGCCTGGAGCACAAGTACCTCGCTCCCTAGCTGATTCTTAGCTTTAGCGATTGAATCTGGGTTCACGCCTGTAACGACAACTCTGGCCCCCTCATTCAGAAAATGTTTAGCGGCTTCGAGACCAATTCCGCTGGTGCCACCGGTGATCAGTGCGCGTTTGCCTTGCAATCTTGCCATTGGAAATTCTCCTGGTGTGCGGGGCCTTCATGCCCCGGTTAGGTGTACTATGTACCTATGCCGAATAATTGATAAGATGGCGAAATTGAATAGCATTCATGCCCTCCAGGCATAAATCGGAGAATGGAACGTGGATCGTCTGCTACTGATGACATGCTTTGTACGCACTGTGGAAACGGGTAGCTTCTCGTCGGCAGGTCGAGATTTAGGCCTTGGCCAACCGAACGTAAGCCGCTATGTAGCCGCCTTGGAAGATCATCTGAAAACTCGATTGCTTCACAGGTCTACCAGGAAGCTGTCACTCACGTCTGAAGGAGAGCGGTACTACGCGGATGCACGCCGAATTCTCGATGCAGTAGCTGAATCGGAATCAGCACTGAAGAACGACGTTACGCCTTCTGGGTTGCTGAGGGTGGCCTGCCCTACTGCTCTGGCACATACCTTTATCGTTCCTGAAATACCCAGATTTCTAAGCCTTTATCCGGAAATGACCCTAGACCTGCAGATTAATGATCGCTTCGTAAACCTTGTAGATGAGGGTGCTGACCTAGCACTGCGGATCGGTCACTTCGATGACAAGACACTTAGAACTAAACAATTAGGTTCATTCAAGCGCGTATGCGTCGCTAGTTCAGATTATTTGGCCAAGCGTGGCACCCCTTCGACGCCAGAAGATCTCGAAAATCATGACTGTATAATTTATACATTGTTAAGCACCGGGGCCACATGGCGTTTTCGTAATGTGGACATACCTGTCACCGGAAAGCTCAGAGTAAACTCTCCAGAAGCTACCCGAGAGTTGGTCAATGCGGGTGTGGGGATAGCACAAGGGCCCGAATGGCTATACGAGGCGGGCTTGAGCAATGGAAATCTTAAACTGATACTTCAGGAGTTTTATCCGCCTCCCGTACCTATCCAGTTTGTTTACATTGCGGATCGGCTAATGCCTAAAAGAGCGCTGGTATTCATGGAGTTTATAGCGGAAGCATTCGCCAACAGCTCCGTGATTGACGAACGCCATGCCTCACCCTAGCTAATGTGTCTCCGAGCCTGCTACCTCTGACCGAACTCGCTACCGGCTGTTAGTCCTAAGTGGTGACTTGAGCTATAGGCTTGGGAGCTTTATACACCAAGCCTTAACAACTCGAACACAGACAACCTAAATATTATTGAACCTGGACTTCAATAACGAAACACCGGTCATCTCTTTGGGCTGCGGAAGATCTAGGATATCTAGAATGGTTGGAGCGATATCACACAGCCGCCCATTACTTAGGCCGAATTTCTTCCCACCGGAAATGTAGATGAGAGGTACGGCATTAAGAGTATGGGCAGTATGAACTTGTCCAGACTCCGGATCCCACATCTGCTCAACGTTGCCGTGATCTGCAGTTATCAGGCAATTGCCACCCGACACAAGCACTGCGTCTACAACACGCCGCAGGCATTGATCGACGGCCTCCACAGCTTTTACAGCAGCTTCAAAAACACCACTATGACCAACCATGTCCCCATTTGCATAATTACATACAATCAAGTCATGATTGGCGCTTAAGATTTCTGCGACTAAATTATCCGTCAATTCAAAGGCACTCATCTCGGGCTGAAGATCGTAGGACTCCACCAGCGGAGATTTAACAAGAATCCTTTTTTCCAATGAGAATGGCTCTTCCTGCCCCCCATTAAAGAAAAACGTAACGTGGGCATACTTTTCTGTTTCGGCAATTCTAAGTTGAGACCTTCCCAGCCGGGCCATGTACTCACCCAGACTATTCCTAATAGGCTCTGGCGGAAAAGCACACAATACATCAAATTCTTCTGCGTAGCGCGTCATAGTGAGCATCTGCTCTTTGCCTATGACAAAAGGTCTCTTGAACTCAGAAAAATTATAGTCAGTGAGCGCTTTACACATTTGACGAGATCGGTCAGGCCTAAAATTTAATAGTATGACTGCATCGTTTCCACTAATTATAACAGGGCTGCCAATCGATGTTGCCTGGACAAACTCATCGCTTTCGCCACGTGCATAGGCTTCTTGAAGAGCCTCCAGCGCAGTTTCATAGTGAAACTTGCTTTGCCCTTGAACAATTAACCTGTAGGCCGCCTCTACCCGACTCCAGCGGTTATCGCGATCCATCGCATAGTAACGCCCTACTAACGACGCGATCCTACCTCCGCCATTGTTGGCCAATTCAAGCTCAAGGGCAGAAATAGATTCTGAAGCGCTTTTGGGTGGGGTATCTCGCCCATCAAGGAACGCATGAACATAGCACTGTTCGATACCATTCGCCGCAACCAAACTGGCTGCTGCAACAAAATGATCCAAGTGACTATGAACACCGCCAGGTGACAATAAGCCAAGCAGATGAATTGAACCACCTCGTTGCCTTGTACGTTTCAAAACCTCTAGAAAAGCATCGTTCTCATAGAATGAGCCATCTTCGATACTTTTGTTGATCCGCGAAAAATTTTGATAAACGATCCGGCCCGCTCCGAGGTTCATATGACCGACCTCGGAATTTCCCATTTGACCATCAGGAAGCCCTACAGCCATACCGGACGTCGCAATCTCACTGTAAGGGTAATTTTCGAAAAGGTAGTCCAGGGTCGGAGTGTTGGCAGCAGCTACTGCATTGGCTTCCTGCTGAGACCTCAGTCCAATTCCATCCAAAACAATTAGAGTGCAGGTTGTCATATGAGAACCTCTGAATGATATTCCTGGCGCGCACGACTCATACATCTACTTAGAGCTAGACCGTGCGCGCAATGGTCAGTCGGCATCTACGAGGATCGTCTCAGCACCTTAGGTCGCTTGGCCTTCAAGAGCCTCTTCAATACGAAGCAAACGGTTGTACTTCCCAACACGATCTGAACGACACAGCGAGCCGGTTTTGATCTGCCCGGCGTTAGTCGCTACGGCCAAATCAGCAATCGTGGTATCCTCTGTTTCCCCGGATCGATGGGAAATCACTGCAGCATAACCAGCCTCTTGCGCCATACGTATGGCATCAAACGTCTCACTTAAAGTTCCGATCTGATTAAGTTTAATCAAAATCGAATTAGCAACTCCTTGTTCAATACCCTTGCGCAGAATTGCTGGATTAGTGACGAAAAGATCATCCCCCACCAGTTGAACTTTCTGACCCAATTGAGCGGTTAAGTATGCCCACCCACCCCAATCACTCTCATCCAGACCATCTTCGATAGAAGCAATCGGATATTTGCTACAGAGATCAGCCAGATAGTCAACAAACTGCTCGGAAGTCAGAGACCTCCCCTCACCTGCCAACTTGTATTTACCGTCCTTGTAAAACTCGGAGGCCGCGCAATCTAATGCTAACGTTACGTCTCGCCCTAACTCGTAGCCGGCGCGACTAACAGCTTCGGCAATAACAACTAGCGCTTCTTCATTCGAGGCCAAGGAGGGTGCGAAGCCACCCTCATCACCAACAGAGGTACTTAGACCACGCTCTGAAAGCACGGCCTTCAAGGTATGAAATATTTCAGCGCCAATTCGCAAACCCTCCCTAAAATTCGGAGCTGAAATTGGCTGAATCATGAACTCTTGGATATCGATATTATTATCCGCATGCTCACCGCCGTTGAGGATATTCATCATCGGCACAGGCATAGAGTAAGTTGGGTTCGCACTAAAAAGTTTCGCAAGGTGTTCGTACAATGGAATACCCTGGGATGCTGCGGCAGCTTTAGCAGTGGCCAAAGAAACAGCGAGAATTGCGTTAGCACCAAGAATAGATTTCGAGTCCGTACCATCAAGAGAGATCATTGCTTGATCAACTACTCGCTGATCCAGTGCGTCCAGGCCTAGAATGCGCTCGTGGATCGCGACATTCACATTTTCGACGGCACGCATTACTCCTTTTCCCTTGTAACGCCATGAGCCATCACGCAATTCAAGGGCTTCACGGGAGCCGGTGGAAGCGCCTGACGGTACGCTTGCCTCACCTGTTACTCCACAACCTAAAGTAACCACAGCCTCTACGGTAGGGTTGCCTCGAGAGTCCAAGATCTCGCGAGCGAAGACCTTCTTGATGCGAGTGAACTCACTCATCACTACTTTCCTCCAATTGCGATGCACATCCAGCATATTGATAATTAGCGCCCAGCAACTCTTGTTGTTCGGCAAACTCAGCTCGAATATCAAAATCGCGCGGCCAGTCATCAGGCTTCAAATCTTGATCCAAACCAGACTCAAAAATTTTCTGTTGAACAACCATTTGGAAACTCCCTGACAATAGCGACCATACCCCGGAGCTACACCTAGGTGAGTACCGATTGCGTGGCGCCGCCGTATATATCCAACAAGGATTAGAGGCAGATCCTTATATGCATCAAAGCTGATGCATCCGCCTCTAGAATTATTTCAATTAACTGAGAGTTAGACTTGGAGGATTTTCATGCCGTTCGTACCACCCACCACATTGTAACTGTCACCCTTAGTGAGAATGATCCAGTCTCCAGGCTGTACCAAATCACGCTTCAACAATTCGCCGATGGCGGCCTCGCTTACTGTCTCAGAGGGCAGTGAGGCAGGATCAAACGCTATTGGATAAACACCACGGAATAGCGAGGAGCGAGCCCGGGTAGCGCGATGAGGCGAAAGCGCATAGATCGGCACATGAGAACGAAGCCGAGACATAATCAAAGGTGTGAAGCCACTCTCTGTGAGCGAGATGATTGCCTTAACACCAGGGAAGTGGTTCGCTGTGTAGAGCGCGGCCAGCGCAATGCTTTCGTCACAACGCCCAAAGGTCGTATGCAATCGATGACTAGACTTTAGATTGGTCGGATGTTTTTCAGCACCGCTGCAAATACGAGCCATGGCACGTACAGCCTCGATGGGGTATGCCCCGGCAGCGCTTTCAGCGGACAGCATTACGGCGTCAGTGTTGTCGAGTACCGCATTGGCCACATCTGACACTTCAGCGCGGGTAGGCATCGGACTGGAGATCATCGATTCCATCATCTGGGTCGCAACGATCACCGCTTTATTGTTACGCCGGGCATGCAGAATGATCTTCTTTTGGATAGCGATTAGCTCCGCATCTCCAATCTCCACACCAAGATCTCCCCGAGCGACCATTACCGCATCGCTAGCTGCGATCAGCTCATCGAGCGTCTGATCATCGGCAACAGCCTCGGCTCGTTCGATCTTCGACACCAGCCAGGCTGTCCCTCCTGACTCATCACGCAGCTTGCGGGCGTACTCCATGTCCTTGGCATCCCGAGGGAATGAAACGGCCAAGTAGTCGAGATCCATTTCCGCAGCGAGTTTGATATCAGCTTTGTCTTTTTCGGTAAGGGCAGGAGCAGTGAGCCCGCCCCCCTTGCGGTTGATCCCCTTGTGATCTGACAGAGGCCCGCCCACAGTGACGATGCAATGTAAGGCTTCGGGCGTAGTCGATTCAACACGCATAACCACTCGCCCATCATCAAGCAGGAGCTCGTCGCCGACACCACAATCCTTGACCAGGTCGGGGTAATCAATTCCCACAACCTGCTCATTGCCTGATGTGAGAGGATGACTCGTGGAGAAGGAGAAGGTATCGCCAACCTTCAACTCGATCCGTTTGTTAGTGAATTTCGCAATACGAATTTTAGGGCCCTGCAAATCGCCCAACAAAGCCACATGCCTACCGTGTTTGGCAGCGATCTCACGAATCAAGCGAGCGCGAGCAATGTGCTCACTTGGAGTGCCATGAGAAAAATTCAAACGTGCCACATCTAACCCGGCCAAGATTAGTTCTTCAATAACTTGTGGTGAATTACTAGCAGGGCCTAGAGTTGCAACAATTTTTGTTCTACGAATAGTCATACCGATACCTTCCAGGGACGAGGATTCCCTCTTCTCACTGAGTAAGTTCGAAAAGTTATTGCTGGCTGAGCACTTAGCAATACAAGGTGGGGTTTACAGCCGAGACTGCGTGCCCCCGGGGAGGCACGCAAATGCCAGGGTCACTCGTCGACGATGTCCACGTCTTTTGTCTCAGCAGACAGGTATACACAGAGTCCAGAGAACGCCGCGAGAGCTATCGTGAGCATCGAGATCGCGTAAGGCGTACCGTAATGGCTGAGGAGGAATGCCCCTACAATTGGAGCAGTACCACCACCTACTATTCCACCAACGTTAGTAGACATTGCGAAACCTGTGAAGCGAGCGCTAGGCCCGAAAGCTTCGCCAGTGAACGATGGCACTGCACCGTATACCAAGCCATATCCAGTCATGAACATGCAGGATCCAGCGACCATCGGCCAGAACTCACCGGTTGAAAAGAGGTGCCAGAAAGGAAAGGCTGCAAGTGCAGTCACGACAAAACCAATCAGCATCATGGTACGGCGGCCAATACGATCTGCCAGCGCCCCTGCAAAGGGTACGACTACCAGGTGAGTAGAGATTGCAACCATTGCGACTGACAACACGAAGGCATTGGACAGGCCTAGCTCTCGCTGGCCATAGCTCAAGGCAAATACAGTGAAGAGGTAGAAGGTCGAGAAGTGGCAGATGTTAGCGCCTGCAACCAACATTAGTTGCTTAGGATAGCGAGTGAACAAGCGGAGCGCTGGAGATTGCGAGTCGCCTGGGGTTGCAGCCCTCTTCTCAGCAGTTTTTTCAAACACTGGAGACTCAGGGACTTTGGAGCGGACAAACACCCCTACTATCAGCAGCGCAAGGCTGGCGATGAAAGGAATTCGCCATCCCCAAGCAGTGAAATCCTCTTTAGAAAGCAAGGCACTGACGATCAAAAGCATGCCAGCGGATGCGATGAAACCAAAGACAGGGCCAATGTTATTTATCGCCGCATAGAATCCCCTCCTTCTTCTTGGGGCATGCTCTAAGAGCATCAGCACAGCGCCACTGTACTCACCCGCAAAAGCGAAGCCCTGGATGAAGCGGAGCACGCAGAGCATGATAGGTGCCCAAATGCCAATGCTGGCATAGGTAGGCAAAAGACCAATACCTACCGTGCTCAAGCCCATAATGATGAGAGTGAGATACAGCAGCTTTTTACGGCCAATCCTGTCCCCGAAATGACCAAGTACAAGCGACCCTAGTGGACGCGCCACGAAAGAAATTGCGAATGACGCGAGAGAGGCCAGCCGGGATACTGTCTCGTCAGTCCCTGGGAAAAACAGAGGCCCAAAAATAAGGGCAGCAGCAGTGCCATAGAGGTAGAGATCGTAGGTTTCTAATGCTGTTCCGAACAGGCTTCCGGCCACAACATTCTTCATGGATTTTTTCTCGTCATGATCCATGTGATCGAGGTCACTTTCGACAGGGCTCGATATAGAGGTATGCATGGTTTCACCTTTTGTTATTGTAGATATGCAAGTATTTTCTTGCTGAAAAACCCTCAGAGATTATTCAAGGCCTCTGAGTGCTTTGACGAAATAATCACGATCTCCCATCTGCCCACCTTTTAGAGCAATCTCCACATCCTTCAGGTACGGCTCGCGAGAGTGCATTTGGCACAGAGGAGCGCCAGGAGAAATATCAGACTTGATAACCAGAGCGTCGGGAGCAAGCACTTTGGTCACTTGGCTCGATGTGTCGCCACCGGACACCACTAATCGTTTCAACGGGAATGCCTTGAGAATTTCAAGTGCAACCTGGCCTACCTCCATCGCTAGCTGCTTCCCTCCCTGAACCCTCGCCTCATCCCTAGGCAGGCCTTTTTGCAGCATTGCCTCGATCATCTGCTCGATCCGAGAGTCGCCAGGGCCTTTGGCAGTGTGAATCAACACCGACCGCCCCTCTTCGAGGTGGGATACAGCGGCCATCACCACATCTCGTATTGCGGCGCTTTTTCGGGACTCAGTAATCAAAGCGGCAGCATCGACTTCAAGCTCCACAAACCCGTAATCGATTGCCGTTTCAATCTGGGCCTGACTCAACGGCGAAGCACTGCCTGAGATAACCAGTACCTGGTCTGCAGGTTTCAGAGGTACGGCCAGCGACGCTCGTGGCGGAAACACCCCAGCGGTACGCCAATATTGTGTTAGGCCGTACTCCACGCCGGAAGAACCGACGACGAAAACTGGAGCTGCGCCTGATGAAAGCTCGGTCAATACTTGGCCAGCGGTGGTCATATGAGAGTCGTCGGTACCATCAAACAGCACTGCATCGTGCTGCTGTGACATCGCGTCGACTAATCGGCTGAGCTCTGCACTCTTTTCGAGCTGGCGAATATCCACTTTGCCAATCGACAAGTTCTTTTGCTTGCCGATATGGATACTCAAGTCCGCTTCATGCATCGGGGTAATCGGGTGGGCACTCATAATAGGGTGCCGGTCAATCCTGTGAACCTTGTGATCTGTCTTGGACAAGGCATAGAGGTTGCCGAAAACGCAGTAACGGCCCAATGCGGGATTGCCTGCAATGATCGGAATCCCTTTGACATCATAGATGCGAGATGCCAGCTCAATGACGTGCCCAATGCTGCCCACGGAGTCGGCACTGTCAAAAGTCGAGCAAACCTTGTAGTGAATCAACGCTGGCGATAGACGTTTGATGCCCTCAAAAATCCCGGGCAACACCGCATCCATCTCGCCATTGGACAAAGCACGGCTATCACCAGCGATGCCGATGGCGTCAAATTCACCGAGCTCCGCCAGGCGTTCTGGGGTCGGAGGAGCGAGGAACAGGGCACATTTAAGTCCAGCAGCCGTCAGAACCTCTAGAGCATCGGTCGAGCCAGTGAAGTCATCACCATAAAAGACCAACGGCAGCTTGGTAACGTGATGGGAGGTCATGACTTATTTGCCTCCAAACTTCTGGAGGGCCGCTGACAGGGCTGGCCTACCCTCTGCGTAACGCTCAAGAGGCATATGCTGTACAGCAGCTTCCCAGCCCTCACGCATGCTTTGCACGCCTGCTTCGATACCCATCGGATGACCGATGATGCCGCCGCCAGCGAGGTGCATCAGGTCAACAGATTGAAGCCTGTTGAAAAGCTCAGGCGCCTGGCCCGCCCATTGTCCGGAGGAGAAGACAGGCATCAAGGGGCGCATGCCGGCAAATGGAGCAAGGCAGCTCTTGGCAGAGGAGATTACGGAGTCGTCCGCCTCGTAGAACTTGCCCTGAATACCATTCACATGCAGATGGTCGATCCCGGCCAGCCGCCAGATCTTCTGATACACCTCGAATGAGAAACCTAACTGGGGATAACGAGTCAGAGCTCCCCAGCCATTACGATGACCATGAATAGGCAACTGGGCATGCTTTCGAATGTGCTCTACCGCCGAATGCCCAACCCAATTCAGGCAAAGCATCACGCAGGTACCACCCGCCTCAAGCACTGCATCTTGGCGGCGCATCATCTCGTCGATGCTGCCCGAGATGTTGATAGCGTACATGGGCATGCGTCCGAGGCGATCTGCATGCTTGTGAAGCACAGGCATCACAGCACCGAGACGGGCATCGAACGAAGCGTAGGTAGGATCGATGAGCAACTCATCATCCTTGATGAAATCGATACCTCCGGCGCAGAGCTCATCGACCACAGAAGCTGTCTGCTCGGGAGTAAGGCCGATACTCGGCTTGACGATGGTTCCAATGATCGGTCGGTCATGAACACCGGCTAGCGCCCTGGTGCCCTCAATTCCGAATTGAGGGCCAATGAATCCCGATGCAAACCGCTCGGGAAGCTCCAGATCTAGCACCCTCAGCCCGCTCACCTCGCCGATCTCAAAGAGATTGCCGGCAATGGTGGTGAGCAACGCAGGGATATTCGTTCCGATATTGGCTGTAGGGAACGCGATAGTGACCTCACCTCGATGGTAGGTCTCAGAGGGATTGTGGCGAGCCAGGTAGTCGCTGTGCAGAGAAGGGCTGGAAACGGACGGCAGCGGCTCAATAGCTACGACACGAGCACGAGAGCGTTCTTTAAGCTCCGCCGATTCGCCAGGAAGTGAGAGGAAGGTACCGCTGGATTGCTCTCCTGCGATTACCTCGCTAACCCGTTCAATTGGGTAGCTGCTCTCTACAAAAAATCGGGCAGTAAATTCCTCTCGCCCGGCCTTGTGATCGACCATGATGGGTGCCTCAAATCTATTTGTTATTGTGAATCTGCCCGAAATGCCCAAGACAGTTTCAAATCAATATACATTGACCCTGTATCAATCCAACCGATATGATTTCCTTCGAGAGTGAGAAAAACTCACACTAGAATCCTAGCTATGGCCGAGGCTTCGGTCTTAAGGAGGTGCGTATATGACGTCGCCAGTCAGGCCTTCGCTCAATGCCCTACGAGCGTTTGAAATGATCGCGCGCAAAGGATCGTTCAGCGATGCAGCGGATGCTCTGTGCGTGACTCACGGAGCTATCAGCCGTCATGTCCGAAGCCTGGAAGACGCCCTAGGTGTAATTCTGCTCACCCGAAATGCACATGGCACCAAGCTCACCCCAGAGGGATCACGCCTCGCCTCGGGCTTGGCCAGGGCTTTTGCCTTGATACAAGAGAGCATTGATGAGGTTCGCCCTCGCCCGCTCGAACTCTCCTGCTCCGCCTCGATCATGATGCATTGGCTGCTACCTCGACTCGCCAAGCTCCACAGCAGCTTCCCCACCATGGAATTAGGCTTGAAGACGGGTCACGGCCCCATTGATTTCGCCCACGAAGGCGTCAGCGTGGCGATACGCTTGGACAGCATCGAACCACCTCTTGGCATCGATCCGATACCCCTAACCAGTGAATGGGTAGGTG
This sequence comes from Pseudomonas sp. CGJS7, assembly GCF_036961695.1. Lineage (NCBI taxonomy): Bacteria > Pseudomonadati > Pseudomonadota > Gammaproteobacteria > Pseudomonadales > Pseudomonadaceae > Pseudomonas > Pseudomonas sp. CGJS7. The sequence goes on along the minus strand of NZ_JBAMDI010000002.1, from coordinate 164,491 downwards.
CGATCTGTTCGCCTGCCTATCTAACTGCGTCCGGCGTCACGGAGGTGAGCGACTTAACCAAAGAACGCTTGCTGACCACGAAAACGCGGCCCCACGCATGGAAGGATTGGTACGCGTCTATTGAGCACGAACCTGGTGAGCTGCTTGAGATGGAGTATTTCGAGCACTTCTACTTACTCATTCAGGCAGCCAAGCTCGGCTTGGGATTCGCCTGTGTGCCGCGCATGTTAGTGGAAGCAGAGCTTGAGAGTGGTGCCTTGGTGGCTCCATTTGGCTTTGTGCAAGGGGCATCAAAATTGGTTCTGTGGGTTTCACCCAATGCAAGGCTACGCCCCGATACAACAGATTTGGAAAAGTGGATAAAAAAAGAGATGGCGCAAAGCTAGACAAGCGCCCGCTTGGGCGCTTGCAATAGTGCCGATTACAGGTCGCCTGCGCCCCAGGCCAGGAACCCGCCATCCACAGGCAGAACAACACCATTCACGTAAGCAGCTACGTCAGATGCCAGATAGCTAACTGCGCCGGCAATTTCTTGAGTCGTTCCGTAGCGCTTAGCCGGAATAGCATTGCTATAAGCCTGGCGGAAGGTGTCGCTGTGCAACTCCTTGGTCATCGGGGTATCGACCGGGCCCGGCGCTATAGCGTTAGCAGTGATCCCATATTCGCTGAGTTCCACAGCCATCTGCCGGGTCAACGCAATGACTGCACCTTTAGAGGTACCGTAAGCGGTTCGACCCTTGCCCACGGCACGCATACCAGCGACCGACGCGATGTTGATGATTCTGCCGAACCCGTTTTTCCGCATGATTTGAGCGGCGAGCTGGCAGCACATGAACGTGCCAGTGACGTTGATGTGCATGGTCTTATTGAAAACGTCTAGATCAAACTCTAGGAACGGCATAGTCTTGGCGATGCCTGCGGAATTCACCAGCACATCGCATCTGCCGAACTCGCTATCGATCCAAGAAAATGCATCCCTTACAGACTCCACCGAGGCTACATCTACCTGGCACGCGTCAGCTGTGAAACCCTCCGCACGGAGCTGTCGCGAAAATTGCTCAGCCGCGTCGACGTTGATGTCACAAATGACGACATGGTGCCCGTCCTTCGCCAGTGAAACGGCAGCTTCAGCACCGATACCCATCGCACCGCCTGTAACCACGGCGATTTTCTTGTCTGCGTACTTCATCGAAACCCTCTCTTGTTATGATCGCCAAAGGCTTATTGGATCGATGAAGGCTAGAGCTGCCAGGGTCTTTACGCAATGGATAAAAACTCGCAGCCAGGATAGGAAAGCTCACACAAGCCACACGGGCAACTGAACCAGCTCAAGCCTCATCCAACGGTGGCGTTCGGAGTCTGGACGTCACCAGAATAATTAGCGGCCATGTCAAGCACATACAAACCCATTGGCTCTGCACATACACTAATTCGATGCAATGATCGCGATAAAAAGCATAATAATAAAAAACTTATAAGCATTTTATAGTAGCTGAAAAACAACGGATTCCGCTATTTTTTAATATAAAAAACCTAGCAACCGCCAACTTTCCAATAAATTAATTACAGGGGCGTATTTTGCCTTTAATTATATGAACCACCTCCTGAGCCATGCAGATGATGCGCCCCGGTGATGTCTCAGTGGGTTGGGCGGTACGGAAACGTAGCTATCATGTCGACCTGCAACCGTATGCAACTGATGCCCTTGGCTCAGATCTCGACTCGCATTGGCGGCGCTGCCACTGTGATCGGTGTTACCTTGCTGCCAGGCATCTTCAGCTAACAAGTCCTAGCCAACAAATTTGAGCATTACGTACATGCCATCGCCACCTGGCCACGCACCAGATGGTGGTGGCATGTGCGTATCCTACATTTGAGATCTCCTCTCGCTAGACCAGCTGCGTTGGCTTTCTTCGTCTGATCCGGGTTGAACATGCCCAAAGTCACTGCAGGCTAGCTATGCAACTGACGCCTGAATGACTTGGCGGACAGATGGAGGGGGCAAGTGAGCGAGGAATGTCGATAAGGATAGGACTGTACAGAAGCTCATGGCTGTACCTGGTTTTCACAACCGTAGGGGGGGCGAGCTCTCATACCCTCCCAGCTGCATCCCCCACCAGACGTGAGTAGCCAGAGTCAACATGAGCTGATACCCATGGATCTCGTCAATCACATCCAGGTCGAGCGAATCTGGCCTCGCTTAGCACCATTTGAGCTAAGTTTTAGATTCGTAAGCTCAGGCGCGGTGCTCGACTGCATCAACGCCTTTTCATGGGAGAGGAATTATGCCAAGGCTGACATTGGGAGATGTGGTAGAGGTCGTTTCGAGAGCAGGAGCGCCAAAAGCCAACAAGGTTTCTGAGATCAAGAACAGACCGCCATACAGCCCGGTTACTGATTTCTACAAGGCTCTTCGAGAGGGCATTGTTGCTGTCCATGAGAAGGGAGGAGATAAAAGCGAGCTCAAGTCGATCCTCACTCGGATCAGCGACCAGAAAAAGCTAAGCAATTATCCTCGAGCGATCAAAGGCTACGAGAAATGGTGGGGGCGAAAGCAGATCGAATGGCACGCACCTTATGCCGTGACCTATCAGATAGGTGACATCGACATTTCGGTTAAACCAGAGCTTGGCCTGATGGTCGACGGGGTGCCTCACTTCGTCAAGCTGTACCTCAAAGACGAAAAATTGCAGAAGTTGAGGATTGATGTCGTGCTCGCCCTGATGGAACACTCTCTAAGGCCAGACGCTCCTGATGGCTGCTGCATGGCCATACTGGACGTGAAAAATAGCAAGCTGTTCGCCGGCCCAGGCCACGCAGATCCAAAACTTCTTTCGATGGTTAATGCCGAGATGGCATACGTGTCAGCGTACTGGGGCCAGCTGTAAGGAGCGTTGGTTAAACTCAGTAATTACAGGTTCGTGCCGTCTACCTAATGCGTCCCGGAGGGGCTCGCCCCTCTCCGGATCGCATGGGTAATAAAAATCAACTCACGCTTTTAGCTTATTTTGCTGCCAAAAACGCCGCAGTCCATAGCTGATCGCCAAACCATTTCGCTTCAGAAGGACTGAGTATCCACGATACCCAGCCGAATTGAAGCATGATCGAGTTCTCATAAGGTCTGATCGTCAGGTCGTAAATTGCCTGAGCCTCGTCGGCGAATTCAACGGCTGGATCTGGATCCCTAAGCGTAGCAGTTGCGACAAAATCTGCGCCATCCCCTTGAACCCACCATCCCGACCTCCTTCATTGCCCTCAAGGAACGTCTCGACTGTTTGGCCCAATTCGGTTGAGGCAACCGCCACACACAGCTGCTGGAAGCTGTGCCAACCCAAGAGATGAAGGTCGTATTTTTGGGGAGTCATGAGGCATTCAACCTTTGTAGCAAAATCTTTTGGCCAGACGTAACCCGCCGCAGGAGAGCCAGCTTCTACAAGGGTTAGAGAGCCCCCGTCTTACAAAACATAGCTAATCTGCCCCTCGACGGCATTCGTATACTGGCAAACGGCCACTTAAAAGCTATTCTGCATAAAACAAAGGTCTTAATTAGTTACCCCCAGGAGAAAAATGACATAAGCCATACATTACAAATAACGGAGTTACGGAAATCATCAGGGTCAGCCTATAAACTTGAAGAGAAAACGATGAAAAGAATATTCGGACTAATATTTATTTCTGTCTCATTGTTTCTGAGCCAGGCCGTTTCTGCAAATTGTAAATTATCCTTTTTCATCCAGGGAGAGCCGACAAGATATACTTACCCCGAGATCTCAGACTTTATTCGCGAAAAAATAAGAGAAAATACTACACCCACAGTTGATGAAAAAGATAGATACAACGTGACCATAAGCAGTGACTGCGGGGTGCAGACAGAAAATAATCATTCCGCCACATTGACTTTCCAAAGAAATACAATCTACATAAAAGATCTGAATGGAGTGCCACTTTGCAAGGAAGGCCCTATTCCCAAAGGGCTCAGATGCGAAAGAAACTCATACAACTTTGTCGACTACAAAGGAGGGTCTAAAATCTCCATTAATGAGTCCTCAGCCGTGGACGCATTGAATGCAATCAGTTCAATTTCGACAACTCAAGATTTGGAGGAGGCGTTCAAAACACCGGAAAAGAGCAACGACATCCATAACGCTATCCGGCTATTTGCTATGCTCTTAGCTGAATCGGCTAGGTTTGATTACGTATTGAACGACATAGAATGCGCATCTAAGTCAGACTCAGCCATTCAGTTCATGGACTATTGGATTTTGGTTCATAACTGGGGAACTATTACTTCTAGAGTAACCACCTACGCTCCAGACCTTAAACCTCATGAGGCACGAAATGGCGCAGGCAAGTTGTTTGTACCTGTCACGCCTGAAATGGTCACATTCTTCAATAATGATTTGCACAAAAGACCGCCCAACCCTGATGAAATTACAACTGATGGAAAAAATACTGAGGTACCTACGCGACATCCAACTTGCGATTTAAAAACTACCGCGACAACTTCTACCCAGGGTGAGCGGGACGAGATATTTTCCCTTTTAGCTATGGCAATGGTAGAGAAGGACTGGCAAACCGGCCCCGAAGGGCGTGGTCACAATATTGGATCAATACTTGTAGACAAGTCAGATAACCCCGTATTTTGGGCAAGAAACTCCATCAGAAGCCGAGACGATTCAACCCAGCATGGGGAAGTCCGACTAATGCAAAGCTTTCTAAATTGCCCAAAAGTTGGTAAGTATCTGGATGAGTATAGCGTTTACACAACGCTTGAACCTTGTGCAATGTGCTCAGGCATGCTTGCAATGACAAAAGTCAAAAGAGTCATTTACATTCAAAAAGACCCGGGGTACGGACACACAAGGGAAATGCTAAGAAAAGCCGAATACCCTAGAGTCTACGAGGAATACACCCCCACAAAGCTCGCGCAAAAAATCAAGCTGGAGAGCGAGTATAATACCTTTCAAGAAACCAACAAAAGCATCACTGATTTTTTATTAACAAAAAATGCCTACAGCATATTCAGCTCAGCCGCCACTGCGCTAGCCGCCTACAAGGTTCAGCATAGTGAAAACGAAAAAACACTTGATGCTGCGCGAGCTTTCTTAATCACCGTAACAGCAGAAAAATACGACAGAGAAAAGTTAAAAGCATGTCCGACTAAAACAGCTTCAAGATTATAATTTCTCCACAGGCCACCACCCTACCAATAATTAAAGACAATCCAAGGTCGGCGTATACCTGGCCTTGGATTCTTTAAACAATTTGCCTTACAACTTCCAGTCGACCTCACGACTACGGGAAAACGCTGGAAAATTTCTTCTACCTCGCCACTCAGCAACCGAACAGAGCGCCCAATGCATGTCATCGAGCCTACTTGGTCGCTAAAGCGAAGCCGCTCCAGCCATTGGTTTCGATGACAAGCTCGGAGACCGCATCCTAAGCCTATGCTGAGAGTTCGTTCGACCGTGCGGCCTTGGCGCGACATGGCCAACACAACTCCTAGCTATCCACCTCGACAGTGCATGAAGATGCCATAAGCTCAAACGCATGAGCAATGAAGGAATTAATACAAGACCTAAGCCTGCTTTGCTGCCAAAAACGCTGCAGTCCATAGCTGATCGGACAGCCATTCAGCTTCATTTGGGGTAAAGATCCAGGCGACCCATCCGAATTTCAGCATGATAGCATCCTTGTAGGGCCTGATTGAAAGGTCGTAAATGGCCTGAGTCTTGTCTTCAAAATGGACGACTGGGTCTGGATCTCTCAGCGATCCTGTTGCCAAAAAATCTGCGCAATCTCCCTGGCAGTGAATTTTATCAACACCAACTTGAGGCGTTGTCAAATGCGGCATGATCAATTGAGTCCAAAAACCAATGGTATCGTAGACTTTCACGGAGTTCCGGTCGTAGGCATTTGTTAGTGATAGACGGAGATTCATGACCGCCCTGAGTAAGCCGGCAGCTATTTGATGGGCCTGGTAGGGCGTATAGGTTGTTCGAAAGCCATCAAACCACGTATCAATTAGGCCGGTGCTGGTAAGGCTCACGGAGGTCTTGTAGCTCTCCTCAGCGTCTGGAAAATTAAAGGCCGACGTAGCCTCGAATCGAGCGGTGGTTTTGCATTTGCTATGATTCATGATGCACTCAATTAAAAACGCTTACCTATCAAAACGGTTCGTTTTGGCAAACCTTGAGCACAAAATTGAAATTTCATAAATAAAATTTCAAAGCGACTATCATATAGTGAGTGGCAGATAGCAGGGATGGCTCTTCCCACAAATTGCAGGCAAAAAAAAGCCCCAATTAAGGGGCTTTTCACACGCTTCTGGATATTCCATATCATCGATAGCGCTTCTCAGTGGAGATCGGAGGTCTTACACATAAGCCGCAGTGTCCGTGAGCGCTCCACTTCGAGATGGCGCCAGTATAATCACCTGGACATTGGCAGGTCAATATATTTCGCACGGAACAATATTCCACCCTACCAAGGGCCAAGCACCAAACACAATGATGCGCGGAGTTAAGAGTATGCTCTAGATATCCTTTTATATCTCGCATGCAGTCAATTATGCATCAGGCCGCAGCCAACTGCTCATGCCTTTGTGAATGGGTCAGATACCTTGCGGCGGCTGGATTTCGCCCCAAGCAAGCGGAGCGCGCAGGCCAGGATGGCCGAAGGCGCGAAGGATGTCAGCCCGACAGGGCCGAGACTGGGCGGAACGCCTAGGCTCGGTTTACGACAGCCAGGCCGCAAGGCGGCGCGCCCAGTGTTTAAAATCAGTGAAGGCGATTCGGTGATGGGACATATCCGCCACCAATAAGGCGCTTGAACTCACGCAGACTTCCGCGACCACCGTCCCGCTTGAAGGTAGCCACCACGTACCGCGAATTGACGGTAGTAATAACCCAAAACCGCCCTTCCCTCTCTACCTTCTGGATGTCCGAAGTCCGGATCAAATGCCCATCCGAAAACCGCCCATATGGCCCTTTTCGCGCATGTCCAAAAACCACGCCCACAGCGCTGCATGCTTGAATCTGGACATTCACCAGGAATGCAGTGATCTCATCCTCATATCCCTGTCCGACAGCTCGAGCAATTCTGAGCAAATCAAAGTCAGAGTAACGCTTAACATGGAAGTCTACTGAAACCGTGCTGATGTCTGTCATGATTATTAGGCCCCCGCCATCTCCGCTGAAGCAGCTTTTACAGGGCTGCGCCGGTACAGCTCTTTCAATCCCTTCAGAGATCCCACATCGAGCGACTCATGAGTGTCGACGTATACTTCTCCGCTCTCGACCTCCAGAACACAGATGGGCACCTCTACTCGATTGAACCCTATCGAAAGAGACGTCAGATTTTCCATCTTCCAGCCATCACCTTTGTTCATCCAGCCGGGTGTGACCACTTGGACTTCCAGGACAACCAGGCTCTGATCTTGGGCTAACAACAGCTCAACGAGTTGGGCCTCATCGTTGGGCATTTCCGTATGATTCCTGAATTGACCATCATGGAAACGCTGAACGCTAACGTGGTACCAGTGGGTAGCGAGAGCTCGGGATACGCTATGCCAATGCATCAGCCCATCTCCGAACATACCGGGCATTCCGGCCATGTCAGATTGGTGTGAACGGAACATATTTTGATCTCTTTAACAGTCGAGTCGTCACGATTGAGGCCGTGGCACTTAGAAGATTGAGAAGATGCCTTGCAGGGTGGAGGACTTACGATACCCAGAGCCCTTAAGCACGTAGACCGTATTCCGCGTCCCGAAGAGATATCCATCCTTGAAGGTCTGAGCGATTGTTGACCTAACCCAGTCTCCCGGCTCGAAACGCCGCTGTTCATCGTGAACAACCTTGTGGGCAAATAGGAACATGGGCTGGCACCCAGCCGCAGCTACCTTGGCCAGCTCATCTTCCGTGAGGATCGCATCCAAGATCACCCACTCCTCGACAACGCAAAGAGGCATCCACTTGTAGTGTTCTCGAGCAGCGAGGAGCGCGCCCTCCAGAGTCAGCTCGGAACCGATTAGATCGATTCCACCCTCCCCCAGCAGCCCATCGTTGAGTGGGCTTTCCATCAAGCACAACCTCGCATTTCATTTCCCATAAATTGCAGGCCAGAGGCCTTACCGCCAAAATGATGAATATATTCCTTTGTTTGGCGGCAAGCAAACGCGGCATACCTCTTGGCTTTTGGGGATTTGTAATGTCGCTCCGCCAATCCTTTGCGGCAGTGCTCCAAATGCTGCGTCAGCTTAAGGGCCTCACGCAGCACTCCATGGCTACCCAACTGGATCAAACGACCGTCAGCAAGGTAGAGAGTGGGAAGCACTCAGTGACCTTGGATGTAAGCCACAAATTGGCTGCAGCGCTTGACCTTGAACTTACCACCCTGGTTGTTCTGACGGTTTCTCGCGACAGTAATCGCACGCCTCGGGAAGTCCTTCTCGCCTCACTGGCCGAGATCGAAACCCTCGAATTGGCTGATGCTCACCAGCCCACAGAGCCTGACTGCAAGGTTCCGCTCAACGTTTTGTCAGCGCGAGAGAAATGGCAGGCCGTGCAGGAGTTGAAAGGGAAAGGGCTTACTCAAGGTGAGGCTGCGAGGCAGCTTGAAATGCCTGAGTCGACATTGCGTCGGTTGTGGCACCAACGGCTGGAGCGGTAAGCCTTCTGCCATTGCTCCTATGTTTTACGGGGCCAGCGGTCGATCAAGCTACTGAGGAGGCTGCTTGGTAGACTCGGGTACAATTAACGGAAAATGCTCCCGCCAGCGCATAACAGTTATGCCTCACGGCTGAGCACTGATAGAGGACTGGGGGGAGATCCGAATTCAAGTGTGCATCTGGCTTCAGAGCAGAATGCTGGCCACACAAGCATGCATTAGTATGCAGCTGGTCACCCTCAACTATAAACGCTGCCCCGATGTTCGCTACCATCGCGAAAAAAACACGCATAAAAAAAGGGCTAGATTTTCTCTAGCCCTTTTTTTATGCGTGTTTGGCGGGGAACCAGGGATTCGAACCCTGGGAACGCTCTCACGTTCGCCGGTTTTCAAGTCTACAAATTTTCCGTTATAAATCAGTAACTTATACCAATACAATTTCCGCAAACCTTCACCATAGCACTCGCTGGAAACCGCATTTTTCGTCGGCCCACTGCTCCATTGCGGAATTGATTTTCCGCCTGTTGCCCCCCACTCATTGGCCCCTGAACAACTCCACCTAGGTGGATGGTCTGCCCCTGCCAAGGATAGGGGTTTGAACCCGCCCGAGAATCTCAATAGGCCTCCGGAGGCCAGCATAAATGGCTATTCTGTCTTTAGCGGATGGCCTGCATAGGCCTAACATGACCTCGGAATTGTCCTAAATTTGCCCTAAGATTCTCCAACCTGGAGCACGCACATGGATGACCAAGCCTCAACTACAGCTGACACCCTTGAGCTGTTGCATCTGAACCAGGTCGCCATCAGAGCAGCTCTGGAGGAGCTCTCGCTATGGGTGAGCCATCGCGGATCAGTCCACATACATGAAAACGTCATGGCCGTGTTAACGACACTTGATACCCATGCTGAGGCGATATCAACTGCGGTAGAACGCCTTCGGACGTGATCGAACCCGCAACTAACGGCGACAGCACCCATGATGGATTGAACCCTCAATCATCGGATAAGCCCATTTGACAGAGGTCCCAGCCGCCCAGCCGCTCGGCGACACCATACACTGGGTTGATTGGGCTTCTTCATGGACACGCTAGAAAAGATCAGGGCATTCACTGATACCCGTTGAAGGCTCCCCTTCCGAGGAGAGATAGCACGTTGATGGCGAGCTCAAGGCCTCGTATGCTACCTACCGCATAACGCTCAACCACCAGCTCTCGGGAAAAAAATGGATTTCCAATCGGTCGATTACACAATAGATACGTTATTGCAACGAATCCGAACAAGTCGGCTTGCACTTCCCGACTTTCAGCGCGAGTTTGTCTGGAAGCCAAACGAAGTTGTCGAGTTACTGGACAGCGTTGCTAAACAGTGGCCTATCGGATCGATTCTGCTATTAAGCGGTCCTCAACCCTTTGCCACTAAAGAAATAGAGAGCGGCCCAAGTGTATCACCTACAGATCTGGAGTCCTATATTCTCGATGGGCAGCAAAGAATCACATCGCTTTATCATGCCATCATGGACGTCTCGGATTTTTGCTACTACATTAATTTTGAAGAACTTGAACAAGGTGGCGACGACTACATCCATTGGGAGCGGCGCGATAGATTCAATAAGCAATACCCCACCACCGAGTCAAGAGCAGCTAATAAGATTGCACTTGTGCGAGAGGTGTGGGACTCCCATAGCTTCTTCAAATGGGCAGGCTGCTTGGATGACGAAAATGCAAGGCTTGATTACGTGGCGCTACGGGACTCGCATATCGGCGGCCTCCAAACCAAAGTTTATAAAATTATGGCGATTGAGCTCCAGCAAGAAATTAGCCTTGAGGCACTTGCACGAATCTTCGAGACACTCAATCGCACTGGCGTTCGCCTAAATGCCTTCGACCTTATGGTCGCGGCGCTTTACCCAAGCGGATTCAAGCTCAAAGAAGAGTGGGAATCGGCCTTAAACAACAACCCTATTTTTAGCTTTATCAAGCCAGATGCAATCGAAATTTTGAAGCTATGCTCGCTTCGAATCAGGATTCACGAAGGTAAATCTGCAGCAGCAGGTGTTCGCCAAGGGGATCTGTTAAAAATCGATCGCAAGCTGATTACTAAATATTGGCAACCATCCCTAGAACTTTACGTCAAAGCGCTGGAATATTGCAAAGCCAACTTCGGAATTTTGACAACCGAACTCGTCCCATCTTGGTCCTTGATTCTAGGAGTGGCAGGATGGCTTGAAAGACCCCTCTACAACGACCATCAAGTAAGACTATGGTGGCGAGACAGGATATTCGGGCAGTTCTACGCTCAAGCAGCTAACACACGTATCGTTACAGATTTCGAATCTCTCCACGCTGACACCGCTAGAGACGATATGGCTGAGTTCTTCTTCTTCGGGGTACTTGGCGAGACAACCAAGAAAAATGGCCTTTTAGCAAAGGCATTAGCGGGAATGATGATACATTCGGGAGCCTTAGACCCAGTTACCGGCGTTAAATTTACAGATGCCGACAAAATTGTAATGAGGGCTATAGATTATACCGGATGGACACACCGACTTCTTCCGAGCGACACCCTTGATGCCACCATTATAGTTACTGAAAAGTCCGATCGACTCTTGGGAAAAGCCGCAGACTTGCAATCTTCCGAGACAGCAATTCAGGCACTAGCTAGCCAAGGCATAACTAATTCCGACATGAGCAGGAGCCACTCATACTTCTGGGAATTATTTACGCATGGAAAAGCCGAGCAATAGTCGATGAAAAAACTACCAACAATTTCCGTTTTACTCACCGCAATTATTCTCTGGTGCGCTGCACTGATCATCGTACCCAGCATGACTCAACTGCTCACAAAGCTTAACTGCGAATCACTAAAAGAAGACCAATGCCAGCAATTTATTTCCACTCTAGGATCAACTGGAGATATTTTTGGAGCTGTAACATCTCTTTTCTCGGGCCTAGCTCTTTTTGCTGTCGCAATTACACTCTGGGCCGACTCAAATAGCCGTCGCGAGAGCCGCCGTCCCTTCCTAATGGCCGAACTTAACAGCGACTCTCTGGAGCTTAGCTCACCTATTCCCACCGGAGAAAAATCAATAACATTGAAAGCAAATTTAAGCATATCCAATCAAGTTGACGAAGCAGCTTTTAACATCACCCTTAAGAGCATACTGAAGCACCAGGGACTGAAGTTACAGCTTCCGCACGCGCACCTCGCCTTCCCTCTTATGGGAAAAGCATCTGGAGAAATCAAGCTGGACTGCCCGATCACCGGAGGTCACTTTAATAATTTCTTGTCGCAACTCACGAGTGGAAACCCAATAGAATTAGACACTGAAATAATCTACGAGAACATAGAAGGGGTCAAATGGACCACTAGTGCAATTTATGAACTAACTTGCACACACACCATTCATCGCAACCGATTAAACGCAGCACGAGGAAATAACGAAGACTTTGCAAAGCAGTGGGAAAATGATCCAGCAGTGCCCCTTAGTCCAGCTCCGAAGAGCGGCACCTGGAAACACTCGAAGAGCTAGCCGACTGAAGCCATAAAAAAGAGATCTGGGCAAAAGCCAAGATGGTGGCCTATCTATCCAGATCGCCTCTCTTCATGGCAAAAAAATGAAATGGCACTCGGGCGCGCTTAGACCTCGACGCTAAGCCCCTCTAAACCGGCTTCCTCGGCGAACTTCACCAGGGTATCCAGCTTGGCCCAGATCTTCACTGTGTCGCGCTTGAAGCGAACCGGGATCAGTCGCGCCGTGGGGCCGCCCAGGAATGCTCAGCGTCCACTGGCCGCGCTCCAATTCCTGCAGCCGCGCCCTGGCTGCAGCCTCCAGCAGCAGAAACAGGGCTCGATCTGTGCGGCCTCCAGCGCTTTCAACACCTCCAACGCTTCCACCATGCCTTCGGCCCGCGCTTGGGCGATCAGGCAGTTGGCCGCGCTGTTGGCCATATCTATTTCTGACAGGCGCTAGCGCAGCACCACGTGGTATTCCGGCGGCAAGACCAGCCCGGGCATGAACTCACCGGCGTTACGAATCACGCTCCCCCTGTGTCGCATGCGACCCGGCGGCAATCTCGAACGAGTCGCCGCTGCCGGAAACCGACTGTACCGCACCTTACAGGGCCTCGATTTAAGGGAAAATCCGTTCCGGACAGCTGGCCGTTACCTCTGCACGGTCTCCTGCAGCACCAACGTGCACTGGGTCACCGGCTCGCCGGGCGGGTCATTACGGGTGATGGTTAGCCCTTCCAGCTTGCCGGCCACATCGCCGTTGTAGTGGAACGCATCACCTTCAATAAACCCGACCTCCCAAGTGCCTTCGAAATAGCGGCCCTTGCGCAGCTCGCCCACCTTGATGCCCTGTGGGTCGAGAAAATCGTAATGGGCTTGAGGATCGTATTGGCTCACGGGTCTTGCTCCTTGCGTGGATGATAGCCGAGTGTAATCGGTTTGATATCACTTGCGCTTATACCACGGGTTTAACAACAATTGCGTCGTGTGTCCCAGTGAAAGCTTCAGCGCCAAAGCGTTGTATCGGGACGTGTGGCCAGTCCTTATCACGTCAAAAAGCTAAAGCTGATGCTGGGACTTGCCAGACTGACGCCTCAAAATGGTCAGAACAACCCGCCCAGCGAAAACGGCTGCCAGTTCATGATCACTAGCTCGCCGGTCACCTCCGCCTTGCATTGCCGCTGATTTGTATTGCTGTAGCGGATATCAAGGCATTCAAAGTGGAAGCCGTCAAAGGCCCGCCGGATGTCCGGGTGATCGTTGATGCTGACCATCACCCTGCCCTTGCAGCGCCGCATGAAGTCGGCCATTCGCTCGTACTCCTCGAACGGGAAATCCAAGCCATAGCCGGCGGTCTTCCAGTACGGCGGATCCATGTAGAAGAACGTGTGCACTCGATCATAGCGCTCAGCGCAGTCCAGCCAGGACAAGTGCTCGACATAGGTACCGGCGAGGCGCTGCCACGCGACGGATAAGTTCTCCTCTATGCGCAATAGGTTGATGGTCGGTCCCGTGGTCGCGGTACCGAACGTCTGCCCAGTAACCTTGCCACCGAACGCGTGTTGCTGCAGATAGAAGAACCGTGCCGCACGCTGGATATCGGTCAGGGTTTCAGGGCGGGTCATCTTCTGCCACTCGAAGATCTGGCGAGAGCTGAGCGCCCATTTGAACTGGCGCACGAACTCCTCCAGGTGGTTCTGCACAACACGGTAAAGGGTGACCAGGTCACCATTGAGATCATTCAACACCTCCACCGGGGCAGGCTGGGGACGCATGAAGAACAACGCGGCACCGCCGGCGAAGACTTCGACATAGCATTCATGAGGGGGAAAAAGAGGGATCAAGCGGTCGGCCAGGCGACGTTTGCCGCCCATCCAGGGAATGATAGGAGAGGTCATAGGTATGCAAGTCTTTACTGTATGGATAAACAGGTGATAGGCTCGCCGCGCTTTGTGCACAAGGCAGAGGCCACGGCTGGACTTGCAGGAAGGGTCTGCGGGTTCGGCGGGCCGGGCTGGATGTTGGCGCATCTACCCGGCTCGCCTCTTTTCATTTGGTAACTTCGCGGACGTAGGCCTGGCAGGCCTTCAGTGCGATCAGTCCTCGGTCGCCTCGCTCGGTGATGCCGATAATTCGTTGAGCATGCGCTGGGTCAACTCGGGCGCGAACGGCTCCATGAACCACGCCTCCGGTGCCGGCGGCTTCTCGCACCCTACCGTCACCACCCGGAGCGGCAAAGGCTCCGGCGTCGACAAGGACTGACAGCCGCAAGTCAGCAGTAGCCAGCCTGTCACGCAGGCGAGCCTGAATCTGTTGTGCATCATTCATCTCCTTCCAATGTGTTTTGCCCTGCTCCTGCAGGCGATCCTCCAGGTCTTTGCGCTGACTTTTCTGTTCAGCCAACTGCTCCAGGGCTGCAGCTGCAGCTTCCTCACGCTCACGACCGCAAGCCCGATCCTTATCAGCCAGCTGCTGGACATAGCCTGCAGCCTGATCAGCCAGCTGCTTTCCGTACTCGCTGGCCTGCCACACCCAGGCCCCTCGCCCGCCGGCATAGAGCCCGACCGCAACTGCCAGAAGTGCGATACGCCAATTCAGCGGCATTACTGCAGCACCTCCAGCGCACGCTTGTAGAGCGCCTGGCGATCCTTCAACCCATTCAGGCCACCATTGATACGGCGGGTGATCAGCTCGAACACCGAGTCATCGGCCTGCAGCACCTTGTCAGCGAGGCTATTGAGCCCCGCCCGCTGCCAGTACCAGCCGGCCGACAGCGATGCGTAGACCGGCTGCTCGAGCAGGTCGGGGGTGTTGAGCAAGCGACTGTCACCGAACAGCGCTTCGCTGCAGGCTTCGTAGTTGTCGCGGCCGGTGATCTGGATAAGCCCACGGCCACGGTACCGCTGACCATCACCGTCAGCCTCCGGGGTATTGCCGAGACGCTGCGCCAGACGCCCGGTATCGTACTTGGCCAAGTAGGCATCGTTACCGAGCTCCCGCACATATAAAAGCTGGCCAGACTCATGGCCGACTTGCGCAAGGAACGCAGCCATACGCCGAGGGGTGATGATCGAGTACTTGCCCATTGTTGCGTTGAGGCCGGGAACAAAAACGCCGGCTTTTCGGCCGGCGTTGGGGAGGATCTGTTGCAGCTGTTGTACAGAGATAGCCATTTAAGTCTCCAGTGATGGTCTGTTTGTCTGTGCGGTTAAAGCTGCACGACTTCGAGAGGTGTTGAGGTTTTCTTGTTCTTGCCAGCGGCCTTGGCCTTGCCCTTCTTGCCGCCGTTGCATTCAACGGTGGTTGACCAGCCGGACTGGGTGAGCACCTGCTCCAGGGAATCCACCAGGTACTCGCCATCAAAGCCATCCTTGAAGCCCCGGGCGTTGATCTGGCGTTCTGCGAACAGGTCGACACGGCCCGGCATCTCCAGGCGCACCCCGGCGGTCGAGCGATTGAACGCCGCCAGGCGCGCCTTGGCAGCCTGCTCGGCAGCGGTCTTGTTGGGGTGGATATGGCGGTCGGTATGGACCGGGGGCAGGCCGTCCGGGGCGTCGTCGTTTTTCAGTTCGATAACGTCCAGGGTGCCGGTCTTTGCGTTGTGGTGGGTAGCCTTGACGCTCTTGTGGGTCGAGCGGTCCCCGAGGCGGAACGAGTAACGACTAACGTCCGAGCGGCGAATGGTGATCGCCGGCAGCGTTTTGCCGCTGGCCGTGACACCCGCCTGCCGCTGGAGGACCAGCAGCTTGCCGTTGGCCACCTTGGCGGTACAGTCATGCAACCGGGCAATACGGGTAATAAAGTTGTAGTCCGACTCGCCCAGCTGGTCCGCTCGTGGCACAACGGTCTGCACATCGCAGGCCGGTACCCAGCCATTGCGGCGGGCCACCGTGGCGACAATCTCGGCCAAGGTCTTGCCCTCGAAACTACCGTTGCGGGTGGTCTTGCCACTGCCGCGCATGTCGCTGGCCTTGCCTCGGATGACCAGCGTATCCGGCGGCCCGCTAAGCTCAACCTCATCGACCGTATAGCTGTTGATACGGGTCAGCTGCGCGCCGTCATAGCCTAAAAACACCTCGATCTTGGCGCCCCGCGACGGCAGCGACACGGCCTGGTCGCGGTCATCGATGCGCAGCTCGAACTCGTCCGACTCCATGCCGGGCTTGTCGAGCGTGCGCAGCATCAGCAGACGGTCATTGATAAGGCGCGTGATATCGGTACCGTCAGCGACGATACGAAATTGTGGTTTCATGGAAAGCTCCGGTTAGGAGGGATGCTAATCCCACAGCTGGACGGTCAGCTGGTCAGTTCTAGCCAGTTCGGGAAGGGTGATCAGCACCCCGGCGCGGTAGGGCTGCGGCTCGACGGCAAGGCCCGGATTGGCACCCAGCACTGCCTCCACCGTGCCGCTCAGGTGCCCGTAATAGTGGAAACAGATAGCGTCGAGCACATCGCCGTCAGACGTTCGACAAATCATCGCCATAGCGCGTGAACTCCAAGGTGAATGCCTGCTTGCGCGGGATTCCGCCCTGCAGCAGCGTGGGTTGTTCTTCCTCGATATCGGTCAGGCACCAATTGCCCAGCACCTGGCCATAGCCGGTGGTCAGTCCCAGCGGCTGCAGCTGGCCACCGATGCTGCGCAAGGTGTCGAGCTGGCCGAGGCCACCCCGGAATGAGGGGAAAATTGCGCCCTTGAGTGTCAGGCGCTCATCACCAATGCCTACCGCCTGCTGCGCAGAGCGCCGGGTAAGGCGCTCCTGAGCCGCCCAGCGGAACGAGGTTTTGCGCCGCAGCTCGTCAAAGGCCGCCGTGTCCAGGTTAAAGTAGAACGGCTCCGCCTTGACGCTCAGAGGCTGCAGGATCAGCAAGTGCGGAAACGCCTTGATAGCTTCCTTGGGCGGGTCTTCCTTGGGGCGGATCGAAGCGCTGGAGAACATTTCCGACAGCGAGAAATTGGACACCATGCCGCTGATGCCGCCGGCCTGGTTGTACTTGTCCGCGATGTTAGAAATGGCCTTCTTTGCCCGGTCTGCCTGCTCGCCAAACTCGGCCACCCGTTCCTGCACTTGCGTGACCGCGTTGCTGGCCTGGTTGTAAACGGCCAACACCTTGCCGACCTTGGCCTGGGCCTGGGCAATGCCGCCCATGACCCGGTTCAGCTGGCCACCGATCAGCTCCCCCACCACCGGCAGGGTTTCCAGCTCGGAAACCGCCCCTTTCATTTGAGTAACAGCCCCATTCATGGGGCCAAGCATGCCGTCCACCGTGCGACGGCCAGCCTCTCCTGCAGCAGCAAGCGACTTTAGGCTGCCCTGCAGCAGCTCCATGTACGCCATCGTTTATCCTCCCTACAGGTGCGGCGCGTCGTACAGCTGACGCGCGTTAAGGTCGCGGGTCGCGTCCTCGATCATTTGCATGAAATAAGGCCGCAGCTCATAGGCCAGCGCTTGGCGGTCCGACACATCGCCTTTCACCGTCACCGGCATGCTCAGCTCAAACCGCTGGTCGAGCTTGAGGGATGCCGGCTCAGCCTTGACCGGCGCCGGCTTATCCGCTGCACGCTGGTAGTCACCCAGCATCTTGCCCGCCTGAGCCAGGCCAGGCCCGACTGCGCCGGCCGGCTGCAGGTTGCCCAGCAAGACCGCCGAATCTCCGGCCGGTGGCCGCGTGAGCGGCGCGCCAGGGAAACGCACCTTGCCAGCGGTCAGCGCCGGCACCAAAAACGGATCCTTGGAATCGGGATCTTTCGGGTCGTAGGAAACCGCCGGCTCGGCAGGCGCCGGCACGACCCGCAGCGGCTCAGGATCGTTACGCGTAACGACCGGATCGGTCGGCAGCTGCATGAGCGGTGCACCAGGGAACCGTACCTGGTCGACAGTCAGCGCCGGCACCCGGAACGGGTCCTTGGCATTGGGGTCCTTCGGATCG
Source organism: Pseudomonas sp. CGJS7 (assembly GCF_036961695.1). Taxonomy (NCBI): domain Bacteria; kingdom Pseudomonadati; phylum Pseudomonadota; class Gammaproteobacteria; order Pseudomonadales; family Pseudomonadaceae; genus Pseudomonas; species Pseudomonas sp. CGJS7. The sequence continues at coordinate 146,383 of NZ_JBAMDI010000002.1, read as the reverse complement.
TAGGAAACCACCGGCTCGGCAGGCACCGGTACCACCCGCAGCGACTCAGGGTCGTTACGCGTAACAGGTGACTCAGAGAGAGCAGGCGCAGCCTGTGCCGCCGCACCTTCGCGACCTGCCGCAGGTGCTCTATGCTTCCCCTGCGCTACCGCTGGGTCAGGCTGCGGCTCGCTGGCAAACAGACTGCCGACCTTGGCGCCCAGTTCTTCACCGCCAAGGCTCCCAAGGATGCCGCCCACCAGGCCACCAATGGCCGTGCCGACCACCGGAATGATCGAGCCCAGGGCAGCGCCCGTGGCCGCGCCGGCGATACCTCCGGCCAATCCGCCTACCGCTCCGCCGACACTTTCGGCCTTTTGCTCAGGCGGCTGATCGCTGGCCACAGCGTTGCTGATCTGCAGCGCTGCCACCGCAGCACCCAGCACCGGAACCCCCTTCCCAAGGCTAGCCAGGCGTCCAGCGCGGCCAACCAGGCCGCCGACACGGCCCCACCGACTGCGCCTTGGGTTGCGCCGTGCGGTGTCGCCCACGCCACTCTCAATCGGACCGCTGCCCTTACCGCCGCCTGCCTGGGGATTGGTGACGAACACGCGCTGCACCCCGGCAGCACCTGCAGCCCCTTTGGCGACGTTGTACAAGCCTCGGGCCACCCGGATAGCTGCCACGGCCTTGGTGATGGCGAAACCACCTGCAGCCAGCGCTGTAGCCCCAAGAGCCAAGGAAGGCACTTTTTCAGCAATCCAGCCGATGCGGTTGGCCGTCGTCCGTAGTGCGTCGGCGGCACCGTCCGTCAGCGGCCGCAGACCGTCACCGATAGCACGGAACGCGTCGTCAATCGCGTTGGCGGTTTCTTTCCACTTCTGCGAGGACGTTTCGCGGCGCTCGGCCAGGTTCTGGTCGAGAATGCCCGCCGCGTCTGCAGACTGGGTTTTCAGGTCCTCATACAGCGCCTTGTTTTGCATGTAAGCCATGAGCGCGGATTTGACCTGCATGTCCGCGAACAGGTCGCCGGTACGCATGGACTCCTCCAGCGCCTGCATCATGCGCTTGGCTTTCTCGGGGTCCGTCTCCTGATTGATTTTGGCCGCCGCCTCGGCCATGGCGGCGGCCTTTTTGGGGTCGGTCTTCTGGATGTACTGCTGGGCAAGCGCAAAGCTTGATTCCAGCGTCGACATGCCATTCTGCAGCCCAGTGTTGAGCGACTTCTGGTAGTCGATACCGGCGTCCTTGTACGCCTTGACCGTCTCGCTAGAGCCGATCTTTTCCATCCAGTTCTTGAGGTTGTTGGCCGCCTCGTCGGCGCTGCCGGCGGATTTGATCTGCACCTGCAGCATCGAGCCCAGCTGGGTGACGGCGTCCATGCCGTAGATACCCTGCTTCGCCATACCGGCCAGCAGCTCAGGGAACCACTTGGCCATGTCGCTGGCCTCGAAACTACCGGCCTGCCCCTGGTAGGCAATGGCCTCCAGTGCCCGCTGCATCTCCTGAGGATCGGTGATCTTGGCGTTCTGCCCCAGGGCATTGATCATTCGGGCAGTGTCGGTACCGTCCGCGCCCTGCCCCACCACAAACTTGGCGGCCACGCTGGAATAGCGCGCGGCCTCCTGCAGGTCCATACCGGCACCCACCAGGTTGTTGAGGACACCGGCAACCTCGTTGCGCGCCAGGCCCGTCTCCTTGGCCGTGGTGATGATGCCCCGGTTTAGTTCGACTTCCTCGCCCTTGTTGGCCACCCCTGCCTTGATCGCGATATCACGCACGATCGCCTGATAATCGGCACTGACCTTGGTGGGCACAGCCAAGGCCGCGGTGCCCACCGTGGCCTGCACAACGGTGGACCGCAGGCCGGCTTTGCCCGCCTCGATCTGCTGCAGCCCCTTGGCCTGACGGGCAGCGGTTTGAGCCGTGCGACCCAGCGTGCGGTAGTGATCCTCCAGCCGGCCGACCTCAACGCCTTGTTTTCGCAATGCATCAAGGTTGCGGTCCAGCTGGTTGCGCAAGCCGCGAGCGCTGGCTTCTCCCGCCTCGCTGGCTTTCTTCCACTCATCGCGCAGGCGCATGGTTTCGCCAATGACGCCCTGCAGCACCTTGGCCTCTTCGCCGCGCTTCTTGAGTTTGCCTATGCGGCCCTCAACGTCTTTGAACGCGGCGCCGACCGTTGCGCTGACCACCCCGCCGATCACAAGGCCAATGGAAAACTTGTTGTTGGCCATGGTTTCTCACTCCCACGCAGGCACAGCCTGGCGGCTCACTCAGAGAGCCACCAGACCATGCGCGCGAATGGCATTTGCTCCAGCTCGCTGGCCGAGAACCCCAGTTCTCGCGCCAGGCGCTTGGCAAGCGACTTTTGGAATCCGGGGGTGTTAAACCCCGTCTTGGTGGACCAGGCGAAAGTAGGCCGCGCGCACACGGTTGTAATCGCGGATGGTCAGCGAATGCAGCTCGGCCGGGGTGGTATCGGTCAGGCGCTGGAACAGCAGCATTTCCAGCTTGCTGTTGTCGTCGCCGGCCTCGGCCTCCACCTCGCGGCTCAGACGGATCGAGGGCGATTGCAGGGTCAGGCGGTCGACCTTCACGCCTTCGCGCTCGATAGGCTCCACCAGGCGCACCACCGCATGCTCCAGGGTCAGCTTGAGCCAGGCCGGATTCTCGCCGCTGTCATCGCCCAGCAGTTCCTTGTAGGCCCGCTGCAGGCGGCGGTAGTCGCGCACCTGCAGGGCCGTCAACTGATCCTCGGTCAGCTCGCACAGCGACCCCAGCATGAGCAATTCGCGCTGCTCGTCGTTGTCCCCGGCCTGATGCCCCACCATGAGGTCTTCGCGCACGGTCGGGCAGCGCATGGTCAGCGCCGGGCGCACCTCGCCGTAAACGTCCAAGGGCACGCTCAGGGATACCACGGCGTGACCGCCCTCGATGTTGAGCCAGGTAGGGGTAGTGTTGGTAATGGACATGCTCAGGCTCCTTAAATGGCGAGGTCAGCGCGAACGCTGGCCAGTTGGTCGACACCGTCGATAACGCGGATGCAGTTCACAGGGTCGATTTCGTAGATGACGCGGCCGCCGACCTCCAGCTTGTAGTAGCTCACCGCAATGCTGTGCTTCATTTCGGCCTTCTCGCCAACCTTCCAATCCCCCGGATCGACTTCCTTGAGCGCGCCGCGCAGGGTGGCGACCACCGCCTTGGTGGCCCCGCCACGGCCTTTGAAACTGCCCCGGAACACGCAGTTGAAGCCGGACAGGTCAAAGTCACCGAAGTACTTGAGGGTTTCCCGGCGCATGCCGTTGGAGGTAAAGCTGGCCTCCAGCTTCTCCAGGCCCATGTCCATCTCAATCGGCGCGTCCATGCCGCCGCCGCGATATTCGTCGGTCTTCATCGTGAGCTTTGGCAGGGTCAGCGATGGCACATCGCCCTGCAGGCTGACACCGCCCACCGAGGCACTCATGTTGAAAAGAACTTCTGGAATAACAGCCATTGCGTGCCTCCTTAGGCTACGTCGAGAACTTGGGTCAGGTATTCATCGGTCACCTCGATTTCAAAAATCGGGTTCTCGGCAGGCGGCACATCGGTGAAGCGGATCACCCAGATGATTTTGCCTTGGGCCAGCTGGCTGGCCGTGTTGCGCTCGGCGTCGGCGTAGACTTCGAAGTCGATCACCGCCCCGGCGGCCTTGAGGTCGCGCATGAAGGCCTGCACCGTTTCGGTCACATCCTTGACATAGCTTTTGGTGATCCCGAGGTCGACGGCCCATTTCATGCCTGCACGCACGGCCGCCATCACCATGTCCACGGTGCGCACCCGCGTGACAAACGCCCACTTGCTATCGCTGGACAGCGTGCGGTTGCCCCACAGGCGATAGCCGCCGTCGCGAATGATGGTGGTGATATTGGCGTTGTTGAGCAGGTTGGCCCGGCAGGTCGGGTCGTTGTCCAGGTACTCGACCGCCCGCACGGTGCCGGTAATGTTCTTGATTTCCTTGTTGGACGGCGAAGCCCAGAAACCGATGTTGGCATCGGTCTGCGCGAACAGGCCGGCCGCCACTGGCGACGCCGCCAGGTCCTCGTCGCCGTTACTGGTAACGCTCCACTTTTTGACGCCGGGGTCGACCATGTACAGCCGCTTGCTGCCAAACCCGGTGGCATAGGCAATGGCCGCCTCGTCAGTGGTACCCGGCCCGTCGATCAGGCCTAAGGCTTCCAGCTTGTCTGCCAAGGTATCCATGGCGGTGGCCACCGCCTTGGTGGCCGAGTGCTTGGGAGCCAACAGCAGGCGTGGGTGCTGGTTGAACAGGCTTTTGGCATCGAGCAAGGCCTGCAGGCCGCTGCGCTTGCCATCGGCCGCCACACCGCCGATCACCGCGCTGGTGATGCTGGCCGGGGTGCCGGCAGACGTAACACCCACGGCGATGATCACGGCCTTGGCCTGGTCGAGAATCTGCAGGCAGGCTTTGGTCAGCGGCGAGTTAGGCCCGAACGCCGCCACGGCCTCGCGGTCGCTAACGACCATCACCGGCGTATTGGGCTCAGCCAAACCCACCCCAGGGGTGTAAATGTCGACAATGCCGATCACCGACGACGAGGGCACGCTGATGGTGCGCCCACCCAAATTGACCAGCGAGGTGGTCACGCCATGAAAAAAGTTAGCCATAAATGGTCCCCATAGAAACGAAAAAACCGCCAATGGGCGGTCGAGTTGAACAGCTGTAAATGTGGTGAGCGTTAGCCCGCTCGGAAGCCAATGGCGAACCAGTACAGCGTGAAATCCTGCTGAGAGTTCGCCCATTCACCGATCATGATGTTGAAACTTTGCCCCGTGGTTTTGCCCTCCATGATTGCCGGGGTCAGGGTGGCCGCCGGCACCCCTGGATTGCTGTTGTGGTAAATCACTGGAATGACAATGAACGGCGCCCACGAAAAACCACCCGAGTGGAACCAGACTTGGTACTCGTAAAACTGGGAGGGCAAATCACCTATCCCCACACGCCCCCACTGGGCCATAAAGCCGTTGTCGGTGTCCCAGTAGAACCCGTTCTGCGCCCCTGAGAACTGCGAGCGAACCGCCGCGTTGAGCGCGTTTCGCGCACTGTCAGCCGTGTTTCCGCCGGTACCGCCCCGGATGATGGGCAGGATGCCGCTATTGACCTTGCTCGCGTCCAGGCCCGCCAGGCTCAGGCCAATCGACAGGTTCTGCGAGCCGTCAAACACCCCCTGCCCGGTTACATCGCCGGTGAAGCTCAGCGCGCGCCCCGTCTGCAGTCTGCTCGCGCTGCCGGCATTGCCCGTGGTCGGCCGGCTAAGGGTGCCGGTGGTGATCTTGGCCGCGTCCAGACTGGGTATATCAGCAGCCGTCAGCGCCGCCCCCTCCAGCACCAGGCCCTTGGCACTGACCCGCACCTTGGAATAGGTGCCGGCCTGCACCCCAGTGCTGCCCAGGGTGAGGGAAATGGCCACATCCTTGGCGCCATCGAACTGGGCCTGTCCGCCCACATCTCCCTCAAAGGTGAACAAGCGTGGCGTCTGCAGCTTGGTCGCGCTGCCGGCGTTGCCTGTGGTCGGCCGGCTCAAGGTGCCGGTGATGATCTTGGCCGCGTCCAGGCCGGGGATATCGGCGGCTGTCAGCTCCGCCCCCTCCAGTACCAGACCCTTGGCGCTGACCCGCACCTTGGAATAGATCCCAGCCTGCACTCCCGAATTGGCCAAGGTGACATTGATCGCCGCGTCACCGGCACCGTTGAACTTGGCCGCACCGGTGGCATCACCCTTGAGCGAAATGGTGCGTTCGGTGGCCAGTGCACGGGCCGTGGCAGCCTCGCCTTGGCTGATGGCCTCCTGCACCACGGCCAGGGTGGCCGTAACCGTGTTGGGGTCCTGCAGGATCTGCACGTTGGCGGTGCTGCTGACCTGAATCAGCAGGCGGATCACCTGAGTGCGGCCGCTGCCTTGCTCCTGCAGCGGCTTGAAGGTCGCCGGGTAGCTGGCCACCGCAACCAGCACGCCGGTGTCGTCGTACAGGCCGACCTCTCGCACCCACCAGCCGCCAACCTCCGGCAGCAGGATGCCCTCGGCCACAATCACCGGCCTCCCGCTCTCCACTGAAAGGCGGTTGAGATTGACCCGGAACACCTCGTGAATCAGCTTCTTCTGCAGCTTGGATGGCAGCGGCGTACTGCCGTTGCCATCCCCTACCGCCATGCGGGTGATCTTGAGGGTGGTCTTGGTGGCGATGGCTTTCGCCAGCGCAGCCGCGCCCGCGTCAGTCAGCATGGCGACGTAAATCGCGTCTGTATCTGCCATTGGTTCGCTCTTGAAGTAAGGGGCCTGCCCTCGCGGCAGGCCGTGAAGCGCTATGCGGGCACTGGCCCGCCGTAGATGTTGGCCCCGACGCCCAAGGTCCGGTACTGGATGTACAGGCCCAGCCCGCGCAGGATTTCCCCGGCCCAGAAGCCAAAGAACATGCCGTTATCGGTACCCAGGCGCGGATCGGGGGTCCAACTGCCGTTCATGGCATGACCAGGAATGGGCGTTACCGTGTAGTTCGCCTGCAGCTCGTCCATGCACGCCTCGATCAGCACATCCAGGTCAGCCACCTGACTGCCGGCCATCGCCGCCAGGCAGGCGCCGGCCAGCCACAGCCCGGTCATGTGCCCGGTAAAGTCATCCTCCACCGGCTTGGGCACGCTGTTGGTCGGGAAGTCGGTCGGCAAGATCCCCTTGGAATCCTTGACGAATTGCACCAGCCAGCGCAGCCAGTTCTCGGCGTAGGTGACCAGCTTGGGCGGCACGGGCTTGCCCCGGTGCACCAGCTCGTACCACGCCCTGCAGGCGCCCATCATCGCCCTGGGCTGGTAGCCGGCCCAGGCGTTGCCATCGCCCCAGTGATACTGGGTCCAGGTGTCGGCCGGGCCATAGCGGTAGTTATCCCAACGGTTCCAGATGTACGCCGCTGCGCCAGGCCCGAGGACGCCGAATTTCTGCTGGTACCACTGCTGCGAGTCGTACAGGAAATCGATCATGTTCCCCAGCTCGACGCTGTACGTCTCAGGGTCCAGGCAGAAGATCAGCGGGTACTGATACCCGGGGTATGGCATCCCGTGCCACGCGCCAATCTGCTCGGTGCCATCCGAGTAGATATTGGAAAACGGAATCACCCCAGGGCTGTAGGCCAAAGAGTCGTTGCGATAGCCAACCACCGTGCAATCGCCCACCAGGCCGCGAAACGCCTGCCGACCGTTGAGGGTCAGCCGGTACAGCATCGTGTAGCCGTCGACCCCGTCGTACAGGTCGGGCAGCTCGTTGATGCAGTAATACTCAAACGTCAGGTTCGTGTCGGCGTCGTTGTCCAGCAGAATGTCCATTTCCGCCAGCTCGTCGTAGTTCGGCGCTGACGGGTTCGGCCGGCCGGCCGCGTTGGGCTGGTAGCCTGACAGCGTGCCGTCTTGGGGGCGGATGTGCACAGTGGAAAACGCGCCATCCGTGGCCGGCAGCATCCACCACCACCGCCAGCCGTCCTTGTCCTGAATACGGACGTTGAAATTGCCGTCCGCCCGGTAGGTAATGCTTTTGAGCGGCGCCTTTTTGCTCGGCTGCAGGTAATTGCCGATCACATACCAGCCGCCATTGCCGCCGCCCGGGAAGAACGAGCGCACCACGTTGCCCGCTCGACCGGGAAAGATCACCGGCACATGCCGCTCTTGCGACGTAATGTCGGCCGAGTGCACTACCGCGCGCAGGTCCGCCATGATGAACTCGGACCCATCATCCTTGGCCACCCGGTAGAACTGCGACAGCGGGATATCGTGCTGCAGCACCTGCCAGCTTGAGGTCGATTCCGGCAGCATGTAGCAGTAACGGGTGCCGGTGTTCTCGACCTTCTCCGGGGCAATCGTGACCTCGACCTTGGCAGTCAGCGCGCCGTTTGCCTGGTCGACACCGCCGAAGCTGGTCCGCACCTTGGAATCCTTGCCGACACGGAACCACACCGATTGTTGCTCAATCGACACCTGGGCGCCCATGTCGGTCTGCAGCGTGATGTAGCCCTGCGAGTCGCGGCCGTACTCCCGTTTTGCCTCGCTGGGGTAGGCAAATTCGTAGGAAATGCCATCTGTAAACGGCGTGGCCGCCACCGTGCTCTGCCGGAAAAACCGGTCCGTAGAGTCAATCAGGGTGTACTCATGCGCCGTATACAGGCAGGCATCCATGGCTTTCTTGTAGCGTTCCTCGCCAGTGATACGCCACAGCAGATAACAGGCGTCCATGTACCACAGTTCGCCGTCTGCAGCGTTGCCCATCTGGTTGACGCCGCCCAGCAGCGGTACATGCAGCGGGCGATTGTGCTGCACCGCGTTGCGCGGGATCAGGTAGCCGCCATGCTCGACCGGTTGCCGGGTGGCGTAGTTGAACAGGTGGGTCTCGTTGAGGGTGGTGTCCTTGAGTTGCACCCGGCCAATATCGGCGCCGGTGTGCCCTTCTGACAACACCCTGCCGTCGAGGGTGATTTTCTGGCCGGTGTGGGCAATGATCCAATCCACCTCATACACCGTGCCGTCCTTGTCCCAGTCGGTCGAGCCGTCTTCACGCAGCGCGCGCACGCCGGCATTGATCGCCCCCCAGGCCAGCGCCCCGTCAAAGGCAAACGTAGCTTTGTCCAGGTACTCGCCCCAGTGCGGCGCACCGTGCGGAATCGACAGGGCGCCATTGGTGAAGGCGAACGGCACGCCCTTGAAGCCGCTGTGCGTCGGCTCGACGGGGTCCACCGGCCAGTTGGCCAGCACCGGTTCCTTGGAATTGATGATCCAGTTACAGATACGCCGCTGCGGCGTGTCAGGGATCGGCTGGCCCGCATAGAAATACTGCTCGTAGGCCTCCCAGTGCCATATGGCGGCCTCCAGATAGCGCGGGTCCTGGGTAGCCAGGTAGGCATGGGCATAGCCAAGAATATGCAGCGCCTGGCCCTCGGTGGTGCCGTCGCCATTGGGCTGGTACTCCATCTGCGAATGGGCGATGAAATGCCGGTTGTTCGAGAGGACGCCCTGGTTGTTCTGCACATAGTGCTGCACCGTCGCGTCGACTGTGTCGCCGGTGTTGTTGCGCAGAAAGCGGTGATGGCCCTCGATCAGGCTGATGGCATTGGCCAGCGCCGTGCGCTGGCTGACCGGCCGCCGGCTGTTGAGCGGATTAAGAAACATCGAGCCACCCCCCGTCATAGAACCCGGACCAGCGCACCCCATCCCACAGGAACGTCAGCAGGTCAGCCGAGCCCTTTTCAAACGACAGCACCGGCAGGCGGTTGGCCGGCCAGCGGACGTTGTTCGGGAACGTCACTCGGTTGGCTCCGGTGCCCTGCTGCAGACGCACCGAGAACGACCAGGTGTAGCCCGGTGGCACTGCCGAATTGGTGAAGGTCAGCGCGCACTGCGGCTGGTCTAGCGTCACATCGAAAAAGGACACCCCGGCGGTATACGCCACATCCAGCGCCAAAGCGCTGCCAGCAGCGGCAATGGTCTTGCGGCGCGGGAGCAGCAACCCGCCGGTCAGGTCGGTGATCATCTTGGCCAGCGCCAGGTAGGTAGGCGACGGCCCCGAAGCCGTCTGCACCGTGGCGTCAGCCGCGCCATGCACAATGTCATGGGCCGTCTGTGCGGCGCCTTCCATCAGGGCGATGGCGGCCGCTTGGCGGTCGGATAGTTCGCTCATGGCTTTTCCAGTAATTCAGGCATTCGGTGGTTGGCGAAGTAATGCAGGTCATTGGCCAGCATCATCAGCTCCAGGTCAGCAAAGGCCTCAGCCTGCAGATCGGCCGAAAGAATCTCGGTTTCGTCACCCGAGGACACGGCCGCGCCCATGTAGAACTGGCCGTTGGGGCTGTAGGTGATGCTTAACCCGACCAGGTGCCGGCTAACCGGCTTGGTCGACAGAATCATGCGCTCCAGCTCGGCAATCCCACGGTCACTGAGGCCGGTATTCAGCAGCGCCAGGCTCAGGCTGAAAGTGCCGGGCGGCCCCATGGGGGTCAGGTCGAACCACTCGACAATGTCGATAATGTCGGCAAACGGCGAAATGACCTGGCGCAGCGAGGCGATGGTGCCTTTGCGCTGGTGTACCTCGAACGAGTCACGCACCGTCTTGCGTTTGATTTCCTCGGACCATGCGGGGTCCCAGCGGTCCACGCTGCGCTCAATCGCCAGCCACGGCAGCATCTCGGCCGGGCAGGTTTCTGGCCGTTTCATCGAGCGCAGTACGTTGGCCAGGTCGGCGGGCTCCAGCCCCACCTGCGCCAGGGCATCCTCCAGTCCGGTGCGATTGATCGGCAGCAGACTGGTGTCACTCATCGGTACCACCCATCACGACGCTGGAGCCGATGCAGTTGGATGCCTGGTGGTCCTCAATCACATAGTCTGCCGCAGGCTTGACCAGCTCCACCCGCTGCACGCGCGACACATGCAGCGCGGCATGGATGGCCGAGCGGCGAATGTCTCGACCCAGCCGGCGCTGCGCGTTGATATAGGTATCCAAGGAAGTCTTGGCCTGCGCCAGGGCCAGTTCGTTCTCGGCACCCGGAAACATGTACAGCACCGCCTCGATCTCGTAGTCGACCAGCTCGGCCGACTTCACCAGTACCCGGTCGCCCACCGGCCGGATATTCTCAGGCGTCAGCGCCCGGGCAACCTTGTTGAGCAAGTCCTGGGTAGCCACCCCGCCATTCACCCGGCTAAGGACGCTGACCAGCACGGTGGCCGGCGACGGGCTGCTGGCCTTCACATCGGCCACCCGCCCATCAGCGGATCGGGCGTGAAACTCATACGCGCCGGCCGGCCCAGCCACCGCCATGCCCTCGAAGGCCAGCAAGGTGCGCTCGGCCAGTGATTCGTCGCTTTCCAGCTGCTCGGCCACCGGCGGTACCGCGCTCAGGTCCTCCGCGACGATCACCAGGCGCTTGACGTTGTAGTTGGCAGCCAGCTGGTCGAGGTCGGCGCCCTGGGCAAAGGCAATGAACTGCGACTTGGCCGCGTCGTTGATACGGGCGCGGGTCATGACCTTTTCATAGGCCGCACGCTCCAGCAGCTTGACCACCGGATCAGATAGCAACTCGGCGTTCCAGTTGTTGCCCATCAGGGCGCGAAAGCCTGTCAGGCCTTCCTGATAGAAGGTTTCAAAGTCCAGCTCCTCGATCACCGTAGGCGCCGGCAGGCTGGCCAGGTCAATGGTGCTCATATGCTTACCTCAAGGTTCACGCTGTCTTCGGAATAGGTGCCGGTAATGCGAAAGCCGATCTGGCCGCCCACTGCGGAAACCACCTGCACGCTCTGCAGGACCAGACGCGGCTCCCAGCGCTGCAGCGCCCGCGCGGCCTCAGCCTGTACCGCGCTTTTCCAGCCCGCGTTAACTGGCTGGTCGACAAACCGGCGCAGCTTGCTGCCGTATTCCGGGCGCATAAGCCGCGACCCCACCGGGGTGGTCAGAATGTCCACGATGGACTGCCGCAAGTGATCGACCCCGGACAGCACGGCGCCGGTGTGGCGGTCCATTCCGATCATGGGGGTTACTCCTGCACGCGCTGGAAATCCGGGTGCTCATCGAAGGTGGCCAGCGCCTCGTCGTCCGAGGCCCGCACTCGCACCTCGAAATTGACCACATCGAACTGGGCGCCGCTGAGGGTGAAAATGGAGCGGGAGCGAAACGCCGCGTCTCGGTACAGCACTTGAGGGGTTTCGTCGGCCACAGGGGCCTCCTGGGCCGCGACAGCGGCCTTTTTAGTCGCCATGGTTTCCTCCAGGCATGAAAAAGCCCGCGCGCGGCGGGCTGGTAGTTATCAGGGCGGCGGCGCATGAGCGCCCGCCCGCTGTGAGTCAGTGCTTGTGGTTGGCGGTGTTGCCGGCCGTGTCGATGATTCGGGCGTCACCGTAGATATCGCCCGTTACGCGCAACGCGCCCTGTATCAGCATCGGACCAATGAAGCGCAGCATGGGCGCCATCGCTTCAATGGCCGACTCCGTTACGGCAACGACCGACCCGCCCACCTTGATATCCACTTGGCCGGCCGGCAGCTCGATGCTGTAGCGCTTGGCCTGCCAGTCATAGGTCAGCGACCCGCCGTCCTCGAACAGCCAGCGCTGGACATGGTCGCGGTCATCCGGCGCAGGCGCAGGGCCGCTGTACAGCCCCGGCAGGAATGTGCCCTGACTTACATCGCCGCTGGTACTGATCAACACCCCCTGCTCATGCATACCAGGGGCAAGCCAGTGCCGCGCACCAGGTGCGGCACCCAGGCTGTGCCAGCGCACCCAGGCGCTTGTCCACTCACCATCCGAAACCCGGCACACCGGCGGATCGGCGGCCAGGTCGAGCGCGACGACCCGGCATTTGCGAATCATGCCGGCGATCATTCGGTCATGCTCAGCCAGCGGGTAGCTCATCCGAAACCCTCTCGATCTCTATATAACCTTCGGAAAGCGGTCCTCCATCTCCAGTATTGCCTGCAGCGGCCGGGCCGAGCTCAGTGGGCCACGGCCACTCCTCTTCCCCGAGATAGATGACCTGAGTCCACTCGACGACCCAGACCGCGAAGACGTCCAGCTCGGGACGGCTCCAGTCGCGCTCTGCACGGACAAATTCAGCAAACCCGATAGGGAGTCCCCACGATTGCCCGCGAAGTAGAACCGCAAGCTGCGCGGCAACGAAGGCAGCAACGCGAAGGCAGTTTTTCTCCTCTACCGGGACAATTGCACGGGCCTCAAAGCGCGCCTCCACGGCGGTCTCGCCAGTTCCCGGATCCGTATCCACACGGTCGAATCCGGCCAGTTCCAGTACAACGGCTGGAGGTGGAACGACCTCAATCCCGTCAGGCATGGTACCGACGTAGGCCAGCCCTGGAATGGCGTCTTTGATATGTTGCTCGATAGCGGCATATAACTGCTCAAGAGGTATTGGATCATCATCCATTGCCCAATCTCCGTAGATACTTCAACAGCTCGAAGTTCAGCTCCTGCTCCATCACCACAAGCAACCGCTGATGCGCCTTTCTCGTCCATGACTCGAAATGCGGCTTCACCTCTTCCAGCGAGATCTTCGCCTTAGCTAATGGAAATCGGCTGCCGTTCTCACCGACCCACCCTGAACTCACACCGCCTCCAGCAGAGACTTCGCTGGTGGGATAATCATCAACGTTGAAGTGCTTACTGGCAGCACGGATCCAGATATCCGGCTTGCTGCCATACACCGTCCGGAAGAAGGCACCCTGATAAGAACGCCCGGCAACGGACACACCCGTGCGAGATTGTCGAGGGCGGCCCGCTCGACTGGCTTCGATGGGATTCAAACCGAACCAGAGCTTTCCTTGGCCATTGCTGGCCACTGGGTAAGCTCTCAAGCGCTGACGGACCGCCGTAACGGCGATTCGCTCTTGTTGGCTCACCGATCTGGCAATATGCGTGCGCAACCAACGAATGGTCTTATTGATTGCCCGTCGTTCAGCCGCCTTGATGGCTTTCGGCATCAAAGCTGCAAACTTTGCGAAGTTTGAAGCCTGCTGCGCGTTCGCCTGGAGTGTAATGAGACCTGAACTAGACGACTGTTTCTGGTAACTGCCTACGCTCATCAACGCACCTCACGTAATGTCAGGTTGATCCAGCCGGTACCATCAGGCTTCCTGCCAGCGATAACGTAACGCCCGCCGCCGTCCTCAGGTGCAAGCTGAACCACCAGTTGCATCCCCTCCTTTACGCCATTGGCATGAGCGATGCGAACCGCAAAAACAGGTTCGCGCAGCCCAGTGTTGATTTGACCTAGCTTGGGCTGGATCCACGGGGCGGAGAAGAACCCAGGCAACGGATCGCTTATCCCTTCGATAGTTGCCTCGTCACCTAGAACCTCCAACAGCGCCGCGTCCATGAACGCCACTTGGTCACGGAAGGCCACAATCAGTCACCGTCGTCTTGTTCGTCCTTGCTTGGCAGCTTGCCGCGGGGAGCAATCTTCCCCTCCTCGATAAGCAGCTCCAGCAGTTCCTTGCTAGACGTCAGGAAGACTTCGCCTTTCTTGACGATCTTGGCTCCATCTTGGATGCAGCCATCCACCACCACGTATTCGATCTTGGCACCCATGTCACACCACCTTGGCGTAAAGGAAAGCGTTCGGCTCCAACATGCCAGGCAACGGGGCAGCCTGGACCTTCAGCCAGCGCTGGCTTGGCTCTTGGGTAACCCAACTCTTAGGGAACCGCGCTGCCTCGACCAGACCGCTTTCGATGGCTTCAAGATCCTGAATCGCCGCGTACAGCATGGCGTTGCGAGTTGCGGTAGAGCCCAAGATCAGGCCGCCCGCTGGGATCATCGGCTTTTCACCTTCCTCGTCGTCGAGATACCACTCGTCGTACGCATACAGGTCCACACCTGGATCATTCAAGTAACCCAGATAGGTCACGCCGTCAGGGAGTTCTTCTGGCTTGATCAGGCCCAGGTCGACACGGCGTGTATTCAACTGCTTCATCACCATGTCGTTGCCCTGAAACGCATCTTGCGCTTCGGCGCTCAGCACTGCGACATTCGCTGACCGACCCGAATTCTTCGCAATCAGACGACGCCACTGCCGCAAGTTGCCGATTGGATCGGACCCTGCAGTGTTCCAACGGCCAGTGGCCAAGGAGATTTTGTGGGTGTCTTCCATGAGGAAATCGATGGTGTCATCCACCCCATCACCCTGGACCCGAATGCGGCCAGTAGTGAGCGCCTGAGCGCACATCCACTCTTCACGGCGAATGATTTCGTGCTCGAGCTCAACCAAATCTCGGCCGAGGCGCTCGCCCGCACGTTCAAGCGCAGTGCGCGTCGAGAACGGGCTTTCACCAGCCCCGCGTTTCAGGATCTGCTCAGCGCGGGTGACACGCTTGGGCTGGATATAAGGCGGCTGATAGGTCGACGAAGCGAACCCGGTACGCTGCGACACGCTGCCAGGCAAGGTCGGGTGAACGAACGGCGCCATTTTGCGTTGCCCTTTCACAATGTCGATGGTCACCGTCTCGGTGGGGAAGGTTTCAGGGGCACCGGCATTGAAGAAGGTGTTCATGAGGAAGCGTCGTGGCGTCGCCAGTTGCTCGACTGCTTCCAGCATGGTCAGGGTGTCGAAGATATCCATAGTTGCTCCAATTAGCGAACGAAGAGGCAGAGAGGACGCAGAGCTGCTTTAGCAGCCGCCAGGGTCAGGCCCTCACCAAGGTTGAGCTGGTTGCCCAGCACCTGGCCCGTCAGGCGAATCGGCGCGCTTTGGGCGCCATCGGTGGTGTCAACATCACGGTCAAGGATCGCCTTGGGTGTCTGTGATCCGTCCTCGGCAGCGGCTTTGCACAGCAGGTATTCGCCAGAAGCGGTGACCTGGCCTAGCACTGCACCGCGCAGCAACTGCTGGCCAGCAGCGATGACGCCGGAATCCATCACAATGGGGAAGTCGCCCGCCTCGAGCTGGGAAGGCGTAAAGGTGTGGGTAACAGGGTTTGGCATGAGGAGTTCCTAGTTAACGGCGCGAGGCGCCAGAGACGATTGCGCTAACGGCGGCCTTGCGCTCGCCAGCCTTGCCGCCTTCCAGCGGGGTGGTACCGGTGACGCCTTGCGCATCACCCTTGATGCCCGCGAGAGAAATGCCGCGATCCTGCGAGGCCTTGAACAACACCAGGGCGGTGGCCTCAACCGAGCTGCCATCATCGATCGCCGCGCCGATTTCCTTTTCAAAGCCTTTTACGGCCAAGGCATTGATGCCCTTGATACGCTCACGCTCGGCGGTGGCTGCCTCGGTGCGAATTGCTGTGGTGTCAGGCTGATCGGCCTGGGCGATCTCGATGGTGTTGGGGTCGGTGCCAGCTGCAATGGCGGAGCGCAGTTCTGCCGTGGTTTTGACGGTTGTCATGGTGCTAGTCCTTGGAAAAGTAGTGGCCGGCTTGGCCAGTTCAGTGATCAGGGGTTCGAGCGAGCCCACGCGATGGGCCAGGCCGTGCTTGACGGCGTCGGCGCCGACGCGAATGCCGCCGTGGTCGCCCATATCGGGCACCTTCTCAGCCGCTACGCCGAGGTTGCGGGCAACCTTGCCCACGAATACTTCAGCCATCGCGTCGATGGTCTCGCCCATCTTTGCGCGGCCTTCCTCAGTGCCGAGATCCGGTCGTTTGTTGGGCGCATTGCGACTGACAATCTGGTAGCGAGTGCGACCGGTCTTCTTTTCGTCTTCGACGACGGCCTCGACAACGACGCCGATGCTGCCGGCCAAGCTGGCCTCATCAATGACGATCTCGCCTGCCGCTGATGCGATCCAGTAAGCCGCGCTGGCTCCGATACCGCCGATGTAGGCAACGATCCGCTTGCGATCCCTGGCGGCGTAGATCATCTCGGCCAGTTCGTTGATGCCCGAGGCCACGCCACCTGGACTGTCGATGTTGAGCACGATGGACTTGACCTTGGGGTCGTCCAACGCGCGCTGGATGTCAGTCGCCAGGATCTGGGTACTGGTTGCACCGCTAATCTCGGTGAACAGGTTGGCGTACCGGAAGATCGGGCCTGTGATTGGTACCACCGCCACACTGCCACGCATGGTGACTCGTCGGGTTTCGTCCAGCCGCTCGCCGCGCTTGGTCGCCAGCGCCACCGGATCGCCCATGCGGTCGGAGATGGTCAGCAGGTTATCCAAGGCGTCGGGCATCATCAGCCAGGGCTGCGAGGCAGCCAGCTCAAGTGCTCGAGGCATGCTTATTCCTCTTTGGGGTTAGGTTCAGACGGAGACTCGAGCCCGCTCTTGGGCAGGGCCTGCATGTTGTGCTCGCGCCGGTAGGCAACCTCACGAGTGCGCTGGCGGATAACCTGCTGCCAGGGCTCGCCGGTCATGGCCGCCGTTTCCAGCGTCTCGTTGCTCACGCCGATCTCGATGCGCTTACCCGCCGCATTGGCTTCCTTAAGCTCATCAATCGCGCCACGGGCCGGGCCAATCCAGATTGCCTGGCAATAGGCCTTGCGCTTGGCTGGGTCGTTGTAACCCGGCAAATCGACCAAACCCCGAGCAACGGCCTCGTCAATGACCAACTCGCGGCTTGGCTGGCAGAAGTCACAGGCCAGCCACCAGCGGCGCAGGCTGTAGAAGCGCCAGGCTTGGAGCATCGCTGCACGGGCGGCGCTATAACTGCTGCTGTAATGCAACAGCAGCTCTTCCAGAGGCAGCTCCAGCGCAGCGCCAATTTCCTT
Organism: Pseudomonas sp. CGJS7; assembly: GCF_036961695.1. NCBI lineage: Bacteria > Pseudomonadati > Pseudomonadota > Gammaproteobacteria > Pseudomonadales > Pseudomonadaceae > Pseudomonas > Pseudomonas sp. CGJS7. The sequence goes on along the minus strand of NZ_JBAMDI010000002.1, from coordinate 129,171 downwards.
CACCACTGCGGTAAAGAACGGATCAAACTGGGCGTTGGGTCGGCTGGGGTTGGCCACCACCGGCTCCTCACCCACGCCTAGGTCAACGATGGCCCCTTCGCCCAGTGCAATTGCACCGTCGGAGGTGTCATCCCCGCCCGGTTGCTCTTCCGTCAATGCAGACATGGGCAGGTGGTTATTGTTGAAGTTGTCGCCCTTTTTGATGAATACGGTGAACATTGCTGAGATCACCGCTGCCATCAGCTCTGCGCTGCTGTATCGCTCTAGCTTCTGCAGCGGCTCAAGCACCGGCGACAGGTACGGTGCACCGCGCTTTTGCCCTGGCCGCTCTTTGTCAGCCATGACATGCAGCACCCGACGACGCCCGGTTTCAGCACCGAACACCGTCAGCCTCTCCCACTGTAGGGACTTGCCCAGTACATGCTCACCCGGGTAGCCAGTGCATACGTGGTAAGCCACTGGCGCCCCCAGGCCGTCGAACTCCACGCCCTCTACCAGGTCCGCCCGGTCCATTCCGCCGTTCGGGTTGCCTACGCGGTCCGACTCGATCAACTGCAATCTTGTGCTGAAGATGCAACCAGGCCGTTCCTGATCGGGGCTAGCAACAAATACGTCACCTGCAACCATCGACGACACAAGCACCAGGGCCTGCAGTTGGTAGTGGTTGAGCGATGCTTCGGCATCGCACTCACGTGGATCATCGGCGTACAGCGACCACAGACGGTCCAACTGGCTGTTGAGTTGCTCTGCCTCTTCCTCGGTCAAGCCCAACGCCTCATGATCGATCTGGGCACGGCAGACCAGCCCGGTACCCACGACGTTGGTGCGCAACCGGGTAATCGCCGCGCGAGCGATCAAGTGATTGCGCATCGCATCGCGGGAGCGGGCCACCAGCATGCGGCGCTCGCTTTGGTTAAAGTCACGCCGAGGGCTACCCAGGCCAGGGATCCAGCTAGCAACGCTGCGCAGCACCCGAGAGGCGCCCCGCCAGCGGGTTTCGACGCCGCCGCCGCCGCCTTGGGCAACGATCTGCTGCCCCTCGACTGACGCTCGGGCCACACGAATAGCTTCGGTCATCAGCTGCTCGGCAGCCGAATCCCGTTTTCGGAACGGCCACATGGTCAGATCCCCACGTAGCAAACGCGGTTACGGCCACGGCCCTGCCGGGCAGCCGTCTCTGCAGCAACCTCAGTGGCGTATTGTTTCTCCAGCAAGCGCAAGCTATTCAGCTCAGCCAGCTGGACCTCTCGATCCTGTCGGCGCAAGCGTTGCCCGTTTTTCAGGACGTTCGAGATCGCCGCCCGGACCTCATCGAGACGTTGTTGTGCATCTGTCATGGTGAACCTCGATTAGCTGACGCGGCTCCGTGTACCTCTGCCGCGCGCAACCGCACGGCGGGGAACCGGCGCCACCGCCTGCTCAGTTGTGAAGAGGGTGGGCTGAAGCAGCTGCTGCTCCAGCTGGTCCCATTCGTGATCACGCAGCAGGTGCGTCTTCAGGCTACGAGCCGCGTGCAAGGCGTACACCTCGCAGTCCAGCGCCTCGTTGCGCCGGCCTGCTTTTTTCTGCCAGACCATCTTGCTGGGGTTACGCGGGTGCGGCGCCAGCACCTCGTTGGTCACCTGCTCGTAGTAGTCCGAGCGGATCTCGCTGTACCAGTGCATCCGCCCCGGCCCAGCGCCCTTGAGTTTCATCCGGCCATCGATAAGCGTTTTGGCCTTGTGGGTGCCGACGATGAACACGCGCAAGCCGTACTTCGAGGCCTTGGTGTTGTCCTGGCTGGTGTCTGCCGACTGGGCCGGCTTGGTGAAAATCTCCCTATCCCGGCTGTCGATGGACGCACCCTTGATTGCCATGATGTTGAAACGCTGGCGATCTCGAACGTAGGTGTAAACCGCATCGCTGGTATTACCGTCAGAGCTGTCGATGCTGACTGCCGACACGGCAAGCTGCGCACCGCTTTCGGTAGGTATTGGCGTCGCGATAATCTTGTCCAGTTCAGTCCACACCGGGTCGTGCGGATCGATGGGATTGCCTGGTAACTCGCACCAGTACAATCGCCAGGACTCCTCGCCCCTCCCCCAACCAACCATGACCAGGGCGAGACGATCACCCTGAACGTCGACGCCGACCGTTACCAGCAGCGTGCCCTTCGGGGCAGTCAGCTCAGCATAGGGCTCGGCGCGCTTCTCCAGTTCGTCAGTCTTGGGCGCGTCGCTCTTGTACTCGTAGCTTTCACCCATTGAGCTGTTGGTGAAGGCAATCATCGGACCGATGTTGCCCAACCGCGTGGCGTATTCCGCCTGCAGCTTCTTTTCCATCAGCACCTCGAAGCGGGAACCGTGGAACTTGGCATACAGCTCATTGAGGATGTAGCCGGCGATACCACGGAATTCAGCCGTCGCTTCCCAGTATCCATGTGTGAGGTTGGCGTTCTTCTGATGGTCATCCCAGATCTCGCCGCAGTGCGGGCACGCGTAGTAAGCCGTTTCCGGGCGACGCTTACCGTACACCTCGTGGAAGTAGTGCTCGTCCTCGTCACAGTGCAAATGGTCGAAGCTCAGCGCGTGCGACTGACCGCAACCGTGGCACGGGACCAGACCCACGCGCTTATCGGACAGCTCAAGCTCTGCGTCGATGGCCGACAGGCCCTTGATGGTAGGTGTGCCCCCGATGATGATTTTCGACCGCCGGAACGTCTTGAGACGCTCTTTTGCCAACTTGATGCTGTCCCCCTGCCCCCGCAGGTTCAGGTTGCAGTCATCAGGCTCTTCGATGGCGACCCGTGGCACTGGCGTGGACTTCACGCTGGCCGGGCTGTTGGAACCCACCATTTTCAGGAAGCCGCCGGGGAACCGCTTGAAGTCCTGGCGCTGTTGCAGCTTGCGACTGCGCAGGTCGACCTTCTTCCGCAGCCGCTTGGTCGCCTCAATCATCGGCTCCAGCTTTTCCGCAACATACTGTTTGGCCGCTTCTGCTTTGGGGAACAGGATCAGAATCGGCGACGGGTCGAGATCGATCCACTTGCCTATGGCATTACCCAGCACGCCCGAAGTCCAAGCCACCTGGGCCGACTTGCGGCCAACAATCTCGAACACGTTCGGATCGTCAAGCGCCTCAAGCGGCCCGCCCGGCCAGATCAAATGGGGGGTCATGTCGAAGCGATACTTACCTGGTGCTGCCGACTCCTCGGGAGCGAGCCATCGGAATCTGTCGGCCCATTCGGCGATGGTCATTCTCGGCGGGGGCGCCCACTTGCGGCAGACGCGGCCCATGGCTTTACTCGCCGTCTTCTTCAGAGCCCTCCTCGTCGTCCGACTCGTCAGAATCCCCAGCGAGATCGTCGTCCTCGTCATACGCGGACAACCTCCTCAGTATTGATTCAATGGGCTCGCGGATCAGCTGGTCATCAACCTGCACGCCGTACTTGGCCGACAAGGTCGCCGCCAGCTCATCAGGGAAGGTATTGAGCAGCTCGATCTTCGCGGCAGTAATCACCGCTTCAAAGCGCTCAACCATTTCGGCCTCGATCACCACCTCTCCCAGTTCACGGGCCAATGCGATTTCTTCGCGATCACCACGTAGGCGGTCGAGGCGGTCGCGCGTCGATTCCTTCTTGCCGTTCAAGGCGGCCTGACGCATCAGCCACTCGATGACCACCTGGGTGTCGTACTGGTTTTCGTTGCCACGGCCCACGCCGAACTCGATTACCGGCATGCCGTCCTTCTGCCAACGGCTCAAGGTCCGCTCATCACGGCCGATGATCTCGCCCAGTTCGACCTTGCTGACTGTCTTGCCCATCACTAAGTCCTTGAAAAGACGGACATCCCTGCAGGAATTTCAGCTGCAGGGAAACCGCGAGTCTGCGCACCCGTGTAGGGGGCGGCCCGGGGGGAGGACCCAAAAATCGGCGGACGCCGCCCGGGCCAGCATCGGGCGGTGGTCACTGCCCCGCCTCACCGTTGACCGGTGGCACCCGCTCCAGCCCCAGGCGCTTCGCGGCCCACCGCATGTAAAGGTTGATAGCCACATCGGCGCCGGCCATCGCGGCCAAGCAACCAACCGCTGCCGCTGCCCATACCGAAACGCCCAGGGCGTACAGCAACATATTGGTAGATAGACCGCATGTCACACAGGCACCAGACCGCAACGCCAACCGGCGAATCAGCCCCCAGCCGCGAGCGCCCGCCATGTCGGCCCGCCACATCTCTCCCGAAACACCGCCGACCAGGGACAGCACGATCACCATCCAGATCGGTAGCTCGGCTAACGTTTGTTGCTCGCTATTCATGTAAGCCTCATTGGCAAAGCACAGCGCCGGAAATAGAAAACCCCGCCGGGTGGCAGGGTTCTCGATGCTCCGACAGTTCGGGGCGGGTTGCACAGCACAGTGCTTGTGGGGGAAGCGCCTAAGCGCACTTTTGATATCGTGACGCCTTTGTACATGCCACCGGAAAAACCGAAAAGGGCCTATTTACGGTTCTCCGCTTCGGCGCTACTTCGACGCAACTTCGGCGCACGCTCGGCGCATAGTGACCCGACGAACGGTCTGTTGCCTGACTCGGCCAGCGCGGGCAGCCAGGATGGCAAACACCTGCAGGTGCAGGGCCTTGACCCAGTTCCGGTAGGTGCGGTCGGCATCTTCAGCCAGCCCAACTTCGCGCATCTGTGTCCGCACCGTTGTGCCGAAGAGGTATCGATGGTGAGCCAGCTTGGCCAATGTCGCCCCCCGCTCGTCGCGCCGCTCCAGCTGGGCTACTGCAGCATCGACCTCAGCCGCTGCATGGTCCAGACCTGCACCTGAGACAAGAATCCGCGAACCGGAAGTGCCACCGCGTGGCGCCGAGCCCTTCCACTCCATGATGGTGCCCATCTGGCTACCCAAGCTGGCCTCCAAACCAAGCCGAGATCGCTGTTCGCCCCAGTGCTTCATCAGCTCACCAACCAGACGCAGGCGTTCGGCCTGGTCGATGAGCGCCGCCATATCAATGCGGTGCAGTGCAAGATCCACCTGCTGCTGTAGGCGCAAACCTTGGTCATTCGTCATCACCAACCTCCCGATCACTACCCAACACGCATTTGGGCAAACCCAACACAAACCCAACACACTCAAAACCCAATGAATTCAATGGATTGGGAGCATCTGTGTTAAGTGTGTTGGGTGTGTTGGGTTTTTCAGGGTTCGCATAGAGATTTATTTCCCCATCATTTTCAACGATTAAAAAAAATGGCGCGCGCGCGCGTGCGCACAAACCCAACACACCCAACACACATGCCCGCAAGGCCACGAATTCCGTGCATTCAATGTGTGTTGGCTTTTCAAAACCAACCCAACACATACCCAACACACCCAACACACTTGCCGGCGAACTCATGCTGCAAGCCTCTTGATATGGTCCCAACCGTCCACGCTCCAGCCTGCCAGCTTGGCTCGGGCACGCCACTCGACAACCGTCTTGCCTAGCTCGGCCGACTTCATGGATGGGGGCAGGGAAGGATCGCCCTCACTGGGCACAAAGAACGCCGCAAATCTTCGAGAACTGCCATCTGTCCAAGGGATGGGGCGCGTCTTCTCAACCTTCGCGCTGAGCATCAGCGAAAACTTGGTATGGCTCATGGAGTTTTCTTTGTTGTGGGAACACCACTCAAGAAACATGGCGTAGACGTCCGAAGTCAGGCAGCAACCCCATAGGCCGTGCCCCAGCTCGCCGTTTCGCCAGAGGTAGAAAAAGGTCTGCCAGGCGGTGCGACTCAGCTCGACAAGCCGCTGGCGAGCCTCGGTTTTCGGCGGGCGCGTGCGCTGGTTGAAATCCTCAAGGTCGATATCTAATAGCCAGCCGTATAAAGCGGCCACGCCACCGTTGGCTAACTCTCGGGCGATAGCCTTCTGCCTTTCGGCTGGCAGGGTCTCCATTGGCCACATCACCAGCATCCGGCGGTCGTCTTCACTGATCGGCCACGGCATGATCTCGTTGCTCAGGAACGCCGAGTTCATGTGGTTGGCTTCTTCCCAGCCGTTGATGAACTTCGACTCCATCCGCACCGTTTTGCCGGTGATCATGTGTTTGATCTTGCCAACCTGGTTGTAGCGCTGGTCACGGCTCACAACCTCTTCAAACACGGCCCAAAGCTTGCCGCTTTGCCATGCGTTGAAGTTGCCCTCCAACTGCGCCTGGCCAACCGTGGCGCTGTACCGACCGTATAGTTCGCCCATGATGTCGGCGAACAACAGGCTCTTACCCGAGCCCTCCATGGTCGAGTGAAACAAGATGGCGGTGTCCATCTTCGCACCCATGTGCTGTAGCGGATAAGCCAGCCACTTGACCAGCCAATCCCGCGCTTCAGCGTCATCGTTGCAAAGGAATGAGATCAGCCACCTCAGGTTCTCGCACGCAGCATCGTCACGGACCGGCGCAAGCGGCAAGCCCTCGAACGTGTTGATATAGATTGCCGGGTCCTTGGTCATCGTCGGGTCAAACACGATGTGGTCGACGTCCACTACCCGCCGCTCAGGGCTGTTCAGCCAGAGTTGATAAGCATCACCCAGGGCCATCTTGACGCTACCCTCGGGCAGGCGCCGTTTCTTCTCGCGATCCCAAGCCTCTTTCGTACCGTCGATATAGATGTACCGGTCGAGCGGTTCCAGCTTCAGTGCTCCGCCCTTCTTGCTGGACATCTTTCGGGCCTGCTCAAGCTCTGCCACCTGCTCGGAGGCTATGAGCTTCTTGTCAGTCCGCTCCATCCACGCCTTCGCGAGCGGCTTTCCGATCAAGGCCTCAAAGCCTGTCCGCTTCATCGACCGCCCTTTATCCAAGTCCCACACGTTCGTGGAGCCTTCGACCAGGGCGAATCGACGCATCGCGCCATCAATGTCCAAGGTATCGCCCCCCGCCCCCCCGGCGGCCGAGGAGCCGGCCGGGCTGGTCTCCTCTGCGTCCGATGGCGTGCGGGGGAGATACTCGACGTTGCCGGCATCAGCCGGCCGCTGTTCGGCCTGCTCAACCACTGATGGGGCATGGGGAAGTTCGCCCAATGGCGGCGGAGTCGGTGGGCGTGACTGGGCGTCAATGCCAAGGATCTGCGCAGCAGCTCGGGTGGCTGCCCGCTGGTCACCGTTGTGCATCAAGATGCGGAACACATCGAACGCATCGTTCTTGTGTCCGTTCGCCAGCGGGTCAGAGGTGTGGTGCGAGTACAGTTTTTTGTCGTCAGTAATCGTCACGCCTGGAAGGCCGGAACTGCTTTGCGGGCACAACCACTTGCCGCCCACCCGCTTGTAGCCATGCGCCTCGATCATCATGGCGATGTCGTGGATGCGGTTGAACTCAGGAATGACCTCGGGCAGCGGCTCACCAGAACGGGCAGCTGCGGGGCGGGGAGCGACTGCAGGTCTACTCACTGGAACAGCAGGCTGAGGCCTCCAAGGGCACAACGCCTCGCCATTCGGTTTGAACTCTTCCCAACCCTGCCAGATTGCCAGCAGCTCTCCAGGCAGATCAGGTAAACCGCTTGCGTCCGGCGCATTTCGCCAAGTGTACGGCTTGCCAGTACCCGGATGGATCGACGGAGGCAATACGTCCTGCACTAGACCAGCGCGAAGCTCGAACACGGTGAGCTTTTTGAATGGCTCAGCGGCCATGCGGAGTGCCGCTTCCCTGGCTTCATCTCTTGCATCGACTGCAGCCCTTACCTGAGCCATCAGCCCCTTGTGAATAATGCCGTCCGGGTCATTCTTGTTCGGCCAAACAAGCGCATGCTTCTTCAGCTCTACACCATCAGGAACGCGAAACATGATGCGGAATCGTGCGGGATTGCCCACAGAGGTAGGGTATGACTCCGCGAGCGCATCAACGTCGATGCCATGGGTCTGCTGAAGCACCAATCGAGTGAACTCAACGTCGTCAACATCAAGGGAGCAGACACGGCTCGGGCCGAGTACAACGCCTAGGTTGTGACTCGGATTTGCGGCCCAAAACTGCTCGGCGCTTGCGACATCAGTAAAATAGCCACCGGGCTTATTCCAGCCTTCTTGCGTCGGCCCCTTCGTGCCTGGCTCCATAGGAACCAGGGCGAGATTGAAGGTTTGAATGTAACGCCGCGCCCAATCAGCTGTGGTAGGAACTGGGCGCTCGTTCATCTGCGCCGCTCCCGTAGCTCCTGACAACTGGTGCAGGTTTCGCAACCCGCCACCAGCTGCTGCCGCTTCATCGGAATTGGCTCGCCGCAGTCATTGCAGAACTCCGAACTGGGCTTTGTCACGGGACGAGGACGACGCTGAAGAGCCACTTGTAGGTGGTAATCGGCTTGATCATTGGCCACATCGATCACATCAACCATGGGTGCTTTCCTCCATGGCCTGGCGAGCGCCCGCCATGATAGCCAGCACCTGGCGAATAACATCCATGCCCCGTTGCTCCAGGTCGACCACCTCTACCGGCGTCCAGACGTTGTCTGCGGCCCCATCATGCAGGCTCCCGACAAACTCGCTGGACTCCTCAAGGAGCTTGGCAACCGCCTGCAGTGCCTCGTTGGTTGCTGGCACTGGTTCAGGGCGGTACCAAACTGCACCGGCTGGACGTACCAGGGCATCCAGCAGACGCGGACTTGCAGTCAACTGAACGATCTCTTCCAGCTCGTCGGGAGTGGGCCAGCGGCGCTCTTCGTTGTGGTTGAGCTTCTTTTGAAGCGTGTCCACATCCAGCCCCATGTCGAAGGCCAGCCTGGTCATTCCGCCGTGATAGTCACGACCTGCGCGATAGAGCGCCTGCCGCAAGGTGAGCACCGGGCCTGCACCCGGCAATAGATCAATGCGACTCATAACCGTAAATCCTCGGTTTACGGTGTAGTCACAGGGCTTTCAACGTCCTATCCTGTGAATACGACCGGTGTGTTGTGCTTTGCGTGCTGTGCGGGCATTTCACGCGGTTCTAGTCATCCGTCGGATCTTGTGGTGAGAGGCGACCGGATGGCGGGGTACATCGGCGCTATGCGCCGTTCACGCTGAGCTAGGGAATTCTTGTGGTGAGAGGCCCTAGCTCAGTCGTCCTTACTTCTGCTGTTTTTCAGCAATCTTTGTTGCTCTTCATAGAACAGCTCAATAGCCTTACCCACCTCATAGCGGACAGCTGCGCCCTTTGTGGCGCGGTAGATCGTTGGCTGTGTCACACCGACACGATCTGCAATCGCGCGCTGCGAAAAGCCCAACTCAATCAGTTTTTTAAGCATCTCTTGAATGGTCATTGCACCCACCGATGCGTTATCGAATTGGAAGGATAATACCCAAACGAATTACGCGTGACAATACAATTCCGATACGAAAACGAATCAGAGCAAAGGCCGTGATAGGAAAGCGCGTAGCACAGCGAATGCATGAACTTGAGTGGTCCGAGGGGGAATTGGGCAGACGTTCAGGCGTCCCCCAACCGACGATCCATCGGATCCTTACGGGTACCTCTGCCAGCCCTCGCCAAGCCAACGTTGAAAAGCTGGCAAAAGCCTTGGGCGTTACAAGTGAGTGGCTTTGGAAAGGCGGCGAAGCGCCTGAGATGGTCACTGGACCTAACTCGAATATCGAACCAGGCCCCCGTATACGCGGATTCGTCCCGCTGATTTCTTGGGTACAAGCGGGATCGTGGTGTGAAATGCAGGATGTGCTCGAGCTACAGGATGTAGAAAACTGGTTGCCATGCGCTGTATCCCATAGCAGCGCCACGTTCGCACTGCGGGTGCGAGGCTTGTCGATGTTCAACCCCCACGAACGACGGTCGTTCATGGAGGGGGACATCATTTATGTCGACCCCAATAAAGACTACGAGAATGGATCGCTTGTGATTGCCAAGCTGGCCGACAGCAAGGAAGCGACCTTTAAGCAAGTTGTCTTTGAGGGAGCACGACGGTTCCTCAAGCCGCTTAACCCGTCCTGGCCTGACCCTATTATCGAGCTACCCGAAGACGCATTAATCTGCGGCGTGGTCATCTCCAAGCTGGAAATTTTCTGACCTACCGCCCACATGAATCAATACGAATAGGTATTGACCGTCCAAATTCGTTTAAGTATTGTCTGGACCGCAACCCTCTCACCACTGAGGTCCAGAAATGCCAACTGCACAGCTCCGAAACGGGTGCAAGGTTTACTTGCACCCCACCACCTGCACCCGCCCAGCCACGATTGAGGCGTTTCAACGCTTCACCGGCCTGCAACTGATCGTCACTCCATCCGGGCACGTTCGCGCCGTACCTAACGGGGGTGCGGCATGAGTGATTTCACAATCAAGCTGCGCCGCGTGATGCTGCTGGAGCGCACGCTGGAGAATGGCGGCAACACCACCTGCCCCCTGAGCCGCCCTGAAACCTCTCTCGACGCCCACATCCAGGTTGAGAACGACGACCGCGACCACCACCTGCAGGTGCGCTTTGGCCCCTATACGGGCTCAATCACCCTGCGGCGCGGCGACTCGACCAAGTACATGGCCCTTCGCAACTTCCTGCAGGACGTGGCCAATGGCCGAACTGAGTCGGGCCAACAGACCCAGCGCGCCATCGCCTTGATGGAAGCGCTCGACTGCGTGAGCGATGTGTTACCTGAAGGCCTGCGCGCTTACATCACTCCCACCACGGACGAAAACCAGCCCTTCGGCATCGTTGTAACTAATGAGCAGGGCGATATCTGCATGACTGCGTACGGCAGTTGCAAGCTCACGCTTGCGAATGCAGTACGAACCAGGCTCGGCCACCCCCCTGAGGGGTACGGGGACCGCCAATGACGGGCACGTTTGGGCAACTGTTCAAGCAATGGGGCACTCCCTGCCCAACCTTGACTGCCGTGCGAGAACACTACTTTCCACATATCAAAACAGACCGCCGATTCAGGGAACTGATCAACGCCGGAAAGATTGGGTTGAACCCTAAAAAGCTACACCACTCGGTCCGAGCGCAGTACGTGATTTACCTGCACGACCTTGCCGACTACCTCGACACCCAAGCGCAGAAGACGAGCTAACACAGGCAGCCCCGGCCATCAGGGGCAACGCATCCAGCACCAGGCCACCACCACACTTCCGGCCGGTGCTGGGCACTTTGGAGCACAGCATATGCAACCGCATCAGCAAGTTCTCGCCATCGGCATCATCTGGCTGACGACCTTGGCCATCCTACCTTTCCTTTTTGCGAAGGCGCGCCAACGCGCCTTCAAAAGAGGCTTGGACACCGGCAAACAGACCCTGAAAGCTGAGCTAAAACTGCGGATAAAAAGCCTTCAGGACGATCTGGACGAGGCACGTATTCAAGCCGAGACAGGCCAGCGCAAGCATCAATCAGCTATTGCAAATCTAAAAGACAACATCCGAGAGCTGGAAGCCCGAATCATGTCGTACACAGGGTTAGCAGTTACTAGGGCCGATTTCGAGCTGGTCATCAGCGCCATCGAAACCCTGAATTTAACTGAGCGGACGCTAATTGCAATGAAGGCAACTCAGCAGGCATCTCGCGCCGGCCTGCAAGCCACCGGGCTGGGTAACTTGGCTAAGCGCATACACGTTCAGCTCCGCGAAACACCGGCGAGCGCCGCTAGTGCGGGGACTGCAGCGTGAGCACGAATAAGCACTCCTGGGAGACCTTAGCCCCTTACGACGGCGGCTATCACACCTGCAAGAAATGCAAGCTCGGCTCGCAAGGCGAAAGGTCAGGGGCGCCATACCCCGACTCCGATGCGGAGTATCACGCCGTCGCTTGGCTCGGCCAGGCCGGGCTGTACCGCACTCGGTTTGACGCCGTGTGCAATTGCGAGCAAGCGCTCACGCCAGTTTCCATGGGGGAGCTATTCGAGCTTGCCAGTAAGCAGGTAGGTAGACAGCTCAATGAGGCCAGCCAAACTGCCCAACCTGCGGGAACAATATGAATGAGCTGGCTCTTTTCGCAGGTGCTGGTGGAGGAGTTCTTGCCGGGCACATTTTGGGATGGCGCACGATCTGCGCAGTTGAACGTGATGCCTACGCCGCACAAGTTCTGGCGCAACGACAGAACGATGGAGCTCTTCCGCCTTTCCCAATTTGGTCTGACGTGCGCAGCTTTGACGGCCGACGCTGGCGAGGCCTTGTTAATGTCATTTCTGGCGGCTTTCCGTGCCAAGACATTTCCAGTGCCGGCCCTGGCACCGGAATCGAAGGGGCTCGCTCTGGGCTTTGGAAGGACATGGCGCGAATCATCAGCGAAGTACTGCCCGAAGAGGTGTTCCTGGAGAACTCACCAATGCTTGTGGACCGAGGACTTGCCATGGTCGTTGGTGACCTTACCCAAATGGGGTACGACTCGGAATGGTGTCTTATATCAGCGGCAGATCTCGGAGCGCCCCATAGACGCGAGCGCATCTGGCTACTTGGATGGAGAAACGACACCCGCTCTCCAATCCTGGCCAACCCCAGTCGCGAGCATGTCCAAAGGCTCATCACCCAACGCACTCCAACGCAGGTCGGGCGCCAGCCGCTCGAAGGATCGGTTAGACCACGCGGTGATGGCCCTTCACGGTGGCCAATTGAACCCGACATGGGTCGAGTGGCTGATGGGGTGGCCTTTAGGGTGGACCGACTTAAAGCCCTTGGAAATGGACAGGTTCCGCGAGTGGCAGCGACAGCATTCTACCGGTTGGCTTCAGGGCAGTAGTGAGGTGATGTCATGAAGGAAACGAACCCAGCAATGACCTCGAGCGACATCTCAGCCGCCCTCGTTTCATTTCCCGGGGAGCTGCTAACGGAAGATGAGATAGCCACCATTACCGGCTATCTGACTCCTTCCAGACAAATTCAGTGGCTCGCTTCGAACGGTTGGAAGCATGTATTAAGTGGTGCCCGACGCCCGGTAGTGGGCCGTCTATATGCCCGCCTCAAGCTGGCCGGATTGAACGCATCTGAAGCGAACGCAGTGACCGATACCTGGACGTTCGACCTGACACGAGTGAGTTGATAAATGCGCTTTAAGAAAGCGAGCAACCGAGACCTGCCTCCGCGGATGTTACGGCGGGTCCGCACCTTGAAAAGCGGGAAACAATGGGTTGGCTATTACTACGACGGTCGTGATGAGAGTGGTAAGCGCATTGAGGTCCCGCTCGGTACGGACTTGGATGTGGCGAAAATTGAATGGGCCAAGCTCGACCGCAAGGCAGTGCCGAAAATCACTCGCCTGCTCGGCGACGTCTTCAATCGGTATGAGCGTGATGTCATCCCTGGCAAAATGCCACGTACACAAAAAGATAACTTACTCTCTTTGAGGCAACTTCGCGCAGCGTTCAGTGATGCACCGATCGACGCAATCACTCCTCAAATAATCGCTCAGTACCGAGACAAGCGATCAGGCAAAGTCCGCGCTAACCGAGAGATCTCCCTTCTATCGCACATTTATAATATGGCGCGGGAATGGGGCGTTACCGAAAGGGAAAACCCTGCTGCTGGCGTTCGCAAGAACAAAGAGCGCCCCCGTGACTTCTATGCCGGACCGGAGATCTGGAACGCCGTTTACTATCGTGCTGCAAGCGAGCTACGCGACGCTATGGATCTGGCATACTTGACCGGCCAGCGGCCGGCCGACGTTCTCTCTATGAGGGCCACAGATTGCAATGACGTATACCTTCAGGTCGCACAGAGCAAGACGTCCAAGAAGCTGCGAATTGAGCTCCGCGCCGAGGACCAGGTAAACCAACTCGGCCAACTCGTAGAGCGTCTGTTGACTCAGCGGAAAGAGCGCGGAGTTCGAAACCCCTACCTGATCACAACACAAGACGGTAGAGCTGTCACCGCCTCCATGCTTCGACTTCGCTTCGACGATGCTAGGAAGACCGCGATTGGATATGCCCTTATAGATGAGGATAAGATACTGGCCGAGCAAATTCGTCAGTTTCAATTCAGGGACATTCGCCCAAAGGCAGCAAGCGAAATCAATGATTTGGTACACGCAAGCAGACTGTTAGGGCATTCGGATAAAAGAATAACGGAAACAGTTTACAGGCGCATTGGTGAAGTTGTGAAACCCACTCGATAGAAAATTTCATAATACAATTTGTGGCGAAGTTCAAATTATTGATTTTCGCCACAAAACCTAGCCTAATTGTTGAGAGACGTGAGTTATCAATAAATCGCCAATTACAGCCCCCAATGTTACGGGGACAGCATTACCGATCAGCCTCCCTACCTTTGCAAAGCTTACAGGCTCCCCTTCAGGGATAAATGAGTAGTCACGCGGGAAACCCTGAAGCATAGCCGCTTCACGCAGACTGATAGCACGGTCCTGTACCGGATGACCAAAACGGCCATTACCATAACCAAAGCACTGAGTAGTGATGGTTGGCGCAGCTGCATCCCACTCCATCCGCCCATAAACAGAAGGGAATGTCGCCCCGCTTTCTTTTACATGGCACGAAGACCTAAGATGATCTGGCCAATCTCTCCAAGTCCCTCCTGGGACCGAAGACTTAATCCTCTCCAGATTTTTATCGCTTAATCGACTAGCCCTATGAAGCCGATCCTCGGAATCTACCCCCCCAGCACTGATAGCTGGGAGGTCCCCAATGGTGGAACGCACAGTTCTCACAGGTAAGGCATAATCAGGAATCCGGATTGGCCCGAGCTTCGACGCAACTAGCACCAAGCGCTTACGGGTCTGTGGCAACCCAATCATTTGACACTCAATTACTTTCCAGTCAACCCAGTAGCCTTCAAGAGATTTCAGAAAGTTCTTAAAGACTTCTTGCTGAGCTAACGGCGGAACATTTTCCATCGTTACCAAGTCAGGCTGGGCGGCACGAATAAGATTGCCAAAATGCTCCACAAGTCGCCAATCTTCACTCTTATTGGTGCCGGCCTCATTACCGTGCCGCTGCTTGGCAGCGCGCGAATATGTGGAAAATGGCTGACAAGGAGCACAACCTGCAATAAGCGTAACGCCCCCGCTACCCAAGACATTTTTCAGCACTTGGGGATCAAGAGATGCTACGTCAGCTTGCAAGAACTTCGCATTGGTATTTTTCTCGATCGGATGCGCGCAGTTAGGATCGATATCTACACCGAGCTTGACAGACACACCCGCGCTTTGCAGGCCGTAGGTTAATCCTCCAACCCCGCAAAAAAGGTCAACTGCAACTATATCTTTATTTCGCATCAAACCGCTGCCGCCACAAACCGCCTATCATCGACAAACCTTTGAAATGCAGCAATAGCAAGCTCCATATAATCAAGAGCTGCTTCTGACAGCTCTTGTATGTCTTGCAAGGACAAATCATTGGCACCCTCTTCAAACGAGCGTCGTCCATGAGCAATCGCATTACGCCGATCCGCCAAAAATTCAAGAGGAGTCTTGTCTCCGTACTTGGCGGATTTAGCCATTTTTCTAGCAACCGTTGGAGTCAGCCTAAACTCAACATTCAATCGTCGCGAAAACGTAAAAATAATCTTATCAGACCATGTACCTGAAGGCTTTTTAAAACTAAGATCCTCTATCGGCTCCTTGGTCAGCAGTTTAAGTGCCGCCTTGTGAACCACATCCAATCGAGTATCTTCGCTACCATCAATACCTGTTGAAGCATGGAAACGAAGCCATTCTTTTAACGTATCATTAGACCACTCAGAAGGTGGGGTACTCTGAACCGCAGCTCCCACATCCTGTATTGTTCGAGTCATGACTGCCTCTACTATATTGTAGAGATGAACAACTAGACCAGATTTAATGGTGAGCAAGTGACGAGCGGTCAATGCTGTTTCACCAATAGATGCCCCTCCGCCTTCGAATAGGCGTCGATCTAGTGCTTGAGCCAAGCCCAAGTGCATATCAAATTCTTCTTTTCGCTCTATCAAGGCTGCTTGCAGAGTCGTCATGCAGCCTCCAGCATACGAATCACAAGATCGATCCGGCCTTCTAACTTGGATCGAACGTTGGCACCATCTGAGACAACAACACCATCAAAGTCAGCATGCTTCATCCGATCGGCGACTAGGCCTGCATCCAAATTCAACCTTGGATGGCTCCGGAGTGCTAGAGCCGACCCAATTGAAATGGCCTCAAAACGCACGCGCGGCACGGTATTCGCCGTAACCGATTTCCGAAAACCCTGAACGAATGTATTCTGAACAAAATCTAGCATACGGAAAAACTCTTCACGCATATCTTCTAAAACATGCGGATGCTCCTCAGCCGTAGCGTTCGCCTCTTTCAGATAGTCATACAAAAACTTCTTAGGTCGATCTCTATACCCCGGAAAACGTCCTTCCGGAGTATCATTTTTATGCAGATATGCAAAGAAACGAGTTACTAATTCCTCTCGTTCCCGTTGGCTAACGGCCTTAGAAGTCAAAGGCGTCATTTCTATGAAGCGACTGTCTTCGGCCAAGTCAGAAATCAGTTGAGTTACAGGCCCTGGGAGCGAGCCGCGCCGGATCTCTGCCTCGTTAGCAGTAGTACCCATCCGGTTAATACGGGCAAACATTTCTGCCCTTGTCGAAGGGTCCGTGTCAGTATCTAGGATGATTGTACGGATGGTAATGTCTTCTAGTTTATTTCTACGATCGCTTGGCAAATCCGCAAATGAGAAGCCATTCAGCTCCGGAACTAAAACTAGATCACGCAGACGCAGACCTTCTCTCAAAAAAGATCTCATGGCTCGCATCCGCTGAGAGCCATCTACGATTTCCATCCTTCCGTCTTCCGTTTGATAAAAAAACATAAACGGGATCGGCAGACCAACCACTAACGACTCTATAAACTGCGATTTTTGTTCATCACTCCAAGCCAGATTACGCTGGTAAGTCGGAACAAAATAACGGTCTGTAGTATCATTAGCAAAACGACCAACATACATCGAAACAGGGTATTCGGCGACGTTGAATTTTACTTGACGAGCGACAACAGACACAGCAGCTTCAGCTTCGCGCTTCTGTTCAATGCTGGGCTCTACGCTCCTGCGAATTCGTGCCATTTCGTTCTCCTTAATACCCGGTTGAATCAGTGCAGTGGCTCATCACCTCGTTGCGGGCTTAACCTGCAGCCGCCTTCTCAGCCCCCTTGGAAGGAGCCTCGTGTGGCGTCGGTATCGTAGAATCCGGCAACGGACGGTGGAATCGTACCATCTCTTTGCGGAAACGATGGCAGGGATGCGGAAATGCCGAGGTGGCTAGTCGCTAGATTTTCCATGCCCCAAAAACGCAAAAAGCCCTGAATAATCAGGGCTTTGAATATGGCGGAAGCGTAGAGATTCGAACTCTAGGATAGTTGCCCATCGACGGTTTTCAAGACCGTTGCCTTAAACCACTCGGCCACGCTTCCAGCTCGTTTTGCGGCCGCCATAATACCTTAATGAAACACGCTGTCAAACTCTCTGTGTCGCGGGTTGCAGGAGCTCTGATAGACTCCTAGCATCTGAACGTCCGAAACCACAGGTTTACCAAGGAGTGTCGCCATGCGCGAACAGGATTACGCCGTCCACCACGGCCAGCAGGTCGAGCAGCAGGAGATCAGCAAGGTCCTGCGCAACACGTACAGCCTGCTGGCGCTTACTCTCGCCTTCAGCGGTGTCATGGCTTTCGTTGCCCAGCAGCTGCGCGTCGGCTACCCGAACGTGTTCGTGGTGCTGATCGGCTTCTACGGGCTGTTCTTCCTTACCAACAAACTGCGTGATTCGGCCTGGGGCCTGGTGTCCACCTTCGCGCTTACCGGCTTCATGGGCTTCATCCTCGGCCCGATCCTCAACCGCTACCTGGGCATGGCCGGTGGCGCCGAGGTAGTGAGCTCCGCGTTCGCCATGACTGCGCTGGTATTTGGTGGTCTGTCGGCCTACGTGCTGATCACCCGCAAGGACATGAGCTTCCTCAGCGGCTTCATCACTGCAGGTTTCTTCGTTCTGCTGGGTGCTGTCGTTGCCAGCTTCTTCTTCCAGATCAGCGGCCTGCAACTGGCAATCAGCGCTGGCTTCGTGCTGTTCTCGTCGGTCTGCATACTGTTCCAGACCAGCGCGATCATTCATGGTGGCGAACGTAACTACATCATGGCAACCATCAGCCTGTATGTGTCGATCTACAACCTGTTTGTCAGCCTGCTGCAGTTGTTTGGCATCATGGGTCGCGATGACTGATTGATTGCTGTACCGCAAGAAGCCCGCTTCGGCGGGCTTTTTTGTGGGCGCTGGAAATGGGTTGAGCTGCAAGATGCTCGGGCCGTCATCCCGTTTTCTCTACCGCTATCCGCCATCACCCCGTAGAATGCGCTCCTTTTTTCTTCCGGGGCGGCTTTCAGCAATGAGCTCACACGAACACAGCCCAGGCGCAGCGGCGCCTGCCAATGAACTGGTGCTTGGTCTGGAGGACAAGCCACGGCTGTTGATCGGCCTGCTGGCAGCCCTGCAGCACCTGCTGGCGATCATCGTGCCGATCGTCACCCCTGGCCTGCTGATCTGCCAGGCGTTGGGTGTATCTGCACGTGATACCAATTTGATCGTTTCGATGTCGCTGGTGATCTCGGGTATCGCCACCTTCGTCCAGTGCAAACGCTTCGGCCCATTTGGCGCGGGGCTGCTGATCGTTCAGGGTACCAGCTTCAACTTCGTCGGCCCGCTGATTGCCGGCGGTGCGCTGATGGTCAAGCAAGGCACGCCGGTTGAGGGCGTAATGGCAGCTATTTTTGGCGTAGTAATCGCAGGCTCGTTCGTCGAGATGGGCGTGTCGCGCATCCTGCCCTTCGTCAAACGCCTGATCACCCCGCTGGTGACCGGCATCGTGGTGTTGATGATCGGCCTGACGCTGATCAAGGTCGGCCTGATCAGCATGGGCGGTGGTTTTGGAGCCATGGCCAATGGCACCTTTGCCAATGGCGAAAACCTGCTGATGTCGGGCGTGGTACTGGCGATCATCGTCGTTCTCAACCGTATCCCGGTGGTGTGGATGCGCAGCTGCGCCATCGTCATCGCCCTGGCGGTCGGCTATGCGCTGGCCGGATACCTGGGCCGCCTGGACTTTACCGGCATGCACGAGGCCGCGCTGTTCCAGGTGCCGACACCACTGCACTTTGGCTTGGGCTTCTCGTGGGCGCTGTTCATTCCGATGCTGGTGATCTATCTGGTCACTTCGCTGGAAGCCATCGGTGACGTTACCGCCACCAGCAAGGTGTCGCGCCAGCCGGTCGAAGGGCCAGTGTGGATGCAGCGGATCAGGGGGGGCGTGCTGGTCAATGGCGCCAACTCGCTGCTGGCCGGTCTGTTCAACACCTTTCCTAGCTCGATCTTTGCCCAGAACAACGGGGTGATTCAGCTGACCGGTATTGCCAGCCGTCATATCGGTATGTGGATTGCCGTCATGCTGGTGTTGCTGGGTCTGTTCCCGAGTGTTGCCGGGGTGATTCAGGCCGTGCCGGAGCCGGTGCTGGGCGGCGCGGCGATGGTCATGTTTGGTGCGGTTGCTGCGTCGGGGATCAATATTCTGGCCAGCACCCGGCTGGACCGTCGGGCGCTGCTGATTATTGCCGTGTCGTTGGCACTGGGCCTGGGTGTGGCGCAGGTGCCGGAATTCCTGGCGCACATGCCGGCAGCGATTCGCAATGTGCTGGAGTCGGGTGTGGCTACCGGGGGGATTTGTGCGCTGGTGCTGAACTGGTTCTTGCCAGAGGGCAAGGAGCAGGCTTGAACCTGGCGTTTGAATGAAAAGCCCGCGCCCGCTTGCACAAGCGGGCGCGGGCTTTTTTGCTTTATCATGGCACCATTCCTTTGCATGAGTTAGCCATGAAATTCGCTATCGCGGTGTTCTCCCCGGCCCATGCGCCCTCTTCGCGACGCGCCCTGCGCTTCGCCGAGGCGGTGCTGGCCGGCGGGCATGAGATTGCCCGACTGTTCTTCTATCAGGACGGGGTGCACAGTGCCTCGGCCAACGTCGTCGCGCCCCAGGACGAACTGGACGTGGCTGGCCAGTGGCGCACCTTCATACAGACCCATCAGCTGGACGCCGTGGTGTGTATCGCCGCCGCCCTGCGCCGTGGCGTGCTCGACGAAGCCGAGGCCAACCGCTACCAGCGCCCGGCCGTGAACCTGCCCAAGCCCTGGGAACTGTCGGGGCTGGGCCAACTGCACGAGGCCGCGCAAGTGGCCGACCGCCTTGTCTGCTTCGGAGGCGACTGATATGGCCAAGTCCTTGTTGATCATCAGCCGTCAGGCACCGTGGAATGGCCCCTCTGCCCGCGAGGCGCTGGACATCGCCCTGGCTGGCGGCGCGTTCGACCTGCCGTTGGGCATGCTGTTCCTCGACGATGGTGTGTTCCAGCTCGCGCCAGACCAGCAACCCGCCGCCGTGCAACAGAAGAACCTGGCCGCCAACCTGCAGGCGTTGCCGATGTTCGGTGTCGAAGAACTGTTCGCCTGCAACCACAGCCTGACCCGTCGTGGCCTGGCAGCCCATACCCTGGCGCTGCCGGTGCAAGTGCTCGATGACGCAGCGCTGGCCGCGCTGATAGCCCGTTTCGACCAGGTGATAACGCTCTGATGAAGACCCTGCATGTAATTGCCCATTCCCCGTTTGGCGACGAGCGCCTGGCCAGTTGCCTGCGCCTGCTCGGTGCCGAAGATGCCCTGCTGCTGTGCGGCGATGCCGTGTATGCCCTGCGCAGCGGCAGCGAGCCGCATGGCCATCTGCAAGCCGCCGACCTGGCCCAGCGCCTGTTCGCCCTGGACGAGGATGTACAGGCCCGCGCGGTCGGCAACGACCTGGCAAAGGCCGTGGACTACGCCGGGTTCGTCGAACTGTCGCTGCAATACGACAAGGTCAACAGCTGGCTATGAATACGCTTACCGTTGGCGATCAGGTGATCGCCCTGGACAAGGATGGCTTCCTGGTCGACCTGCAAGACTGGTCCCACGACGCCGCCGAGGCTTTGGCCAAGCGCGAGGGTATCCCGTTGACGGCGGACCATTGGGAAATCCTCGAACTGCTCCGTCAGTTCTACCAGGAATACCAGCTGTCTCCGGCCACCCGCCCGCTGATCAAGTACACGGCCCTCAAGCTGGGCCCTGAAAAGGGCAACAGCCCGCACCTTAACCGCCTGTTCAACGGCACCCCCGCCAAACTTGCCGCCAAGCTGGCGGGCCTGCCCAAGCCGACCAACTGCATATGACCGAACCTCGTCCGCTCACTCTGGAAACCCCCGCCGAACACCCGTTCGCCGAATTCGTGCGTATTCTCGGCAAAGGCAAGCGCGGCGCGCGTGGCCTGACCCGCGAGGAGGCCCGTGCAGCCATGACCCTGCTGCTGGAAGGCAAGGTCGAAGACACCCAGCTCGGTGCCTTCCTCATGCTGCTGCGGCACAAGGAAGAAAGCGCCGAAGAGCTGGCCGGCTTCACCGAGGCCTTGCGCGCCCACCTGCAGGCGCCGCGCATCGCCGTTGACCTGGACTGGCCCACGTACGCCGGCAAGAAGCGTCACCTGCCCTGGTACCTGCTGGCCGCCAAGTGCCTGGCCAACAATGGCGTGCGCATTCTGATGCACGGCGGCGGCGCACACACTGCCGGGCGTATGTACACAGAGCAACTCCTCGACCTGCTGCAGATTCCGCTGTGCCGCGACTGGGCCGCCGTCGGCAACGCGCTGGACCAGCACCAGCTGGCATTCTTCCCGCTGCACGACTGGGCGCCGCAGCTGCAACGCATGATCGACCTGCGCAACACCCTGGGCCTGCGCTCGCCCATCCACTCGCTGGCTCGAGTGCTCAACCCGCTGGGCGCTCGCTGTGGATTGCAGAGCATCTTTCACCCCGGTTACCAGGCCGTGCACCGCGAGGCCAGCCGCTTGCTGGGCGACCATGCGGTGGTGATCAAGGGTGATGGCGGCGAAATCGAGGTCAATCCCGATGTCATCAGCCATCTCTACGGCACCACGGCGGGTGAGGCGTGGGATGAAGAGTGGCCAGCGCTGAGCGAACGACGCCATGTCAAGCCGCCCAGCCTGCAGGCAGAGCACTTGCTGGCGTTCTGGCGTGGCGAAGTGGAAGACAGTTATGGCGAGAAGGCCCTGATTGCGACCATGGCGCTGGCCCTGCGTGGCCTGGGACAGCATCGCGAGCAGGCCTTCGTAACAGCGCAAGGCTATTGGGGTACTCGAAATAGATCGATCTAGCCGATAATAGAACCCCGATCTTTGCGCTATTTTTTCGAACGATTTGCCCTAGACTGGGCTCCAACGACAAACAACTTTGTTTCAGGAGCTCACCATGGGCCTATTGATCGACGGTCGCTGGCACGACCAGTGGTATGAAAACGGCAAGGACGGCACGTTCAAGCGTGAGAATGCCCAGCGCCGCAATCAGCTGCCCGCCCCCGAGGCCGGCCGCTACCACCTGTATGTGTCGCTGGCCTGCCCATGGGCCCACCGCACCCTGATCTTTCGCGCGCTGAAAGGCCTGGAGCCGTTGATCGACGTGTCGGTGGTCAGCTGGCTGATGCAGGACCATGGCTGGACCTTCGATCAGCAGCAAGGCTCCAGCGGGGACCACCTCGACGCCCTGCAGTACCTGCACCAGCGCTACACCCAGGATGACCCGCACTACACAGGGCGCGTGACGGTGCCTGTGCTGTGGGACAAGAAAGAGAAGCGCATCGTCAACAATGAGTCGGCAGAAATCATCCGCATATTCAACAGCGCGTTCAACGAGCTGACCGGCAATACCCTGGACCTCTACCCCACATCGCTGCGCCCGACCATCGAAGCACTGAACGAGCGCATTTACCCGGCGGTGAACAACGGCGTGTACCGCGCAGGCTTTGCCACCACGCAAGACGCTTACGAGGCTGCCTTTGACGATGTGTTCAACGAGCTGGATTACCTGGAAGCCTTGCTAGGCCGCAATCGCTACCTGGCGGGTGAGTACCTGACCGAGGCTGATGTACGCCTGTTCACTACACTGGTGCGCTTCGATGCCGTGTACCACGGCCACTTCAAGTGCAACCTGCGCCGCCTGAGCGACTACCACAACCTGTCGAACTGGCTGCGTGAGCTGTACCAGTGGCCTGGGGTGGCGGGTACGGTAAACATGGAGCATATCCAGAAGCACTATTACATGAGCCACAAGACCATCAACCCGAACGGGATCGTGCCTAAAGGGCCTTTGCAGGACTTTGGCTTGCCGCATGATCGAGAGCGGTTGGTGGGCAAAGGGATTTGGCAGGCTTGAGAAAGCCGGGGCTGCTTTGCAGCCCATCGCAACACAAGGCCGCTCTTACAAGGGCCTTGCAATGCCTGGGGCATGTGCGATGGGCCGCAAAGCGGCCCCAACGATTTCAGCTGTTCTGCGAACCTTCGAACCAGGCCAGCTTGTCACGCAACTGCACCACTTCCCCCACAATCACCAGGGTCGGCGCATGCACCTCATGCTGGGCCACCAGGTCTGGCAAGTCCGCCAAGGTGCCGGTGAACACGCGCTGATTACGCGTGGTCCCCTGCTGCACCAACGCCGCCGGGGTACTCGCGGCACGCCCGTGACGAATCAGCTCGGCACAGATGGTCGGCAAGCCCACCAAGCCCATGTAGAACACCAAGGTCTGCGCCGGCGCCACCAGGTCATTCCATGGCAGGTTGCTGGTGCCATCCTTGAGGTGCCCGGTGACGAAACGCACCGACTGGGCATAGTCGCGGTGAGTCAGCGGAATGCCGCCATACGCCGAGCAGCCGCTGGCTGCGGTAATGCCCGGCACCACCTGGAACGGAATGCCATGCTCGGCCAGCTCTTCGATCTCTTCGCCGCCCCGGCCGAAGATGAACGGGTCGCCACCCTTCAGGCGCAGCACCCGCTTGCCCTGCCGAGCCAGATCGACCAACAGGCGGTTGATCTGGTCCTGCGGCACTGAATGATCAGCGCGGCGCTTGCCTACATAGATGCGCTCGGCATCACGACGACACATATCGATGATGGCGGGTGCGACCAGGCGGTCGTACAGCACCACGTCGGCCTGCTGCATCAGGCGCAAGGCACGGAAGGTCAGCAAGTCCGGATCACCCGGGCCTGCACCAACCAAGTACACCTCACCACCCTGCTGCACCGGTGCGCCGTCCACCATCGCCTGCAACAGACGTTCGGCTTCAGCACCCTGCCCGGCCAGCTGACGCTCGGCGATCGGCCCCTGGAACACGGTTTCCCAGAAGCCGCGACGCTGGTTGACGTCCGGGTACAGGGATTTGACCTTGTGCCGGAAGCGTGCAGCCAGCCCGGCCAGCTCACCATAGGCCGAAGGGATCCACGCCTCGAGCTTGGCTCGAATCAGGCGTGCCAGTACCGGGGCGTCACCGCCGCTGGAAACAGCGATTACCAGCGGCGAACGGTCCACGATCGCCGGGAAGATCACCGTACACAGGGCCGGCGCATCCACCACATTGACCGGCAGGCTAAGGGCCTGCGCATCGGCCGACACCTGGGCATTCAGCCCAGGGTCGTCAGTCGCCGCGATCACCAGCCGGCAACCGATCAGGTCGGCTGCCTGATAGCCACGCACCAGCACCTCACCGCCACCTTCCCGGGCCAACGCCGCCAACTGGCCGTCGACGTCCGGCGCCACCACGCGCAGCACGCCGCCGGCATCGGCCAGCAGGCGCGCCTTGCGCAAGGCGATCTCACCGCCACCGACGACCAGCACGCGGCCGCCCTGCAGCTTGTGGAACAGCGGCAGGTAATCCATTTAGCGGATGACCTCGACGCCGCCCATGTACGGCTTCAGCACTTCCGGCACCAGGATCGAACCGTCGGCCTGCTGGTAGTTTTCCAGCACAGCAACCAGGGTACGGCCTACGGCCAGACCAGAGCCGTTGAGCGTGTGCACCAGCTCTGGCTTGCCGGTTTCCGGGTTGCGCCAGCGAGCCTGCATGCGGCGCGCCTGGAAGTCACCACAGTTGGAGCAAGAGCTGATTTCGCGGTACTTGTCCTGGCTCGGCACCCACACTTCCAGATCGTAGGTTTTCACCGCACCAAAGCCCATGTCGCCAGTGCACAGGGCCAGCACGCGGTATGGCAGCTCCAGCAGCTGCAGCACGCGCTCGGCATTGGCAGTCAGGCCTTCCAGGGCTTCCATCGACTTGGACGGCTCTACCACCTGCACCATCTCGACTTTGTCGAACTGATGCTGGCGGATCATGCCGCGGGTGTCACGGCCGGAAGCGCCGGCTTCGCTGCGGAAGCAAGGGGTATGGGCAACCAGTTTCAGCGGCAGCTGCTTGGCGTCGAGGATTTCACCTGCCACCAGGTTGGTCAGCGACACTTCGGCGGTCGGGATCAGGTAGAAGTCAGCCTCGCCATCGCGGGTGATCTTGAACAGGTCTTCCTCGAACTTCGGCAACTGGCCAGTGCCCTGCAGCGCCGGCGCCTGCACCATGTACGGGGTGTAGTGTTCCTCGTAGCCATGCTCGCCGGTGTGCAGGTTGATCATGAACTGCGCCAGGGCGCGGTGCAGGCGGGCAACCGGACCACGCAGCACAGCAAAACGGGCGCCGGACAGCTTGGCAGCCGCTTCGAAGTCCAGGCCACCGCTGATTTCACCGAGGGCCACATGGTCCTTGATTTCGAAGTCGAACGCCTTCGGCGTGCCCCAACGGCGCACTTCGACGTTGTCGTCCTCGCTGGCACCGACCGGTACGCTGGCGTCCGGCAGGTTGGGAATGGTCAGCAGGATGCCATCCAGCTCGGCCTGAATAGCGTCCAGCTCAGCCTTGCCGGCAGCCAGTTCGTTGGCCATGCGCTCGACGTCAGCCATCAGCGGGGCGATGTCTTCGCCCTTGGCCTTGGCCTGGCCGATGGACTTGGAACGGGCGTTACGCTCAGCCTGCAGTTGTTCGGTGCGGGTCTGCACCGCCTTGCGGCGCTCTTCCAGTGATTCGATGCGCGCGACATCCAGGCTGAAGCCACGGGAGGCCAGGCGGTCCGCCACTTCCTGAAGTTGGCCGCGTAACAGTTTGGAATCGAGCATATCGTTCTCTCGTTATATGTAGGTGTTGGTTCAGAATCGGGTCAGGGACAGGCCAGCCCAGGTTGCGAGCAGCCCGCCCACCACGCTGATACTGGTATAGCCCAAGGCAAGGGGCACTTGCCCGCTTTCCATCAGGCGCACGGTATCGAGCGAGAAGGAGGAAAAGGTCGTCAGGCCACCGAGAAAGCCGACAATCAGGCCGGCGCGCAATTCGACCGGCGCCAGCGGCTTGTGCAAGAACAAGCCATAGAGCAAGCCGATCAGCAGGCAGCCAACCAGGTTGACCGCCAGCGTACCGGCATAGAAGTGTCGTGGCCAGTGGGCCGCCACCCAGTTGGTGGTAGCGAAGCGCAACAAGGTACCAGCAATACCACCGGCGCTGACCGCGGCGATGAGTGCAATCATGGTTTTCTCCGCTGGCGGGGGCTGTTGCGGTCGAGGTCAGCCAGGTGGCGCAGCTTCTCGCCAATTTTCAGTTCCAGGCCACGGGGCACCGGCTGATAGTACTGGCGCGGCTCCAGTTCATCGGGGAAGTAATCCTCTCCGGCGGCGTAGGCGTCGGGTTCATCATGGGCATAGCGGTACTCGTCGCCATAGCCCAACTGCTTCATCAGCTTGGTCGGGGCATTGCGCAGGTGCAACGGCACCTCCAGCGAACCGTGCTCGGCCGCTTCACGCAGGGCGGTCTTGAAACCCACGTACACCGCGTTGCTCTTGGGTGCGCAGGCCAGGTAGGTGATGGCCTGGGCCACCGCCAACTCGCCCTCGGGGCTGCCAAGGCGCTCCTGCACATCCCAGGCAGCCAGGCACAGGCTAAGCGCACGCGGGTCGGCATTGCCGATGTCCTCGCTGGCCATGCGCACCACTCGGCGGGCGATGTAAAGCGGGTCACAGCCGCCGTCGAGCATGCGTGCAAACCAGTACAGGGCGCCATCGGGATTGGAGCCACGCACCGACTTGTGCAGCGCGGATATCTGGTCGTAAAACGCCTCGCCGCCTTTGTCGAAGCGGCGGCGACTGTCACCCAGCAGGCTCTGTAGCATCTCGACGTCGATCTCGCTGCCGTCTTCAGCCAGGTCCGAGGCGTTCTCGAGGAAGTTGAGCATGCGCCGGCCATCGCCGTCGGCAGCGGCCATCAGCATCTTGAAGGCGTCGTCGCCCACCCGCAGGTTGCGCTTGCCCAGGCCACGCTCTTCCGTCAGCGCACGGTTGACCAGCTTGCGCAGGGCGGCTTCGTCCAGGCTCTTGAGCACATACACCCGCGCCCGTGACAGCAGCGCGTTGTTCAGCTCGAACGACGGGTTTTCGGTGGTGGCACCGATGAACAGCAGGGTGCCGTCCTCGACATAGGGCAAAAAGGCGTCCTGCTGCGACTTGTTGAAGCGGTGCACCTCGTCAACGAACAGGATGGTTCGACGGCCATATTGGCCAGCCTGCTGTTTGGCCACCTCCACAGCCTGGCGGATCTCTTTCACCCCGGCCAGCACCGCCGACACCGTTTCGAAGTGCGCATCGCAGAACTGCGCCAGCAACCGCGCCAGCGTGGTCTTGCCGACCCCGGGCGGCCCCCAGAAGATCATCGAGTGCAGCGCACCTTGTTCCAGCGCTTCGCGCAGCGGTTTACCGCGCGCCAGCAGGTGCTCCTGGCCGACGTACTCATCCAGGCTGGACGGGCGCAGACGGGCGGCCAGGGGCTGGGCGACGGGTTCGCTTCGAAACAGGTCCATGGCGAGCTCTGGTTACTCCTTGATCACGTCCGCGCCCTTGGGGATGTCGAACTTGAACTTGCTGTCCGGCACCGCCTGGTTGGCCTTGACGCCATTGAACAGGATGTTGGTGCGCTGGCCGACGCTGTCGACCAGCTGCATGTCATTGATCAGGCCTTTGCGGAACGACACGCGCAGCGAGTCGAACAGGGTGTCCTTGGTCTTTGGCTTGAGGGTGAAGTCCATTACTTCGCCCTGCTCCTTGGACGCAATATCAAAGCTCTGGCTGATCTTCGACACGTCACCGGACAGCAACAAGGCCGGGGTCTGGTTCAGGCGCACGTCGAGCTTCTTGATGGTGGCCTGTTCCAGGTCCGGGTCCCACAGGGTGACGTTCTTGCCGTCCGACACCACCACCTGCTCCTGCGGTGCATCGGTGTGCCAGTAGAACAGGCCCGGGCGCTTGACCGTCATCTTGCCCGAGGTTTCCTGCAGGCTGGTGCCATCGGCGCCCAGGGTCAGCTGGGAGAAGTTGGCCTCGATGGTCTGCGACTTTTCCAGCAACTGGGTCAGGCGTTGTACGTCTTGCTCACCGGCATAAGCAGTAACCGAGCCCAGGGTAAGGGCAGAAACCAACAGCATGCGAATCGCGCGCATGGGAATCCTCATTGAGCGTTGAAAAGGCCTGGCGCCACCGTTGGCCCCAGGCAGGGTGTTCATCAGTCGCGCGGGCCGCCCGGGGCTATCACTTCCCGCGAGCCGTTGCTGTTCATCGGGGTGACAACGCCAGCCATCTCCATCGACTCGATCATGCGCGCGGCACGGTTGTAGCCGATCTTCAGCTTGCGTTGCACGGCAGAAATGGAGGCGCGACGGCTCTCGAGCACGAATTGCACCGCTTCATCATACAGGGCGTCGGTTTCGGCATCGTCACCCTCGCCACCGCCGCCGCCGCCGTCAAAGCCGCTACCGGCTTCTTCGACGCCGTTGAGGATGTCGTCGTTGTAGTCCGGGGCGCCACGCAGCTTCCACGCCTCGACCGTACGGTGCACTTCGTCGTCGGACACGAATGCGCCGTGCACCCGGATCGGCAGGCTGGTGCCCGGCGGCATGTACAGCATGTCGCCATGGCCCAGCAGCTGTTCGGCACCGCCCTGGTCGATGATGGTACGCGAGTCGATCTTGCTCGACACCTGGAACGCCATACGGGTCGGGATGTTGGCCTTGATCAGGCCGGTGATCACGTCCACCGACGGGCGCTGGGTGGCGAGGATCAGGTGAATACCGGCCGCCCGTGCCTTCTGCGCGATACGGGCGATAAGCTCTTCGACCTTCTTGCCGACGATCATCATCATGTCGGCGAATTCGTCCACCACCACCACGATGGTCGGCAAGGTTTTCAGCGCAGGCGGCTCATCGTCCATGCTCTCACGGCGATACAGCGGGTCATGGATGATTTCGCCAGCTTCCTGGGCGTCCTTGATCTTGCGGTTGAAACCGGCCAGGTTACGCACGCCCATGGCCGCCATCAGTTTGTAGCGCCGCTCCATTTCGGCCACGCTCCAGCGCAGGGCGTTGGCGGCGTCCTTCATGTCGGTGACCACCGGGCACAGCAGGTGCGGGATGCCTTCGTAGATCGACAGTTCAAGCATTTTCGGGTCGATCATGATCAGCCGCGCGTCTTCCGGGCTGGACTTGAACAGGATCGACAAAATCATCGCGTTCACACCCACCGACTTACCGGAGCCGGTTGTACCGGCCACCAACAGGTGCGGCATCTTGGCCAGGTCGGTGATCACCGGCTTGCCGCCAATGTCGTGGCCCAGCGCCAGCGTGACGGGCGATTTCTGCTCGTCGTACTGCGGCGTGGCCAGCACTTCGGAGAAGCGCACCATCTGGCGGTTTTCGTTGGGTATCTCGATACCTACCGTGGTCTTGCCAGGGATGACCTCGACCACTCGCACACTGGTCACGGCCAGCGAACGCGCCAGGTCCTTGGCCAGGTTGGCGATGCGGCTGACCTTCACACCGGCGGCCGGCTGGATTTCATAACGGGTAATCACCGGGCCGGGGTGGATCGAATCCACCGCCACTTCCACACCGAATTCCTTGAGCTTGATTTCCAGCAGCTGACCGACGCCGGCCAGGGATTCTGGCGAATACTCGATCTTTTTCTGTTCGGCCGGGTCGAGGATGGAAATCGAGGGCAAGGTGCCTTCCACGGCGCTGTCGACGAACAGCGGCGCCTGCTTTTCCTTCATCGCCCGCTTGCTCGGCTCCGGCGCTCTGCTGGCGGCTGACGGCGGCACAATGGTGGGCGCTGCGTGCTGCTGGCGGGGCACCACGGTTTCGCGCGGCGCCAATGCCTCAGGCGCCGTTTCACGTGGCGGCACAATCGGTTCGCGTGCAAGGGTTGGCTCACGCGGCTCGACCGGCTGAGCGGGTGGCTCTTCACGCTTGAGGATGCGCTCGCGCAGTGACGGCTTGGCCGGCTCGCGCTTCTCGGCAGCCATCGGCGCGGCCTTGAACACCGGTTCGTCCTCGCGCAACTGTGCCTCGAGGCGCTTGCGCTCGTTGCGCGCTTCCCACCAGCGGGTGGCAGCCCCTTGCACCAGTTCGAACAGGTCGAGGGTGATCTTGCCGGTCAGGTCCATCACCTTGAACCACGACAGGTCGGTGAAGACGGTCAGGCCGAACAGGAACAGGGCAATGAACATCAGCGTGCTGCCCTGCACGTTCAGCAGGTTGCGCGCCAGGTCGCCCAGGCTTTCGCCCAGTGCACCACCGGCAGAGAACGGCAGGCTGGCGGGCGGGTGGAAGTGGATATGCGCAAGCGCCGCCCCCGACAGCACTAGGAACACCAGGCCAATCAGCCGCCAGGAGAACAGCCAGCCGCTCCAGTCCCATGGCTGGTGGCGTTCGCGGAAAATCTGCCAGGTCTTGACCGCCAGCAGCAGCGGAAAAATATAGGCGAAGTAACCCAGCACCATGAACAGGATGTCGGCGAAATAGGCACCGGCACGCCCGGCCGCATTCTGCACCTGGTCGACGTTGCTGGTGTGGCTGAAGCCCGGGTCCGACGTATCGTAGGTCAGCAGCGCCATCCACAGGTACAGGCACAGCGCGCCGACAGCGATCAACGCACCTTCCTTGAGGCGATAATGCAGCTGCTGCCGCCACAGTGGCACAGGCAATGGAGCTGGAGTTGCGGTGGATTTCTTCAAAACGCGTCTATTCCTGCGCGTGGTGCGCGTCCAATAGTGATCGGCCGCTGCGCGACCAACGAACCACTACTTTTAACATTACTGCCCGCCAGCCGCCATGGCGGCACGCCGTATGGGGGTTTGGCCGGGGGCGAATTCATATAGCTGCAATTTGAGCATGCATTTTCTTTCGTGACAAAGGCTTATGCTGTGTTTTTGCACAGGTGTGACAGCAAATGTAGCGGATGGTGCCTGCGGTTTGATGAATGTGTAGGAAATTGCCCTGAATTGCCGCAAAACTGCCTCACTTCCCTGTAGGGGTAGCCTTGTGCAGGTTACCGCGCTGGCTTTGAGACCCCCAAAGAGATTGACCCCGCTTTTCACCCAAGCCATGCTGCCCTCTCCCCTCCCCCACCGCACGATAGACCATGCTCACCTGGCTGACCCGCGACTCGCTTACCTTCCCGCCCCTGGAAAAGGCGCTGCACGACCCCAACGGCCTACTGGCCGCCGGCGGCGACCTGAGCCCCGAGCGCCTGGTGCAGGCGTATCGCCATGGCTGCTTCCCGTGGTACCAGGACGGCCAACCGATCCTGTGGTGGTCACCCGACCCGCGCACGGTGTTGTTGCCTGACCAGTTGCATGTGTCACGCTCGCTGGCCAAGCTGATGCGCCAAGGCCGCTACCAGGTCAGCTTCGACACCGACTTCCCGGCGGTGATCGCCGCCTGCGCCGCGCCTCGCGACTACGCTGACGGCACCTGGATCACCGACACCATGCGCAACGCCTACTGCGAGCTGCACCGCCGCGGCATCGCCCATTCGGTCGAAGTTCGCCAGGACGGCGAACTGGTCGGGGGCCTGTACGGCC
Organism: Pseudomonas sp. CGJS7; assembly: GCF_036961695.1. NCBI lineage: Bacteria > Pseudomonadati > Pseudomonadota > Gammaproteobacteria > Pseudomonadales > Pseudomonadaceae > Pseudomonas > Pseudomonas sp. CGJS7. The sequence continues at coordinate 97,435 of NZ_JBAMDI010000002.1, read as the reverse complement.
TCGCCATGGGCCAGCTGTTCTTTGGCGAATCGATGTTCAGCCGCGCCGACAACGCCTCCAAGGTCGGCTTCGTGACCTTGGTCAACCACCTGCGAGACGCCGGCTTCGTGCTTATCGACTGCCAGATGCCGACCAACCACCTGCACAGCCTGGGCGCCCACGCCATCAGCCGTGCCGAGTTCGCCAGCTACCTGGCACGCCACCTTGACCAACCCAACAGTGCTTCATGGGTTGCCTAGGCGAGTTCCCGTAGCTGGCTTACACTTAAAACAAAGTCTCACCGAAGGGGTTGATCATGACAGAGTTGGCGCGGTTGAAGTTCTATGCCACTCAGCCCCACTCCTGCAGCTACCTGCCGGAGGAGCAGGCGACCACGCTGTTCCTCGACCCCAGCCAGCCGATGGACGTGCACGTGTACGCCGATTTGTCGGAAATGGGCTTTCGCCGCAGTGGCGACCACCTGTACCGCCCACACTGCCAGAACTGCAACGCCTGCGTGCCGGCGCGCATCCCGGCGGCGCGCTTCATTCCCAACCGCCAGCAGCGTCGCATACTCAAACGTAACGCCGACCTGACCGTAACCGCAGCGCGCCCGGCGTTCAAGGAAGAGTACTTCGAGCTGTACCGGCGCTATATCGAAACCCGCCACGCCGATGGCGACATGTACCCGCCCAGCCGCGATCAGTTTTCCACCTTCCTGGTACGCGACCTGCCGTTCTGCTGGTTCTACGAGTTTCGCCTGGAAGGCCGGTTGATGGCGGTGGCAGTGTGCGACCTGCTGCCCAATGGCCTGTCGGCGGTGTACACCTTCTACGAGCCGGACGAGGAGCGCCGCAGCCTTGGCCGTTTCGCCATTCTCTGGCAGATCACCGAAGCGCTGCGCCAGAACCTGGAGGCGGTTTACCTGGGCTACTGGATCAAGAACTGCAAGAAGATGAACTACAAGACGCAGTACCGACCTATCGAGCTGCTGATAAACCAGCGCTGGGTCACCCTCAACTGAAAGCATTGGCTTGACACGCAGTTTTCCGGCATAATCCACGCCACTTTTTTGCCCGGTGCGGATATGCGTCGGGCTAACATTGGATCCGAGGGCTCAACTGCATGTCGAAAGAAGACAGCTTCGAAATGGAAGGTACTGTCGTCGACACCCTGCCCAACACCATGTTCCGCGTGGAGTTGGAAAACGGGCACGTCGTAACCGCGCACATCTCCGGAAAGATGCGCAAGAACTACATCCGCATTCTCACTGGCGACAAGGTCCGCGTCGAGCTGACGCCGTACGACCTGAGCAAGGGCCGCATCACCTACCGTGCGCGCTAAGCTCAAGCCATGAAAAAGCCCGGCCAGGTGCCGGGCTTTTTTGTGCCTCAAGAAACTGCAAGGGGCTGCAAGGCAGCCCCTGCACATCACGCGACCTCAGCCGTGGTTTCGAAGTCGAACACCAGTTCGCCATCGCGCAGGTCGACATGCACCACGCCACCATGCTCGGCCAGCTCGCCAAACAGGATCTCCTCGGCCAGCGGCCGCTTGATCTTGTCCTGGATCAGCCGCGCCATTGGCCGCGCGCCCATCTGCACGTCATAGCCCGAAACCGCCAGCCAACCGCGTGCTTCATCGCTGACTTCCAGCAGCACACGCTTGTCTTCCAGCTGCGCCTGCAATTCGATAAGGAACTTGTCGACGATGCTTTTGATCGTCTCCGTGCTCAGGCGGCCAAACTGGATGATGGTATCCAGACGGTTGCGGAACTCTGGCGTGAAGCTCTTGCGGATCACTTCCATGGCATCGGACGCGTGGTCCTGATGAGTAAAGCCGATCGACGCCCGCGCCGCAGTTTCTGCACCGGCGTTGGTGGTCATGATCAGGATCACGTTACGGAAGTCGGCCTTGCGCCCGTTGTTGTCGGTCAGGGTACCGTGGTCCATCACCTGCAGCAGCAGATTGAAGACTTCCGGGTGGGCCTTCTCGATTTCGTCGAGCAACAATACGCAGTGCGGCTGCTTGGTGATCGCCTCGGTCAACAAGCCACCCTGGTCGAAACCGACATAACCCGGCGGCGCACCAATCAAACGCGAGACGGTGTGGCGCTCCATGTACTCAGACATGTCGAAACGCACCAACTCCACACCCAGCGCCTTGGCCAATTGCCGCGCCGCTTCGGTCTTGCCGACGCCGGTAGGGCCGGCGAACAGGAACGAACCAACCGGCTTGTCTGGCGACTTGAGGCCGGCACGGGACAACTTGATCGCGGTGGCCAGCGAGTCGATTGCCTGGTCCTGGCCAAACACGGTCAGTTTCAGGTCGCGCTCAAGGTTGCGCAGCAGCTCCTTGTCGGAACTGGTGACGTGCTTCGGCGGAATTCGCGCAATCTTGGCGACGATATCCTCCACTTGCGGCACATCAATGCGTTTGACGCGACTGGCCTCTGGCTGCAGGCGCTGGTAGGCGCCTGCCTCGTCGATCACATCGATGGCCTTGTCAGGCATGTGCCGGTCATTGATGTAGCGCGAAGCCAGTTCGGCGGCGGCGCGCAGGGCTTCGTCGCTGTACTCGATGTTGTGGTGGCTTTCGAAACGCCCTTTCAGGCCGCGCAGAATGCCCACGGTATCTTCGACCGATGGCTCGCTGACATCCACCTTCTGGAAGCGACGCGCCAGCGCACGATCCTTCTCGAAGATGCCGCGAAACTCCTGGAACGTGGTCGAACCGATGCAGCGGATTTCACCCGACGACAGCAGCGGCTTGAGCAGGTTGGAGGCATCCATCACCCCGCCCGACGCCGCACCGGCGCCGATGATGGTGTGAATTTCGTCGATGAACAGGATGGCCTGCGGACGCTTGCGCAGCTCACCGAGCAGCGCCTTGAAGCGCTTCTCGAAGTCACCACGGTATTTGGTACCAGCCAGCAAGGCGCCCAGGTCGAGGGAGTACACCACGCTCTGCGCCAGCAGGTCAGGCACCTGACCATCGACGATGCGCTTGGCCAAGCCTTCGGCGATGGCCGTCTTGCCCACGCCTGCCTCACCCACCAACAGCGGGTTGTTCTTGCGCCGACGGGCCAGGATTTGCGCCACGCGCTCCACTTCCTGCTCGCGACCTACCAACGGATCGATACGGCCGGCACGGGCCAGCTCGTTCAGGTTGCTGGCGTAGGCGTCCAGCGGGTTGCTCGAAGAGGAGGTTTCACCGCCCTCTTCGTCCTGCATGTCCTGGTCGCTTTCAGATTGCGCACCATGCCCTGGCACCTTGGAGATGCCATGGGCGATGTAGTTGACCACGTCGATACGGGCCACGCTCTGCTGCTTGAGCAGGAACACGGCCTGGCTTTCCTGTTCGCTGAAGATCGCCACCAGCACGTTGGCGCCGGTCACTTCGCGCTTGCCAGAGCTTTGCACGTGGAACACGGCACGCTGCAGCACGCGCTGGAAGCCCAGGGTCGGCTGGGTTTCACGGTCTTCGTCGTTGACAGGGATCAACGGCGTGGTGGAGTCGATGAACTCTTGCAGGTCATGCTTGAGCTTGTCGAGATTGGCGCCACAGGCGCGCAGAACGGTCGCGGCAGCCTCATTGTCAAGGAGTGCCAGCAGCAGATGCTCGACGGTCATGAACTCATGACGCTTCGAACGGGCCTCCTTGAAGGCAAGATTGAGGGTGACTTCGAGCTCGCGGTTTAACATAGCTTCACCTCATACCCAAGTGGTCGGCGATTAACCGTCCTTCTCGATTTCACAGAGTAGCGGATGCTGGCTTTCCCTGGCGTATTGGTTGACCTGCATAGCCTTTGTTTCGGCGATGTCACGGGTAAACAATCCGCACACTGCCCGCCCCTCGGTATGGACGGTCAGCATGATCTTGGTCGCCAGCTCGCGGTTCAGACTGAAGAACGTCTCGAGCACTTCGACGACGAAATCCATTGGCGTGTAGTCATCGTTGAACAAAACCACCTTGTACATCGGTGGCGCCTGCAGGATCGGCTTGGCTTCCTGAACTGCAAGACCTGAGCCGTCGTCCTCATTCGATTGCGGGCGATCCTGATTGAATGTTAGTCGAATCTCACTAGGTGCATGCATGGAAAGAATTTCATCATGAGCGTCAGGTTAAGGTTTCGGGTTGACTGCACAGGCCACCGCCAGCGCAGGCGCCGCGTGACCTTGACTATCGGCAAAACGGTGTTACAACCAATAAGAACCCACCGTGGTCGATAAAGATCCGCGCAGTCAACCAGATTTTTCGCAAGGTTCGTATGCGGATGAAGTGGATGATACTCCAGTGATGGAGTCCTTTGCAGAGGGACATAGGGATGGCAAGCGGTAAAGTCAAGTGGTTCAACAATGCCAAGGGCTATGGATTCATCAATGAGGAAGGTAAATCCGATGACCTGTTCGCCCATTATTCCGCCATCCGAATGGACGGATACAAGACCCTGAAGGCTGGCCAGGCCGTGATATTCGACATCGTCCAGGGCCCCAAAGGCTTGCACGCCGTCGAAATCAAAGATGCCGCGGCCGCTGCAGCAGAGGCTGCCAGAACCCTGGGCGAGCCGCAAAGCGAAACTGCAAAAGCCTGACTGCCTGCGCTGTGCCGATAGACGAAAAACCGGCCGCCTCTTTACAGGAGGCGGCCGGTTTTCTGTTGCCTTACATGTGTTTGATCATTTCATCGCCAAAGCCTGAGCTGCTTACCAGCTTGGCGCCCTCCATCAACCGCTCGAAATCGTAGGTCACGGTCTTGGCCGCAATGGCGCCATTGGTGCCCTTGATGATCAGGTCGGCGGCCTCGGTCCACCCCATGTGGCGCAGCATCATCTCGGCCGAGAGGATCACCGAGCCCGGGTTGACCTTGTCCTGCCCGGCATACTTGGGTGCCGTGCCGTGAGTGGCCTCGAACATGGCCACGGTGTCGGACAGGTTGGCGCCCGGGGCAATGCCGATACCACCCACTTCCGCCGCCAGGGCATCGGACAGGTAGTCACCGTTGAGGTTGAGGGTGGCGATCACGTCGTACTCGGCCGGGCGTAGCAGGATCTGCTGCAGCATGGCGTCGGCGATGGCGTCCTTGACGATGACCTCGCGACCGGTCTTGGGGTTCTTGAACTTCATCCAAGGGCCGCCATCGAGCAGATCAGCGCCGAACTCGTCACGCGCCACCTCGTACCCCCAGTCCTTGAAGGCACCCTCGGTGAACTTCATGATGTTGCCCTTGTGCACCAGGGTCAGTGATTCGCGGTCGTTATCCACCACGTATTGCAGGGCCTTGCGCACCAGACGCTTGGTACCCTCCTTCGACACCGGCTTGACGCCGATACCGCAGTCCTGGTCGAAGCGGATCTTGGTGACCCCCATTTCCTCCTTGAGAAACTTGATCACCTTGTTCGCCTCGGGCGACCCGGCCTTCCACTCGATGCCGGCATAGATGTCTTCGGAGTTCTCGCGGAAGATCACCATGTCGACGTCGCCAGGCTTTTTCACCGGGCTCGGTACACCCTGGAACCACAGCACCGGCCGCAGGCACACATACAGGTCCAGTTGCTGGCGCAGGGCCACGTTGAGCGAGCGGATGCCGCCACCGACCGGGGTGGTCAGCGGGCCTTTGATCGATACCACGTAATCACGCACGGCATCGAGGGTTTCCTGCGGCAGCCAGGTATCCTGGTCATACACCTGGGTGGCTTTCTCGCCAGCGTACACCTCCATCCAGGCAATCTTGCGCGTGCCGCCGTAGGCCTTCTGCACGGCGGCATCGACCACCTTGATCATGACCGGCGAAACATCGACGCCGATCCCGTCGCCTTCGATATAAGGAATGATCGGATGATCAGGCACGTTGAGCGAATGATCTGCATTGACGGTGATCTTGCTGCCGTCGGTCGGAACCTTGATTTTCTGGTATCCCATGCTTGCACTACTCCGCTATCGGGTGTGGTTTGGACATCGTGCGATCCACTGAGCCTAAACCACATCTGCCGACCTGCAAGGCATGCGACAACCCGCCGCATTGCCGCTTAGTCTTTGGTCTTATAAATGGGCCGATATCACTTGGCCTTGCTGATTAGCCCAAATGGTTTGGTATACTCCGCCGCGACCGAAGGGTCATCGGGGCGAATCCCAGGAAAATGCGGACCGCCCTAGGCCATGAATGGCCATAAAGCCTGGGTTGTTACCGCAGCTCAGCACTTGACGCTCGACTGATGCATCCACCATCACCGCTCGCAGCCTCTCGACTTTCCGCTCATGGTGCTACCAGGGCGATGCGCCTACCCTGCGCACCACGAGACTCGAGCACGCTCAGCACACAGAGAGTTAACCCGCATGCCCACCCGTTCCAAGATCATCTATACCTTCACCGACGAAGCCCCCGCCCTCGCCACTTACTCGCTGCTGCCGATCATCGAAGCGTTCACCGCTTCGGCTGACATCGCTGTCGAAACTCGCGACATTTCCCTGGCTGGCCGTATCCTTGCCGCCTTCCCGGAGCAACTGGGCGCAGAGAAGCAAGTAGGCGATCACCTGGCGGAACTGGGCCAGCTGGCTACCACCCCTGAAGCCAACATCATCAAGCTGCCGAACATCAGCGCCTCGGTACCGCAGCTCAAAGCCGCGATCAAGGAACTGCAAGGCAAGGGCTTCAACATCCCTGACTACGCCGACGAGCCGGCCACCGCGGAAGAAAAAGAATCCCGCGCCCGCTACGACCGCATCAAGGGCTCCGCCGTGAACCCGGTGCTGCGCGAAGGCAACTCCGACCGCCGCGCGCCGCTGTCGGTCAAGAACTACGCCCGCAAGCACCCACACAAGATGGGCGCCTGGGCCGCTGACTCCAAGTCGCACGTTGCCCACATGACCCAGGGCGACTTCTACGGCAGCGAAAAAGCCGCACTGATCGAAGCTGACGACAGCCTGCGCATCGAGCTGGTCGGCAAAGACGGCAGCACCACCGTGCTGAAAGAAAAGACCGCCGTCAAAGCCGCCGAAGTCATCGACTGCGCCACCATGAGCCGCAAGGCCCTGAAAGCCTTCATCGCCGAGCAGATCGCCGATGCCAAGGCCGCCGGCGTGCTGCTGTCGGTGCACCTGAAAGCCACCATGATGAAGGTCTCCGACCCGATCATGTTCGGCGTCATCGTCGAAGAATTCTACAACGACGTGCTGACCAAGCACGCCGCTGCCCTGGCCGAAGTAGGCTTCAACGCCAACAACGGTATCGGCGACCTGTACGCCCGCATCAAGGACCTGCCAGCCGACAAGCAGGCCGAGATCGAAGCCGACATCCAGGCCCTGTACGCAGAGCGCCCGGCCCTGGCCATGGTCAACTCCGACAAAGGCATCACCAACCTGCACGTGCCGAGCGACGTGATCGTCGACGCCTCGATGCCGGCCATGATCCGTGACTCGGGCAAGATGTGGAACGCCGCAGGCGAACTGCAAGACGCCAAGGCCGTGATCCCGGACCGCTGCTACGCCGGCATCTACCAGGCCACCATCGAAGACTGCAAGGTCAACGGTGCCTTCGACCCGACCACCATGGGCAGCGTGCCGAACGTTGGCCTGATGGCGCAGAAAGCCGAAGAGTATGGCTCCCACGACAAGACCTTCCAGATCAAGGCTGACGGCGTGGTTCGCGTAGTCGATGGCAAGGGCAACGTCGTGCTGGAGCAGAACGTCGAAGCCGGTGACATCTTCCGCATGTGCCAGACCAAGGACGCGCCGATCCAGGACTGGGTCAAGCTGGCCGTCAACCGTGCCCGCCTGAGCAACACCCCGGCGGTGTTCTGGCTGGACCCGGCTCGCGCCCACGACGGCGTCATGATCGAGAAGGTGCAGAAGTACCTGAAAGATCACGACACCACCGGCCTGGACATCCGCATCCTGGCACCGGTCGACGCCATCAAGTTCTCCCTGGCCCGCATCCGCGAAGGCAAGGACACCATCTCGGTGACCGGCAACGTGCTGCGCGACTACCTGACCGACCTGTTCCCGATCATGGAACTGGGCACCAGCGCCAAGATGCTGTCGATCGTGCCGCTGATGAACGGCGGTGGCCTGTTCGAAACCGGCGCCGGCGGTTCGGCTCCGAAGCACGTGCAGCAGCTGGTTGAAGAGAACTTCCTGCGTTGGGACTCGCTGGGTGAATTCCTGGCCCTGGCCGCTTCCCTGGAGCACCTGGGCAACACCTACGACAACCCGCGCGCCAAGGTTCTGGCCAACACCCTGGACCAGGCTACCGGCAAGTTCCTCGACACCAACAAGTCGCCGTCGCGCAAAGTCGGCGGTATCGACAACCGCGGCAGCCACTTCTACCTGACCCTGTACTGGGCCGAGGCCCTGGCCGCTCAGACGGACGACGCTGCCCTGCAGGCACGCTTCGCACCACTGGCAAAAACCCTGGCCGAGAACGAAGCGACCATTGTCGCCGAGCTCAACGCCGTTCAGGGCAAGCCAGCCGACATCGGCGGCTACTACGCCCCGGATGCCGAGCTGACCGCCAAGGTGATGCGCCCAAGCCAGACCCTGAACAGCGCCATCGCCGCCCTGTAAGGTTCGCTTGAAGTAACAGCACAAACCCCGGCCACGCACCGGGGTTTGTGCTTTCTGGATCGGAGCCGCTGCGCAGCCCTTCGCGGGGTTGCCCGCCCCCACAGGAAGGTGCTGCCAGCAAGACCTGCACTGCACCTGTGGGAGCGGGCGAGCCCGCCAAGGACCGCAAGTCGGTCCCGGCAATCTGAAAGGACATGGCAAATGACCTGGCAACCCCACATCACCGTCGCCACCATCGTCGAGCACGAAGGCAAGTTCCTCTTCGTCGAGGAATTCAAAGCCAACCAGCACGTCTTCAACCAGCCTGCCGGCCACCTCGAACCCAACGAGACCCTGCCCCAGGCCGCCCTGCGCGAAACCCTGGAAGAAACCGCCTGGGAAGTCGAGCTGACCGGCGTGGTCGGCATCTACCTGTACACCGCCCCCAGCAACGGCGTGACCTACCAGCGCGTCTGCTTCGCCGCCCGCCCCGTGCGCCATCACGCCGACCTGGCACTGGACAGCGACATCGTCCGCGCCGTGTGGCTGACCCGCGACGAACTGCTGGCCGACCCCACTCGCTGGCGCAGCGAGCTGGTGCCGCGCTGCCTGGATGACTACCTCAAAGGCCCGCTGCACAGCCTCGACCTGCTACGCGACTGACGCGGCGCCGCGGGTTTGATAGAATCGGCGTTTTTCCCCCTTGATACACACCGGTACCCATGACCAGCCCAGCACTTAAAGACCCCGCCAAGACCCGCGTCATCGTCGGCATGTCCGGCGGCGTGGACTCTTCCGTCTCAGCCCTTCTGCTCATCGAGCAGGGCTACCAGGTGGAAGGGCTGTTCATGAAGAACTGGGAAGAGGACGACGGCACCGAATACTGCACCGCCCGTGAAGACCTGGCCGACGCCCAGGCCGTGTGCGACCGTATCGGCATCAAGCTGCACACGGCCAACTTCGCCGCCGAATACTGGGACAACGTGTTCGAGCACTTCCTTGAGGAATACAAGGCCGGCCGCACACCCAACCCCGACATCCTCTGCAACCGCGAAATCAAGTTCAAGGCGTTTCTCGACTACGCCCTGTCGCTGGGTGCCGACCTGATCGCCACCGGCCACTACGTGCGCCGCCGCGATACTGGCGCGCTCACCGAACTGCTCAAGGGCCTGGACCCGAACAAGGACCAGAGCTACTTCCTGCACGCCGTCGGCGGCCAGGAAATCGCCCGCACACTGTTCCCGGTCGGCGAACTGGAAAAGCCCGAAGTACGCGCCATCGCCGAAAAGCACGGCCTGGCCACCGCCAAGAAGAAAGATTCCACCGGCATCTGCTTCATTGGCGAGCGCCGCTTCAGCGACTTCCTCAAGCAGTACCTGCCGGCCCAGCCAGGCGACATTGAAACCACCGAAGGTGAAGTGATCGGCCGCCACCATGGCCTGATGTACCATACCATCGGCCAGCGCCAGGGCCTGGGCATTGGCGGCCTGAAGGATGCCAGTGACGAGCCGTGGTACGTGCTGCACAAGGACCTGGCCCGCAACGTGCTGGTGGTCGGCCAGGGCAACGAGCACCCATGGCTGTTCTCCCGCGCCCTGCTGGCCTCGGAAATTTTCTGGGTCAACCCGATCGACCTCGACAGCCCACGGCAGTTGACTGCCAAGGTGCGCTACCGCCAGAGCGACCAGCGATGCACCCTGGAACGCACCGCCAGCGGCTACCGCGCCGTGTTTGACGAGCCTCAGCGCGCCGTGACGCCGGGCCAGTCCGTGGTGTTCTACGATGGCGAAGTGTGCCTGGGCGGCGGCGTGATCGAGGCTGCCGAGCCGTGGAGCCCGCGCGCATGAGCAACCTGCAGGAGCAGCTGATCGCGTTGGGTGGTGTGTTCCAGGCCGCCGTGCTTGTCGACCGCATCGCCCGCACCGGCCAGGCCAGTGAAGCCAATATCGGCTGCATGCTGGGCAGCCTGCTGGTGCGCGACCCCAAGGACACCCTGGAGGTGTTCGGCGGTGACGACCTGAACCTGCGTGACGGCTACCGAGCGCTGATCGGCGCCCTTGAGCGCGACCCCAACAGCCTGCAACGCGAGCCGCTGCGCTACGCCCTGTCGATGCTGGGCCTGGAGCGCCAGCTGAACAAGCGTGGCGACCTGCTGGACACCATCGGCAACCGCCTGCCGCAAATCCAGTCGCAGGCCGAGCATTTCGGCCTGGTTCACGAAAACGTCATCGCTTCCAGTGGAGCCTTGTACCAGGACACCCTGAGCACCTTGCGCCAGCGCATCCAGGTGCACGGCGACATGCGCTTCCTGCAGCAGCCCAACAATGCCTCGAAGATCCGCGCCCTGCTGCTGGCCGGCATCCGCGCCGCGCGACTGTGGCGGCAGCTGGGCGGGCACCGTTGGCAGCTGGTGTTCAGCCGGCGCAAGTTGCTGAACGAACTGTACGACATGATGCGCAGCCCCAACTGACGGGCTGGGCAGCCCTTTGTGGGAGCGGGCGTGCCCGCGAAGCAGGCGACGCGGTGTATGGCACCGGCTACGCCGGTGTTCGCGGGCATGCCCACTCCCACAGGGTCTGCCACCAGATCCAAATTGGGCCGACCTTTGGTCAGCCACCCGACCCAGGCGCATTTTTCATGTATGATATGCGCCCTTCCAAAAGCCTGACTGTCCGAGAACACCCCATGCAGCTTTCTTCGCTCACTGCGGTTTCCCCTGTAGACGGCCGTTATGCCGGCAAAACCCAGGCCTTGCGCCCCATTTTCAGCGAATTCGGCCTGATCCGTTTCCGCGCCCTGGTCGAAGTGCGCTGGCTGCAGCGCCTGGCCGCCCACCCGCAAATCGGCGAAGTGCCGGCGTTCTCCGCCGAAGCCAACGCCCTGCTGGACAGCCTGGCCACCGATTTCAAGCTGGAGCACGCCGAGCGCGTCAAGGAAATCGAGCGCACCACCAACCACGACGTCAAGGCCATTGAATACCTCCTCAAGGAGCAGGCCGCCAAGCTGCCTGAGCTGGCCAAGGTCAGCGAGTTCATCCACTTCGCCTGCACCAGCGAGGACATCAACAACCTGTCCCACGCGCTGATGCTGCGCGCCGGCCGTGACGAAGTGCTGCTGCCGCTGATGCGCCAGGTCGCCGACGCCATCCGCGCCCTGGCCCACGCCCACGCCGAAGTGCCAATGCTGTCGCGCACCCACGGCCAGCCGGCTTCGCCGACCACCCTGGGTAAAGAGCTGGCCAACGTCGTGTATCGCCTGGAGCGCCAGATCGCCCAGGTTGCCGCCGTACCGCTGCTGGGCAAGATCAACGGCGCCGTGGGCAACTACAACGCCCACCTGTCGGCCTACTCGCAGATCGACTGGGAAGAAAACGCCCGCGCCTTCATCGAAGACGAGCTGGGCCTGCAGTTCAACCCGTACACCACCCAGATCGAGCCGCACGACTACATCGCCGAGCTGTTCGACGCCATCGCCCGCTTCAACACCATCCTGATCGACTTCGACCGTGATGTGTGGGGCTACATTTCGCTGGGTTACTTCAAGCAGAAGACCGTCGCCGGCGAAATCGGCTCGTCGACCATGCCGCACAAGGTCAACCCGATCGACTTCGAAAACTCCGAAGGCAACCTGGGTATCGCCAACGCGCTGTTCCAGCACCTGGCCAGCAAGCTGCCGATCTCGCGCTGGCAGCGTGACCTGACCGACTCCACCGTGCTGCGCAACCTGGGCGTGGGCTTTGCCCACAGCGTCATCGCCTTCGAGGCCAGCCTGAAAGGCATCGGCAAGCTGGAAGTCAACGAAGCTCGCATCGCCGCCGACCTGGACGCCTGCTGGGAAGTGCTGGCCGAGCCGATCCAGACCGTGATGCGCCGCTTCAACATCGAAAACCCCTACGAGAAGCTCAAAGAGCTGACCCGTGGCAAGGGCATCACCCCAGAAGCGCTGCTGACCTTCATCGACGGCCTGGACATGCCAGCCGAAGCCAAGGCCGAGCTCAAGCAGCTGACCCCCGCTACCTACATCGGTAACGCGGCAGCCCAGGCCAAACGCATCTAAGCTGAGCGTCGCGTACAACGCCCGGCCTGGCCGGGCGTTTTTATTCCCGTACGAAAATTACGTTTTTTCAATAGGTTGAACATGAATCCTGATACTCCACTGCAGCTGCTCGGCGGCATCTCGGCCCGCGAATTCATGCGCGACTACTGGCAGAAGAAGCCGCTGCTGGTACGCCAGGCCTTCCCGGACTTCATCAGCCCGATCGACCCCGACGAGCTCGCCGGCCTGGCCCTGGAAGACGAAGTCGAGTCGCGTATCGTGCTGGAGCACGGCGCACACCCGTGGGAGCTGCGCCGCGGCCCGTTCAACGAAGACACCTTCGCCGAACTGCCGGAAAAAGACTGGACCCTGCTGGTACAGGCCGTTGACCAGTTCGTTCCGGAAGTAGCCGAACTGCTGGAAAACTTCCGCTTCCTGCCCAGCTGGCGTATCGATGACGTGATGATCAGCTTCGCCGCCCCGGGTGGCAGCGTCGGCCCGCACTTCGACAACTACGATGTGTTCCTGCTGCAAGGCCACGGCCAGCGCAACTGGAAAATTGGCCAGATGTGCAGCAGTGACAGCCCGCTGCTGGAGCACGCCGACCTGCGTATCCTGGCCGAGTTCGAGCAGAGCGGCGAGTGGACCCTGGAGCCCGGCGACATGCTCTACCTGCCACCGCGCCTGGCCCACTACGGCGTGGCCGTGGATGACTGCCTGACCTACTCGGTCGGCTTCCGCGCACCGAGCGCTGCCGAAGTGCTGACCCACTTCACCGACTTCCTCGGCCAGTTCCTGCCCGACGAAGAGCGCTACAGCGACGCCGACGCCCAGCCGGTCAGCGACCCGCACCAGATCCAGCACGATGCCCTCGACCGCCTCAAGGCGCTGCTCGACAAGCACATGGGCGACAAGGACCTGCTGCTGACCTGGTTCGGCCAGTTCATGACCGAGCCGCGCTACCCCGAGCAGATCGTTGGCGAAGAGCTGAGCGAGGAAGAGCTGATCAATGCCCTTGAGCAAGGCGCCATCCTGATCCGCAACCCCAGCGCACGCCTGGCCTGGTCCGAATTCGAAGACGACCTGCTGCTGTTCGCCAGCGGCCGTAGTTGCCCACTGCCTGGCAAACTGCGAGAGCTGCTGAAGCTGGTATGTGCGGCCGACGCCCTGCACATCGATAACCTGGCCGAGTGGCTGCAGGATGAGGATGGCCTGATGCTGGTACAGCAGCTGGTCAAACAAGGGAGCCTGGGATTCGCCAATGAATAAGATCAGCGTTCGCCTCGCCGATTGGCACAAAGACAACGCCGACATCCGCCGTATCCGTGAAGCCGTGTTCGTCGCCGAGCAGCACATTCCACCAGAGCTGGAGTTCGATTCGGAAGACCAGGACGCCCTGCACTTCCTGGCCCTGGAAGGCGACTATCCAATCGGTACTGCGCGCCTGCTGGCCGACGGCACCATCGGGCGCATCTCGGTGCTCAAGGACTGGCGTGGCCTGAAGGTGGGCGATGCGTTGGTCAATGCGGTCATCGTCGAAGCGCAGAACCGCGACCTGAAACAGCAGATGCTCAGCGCCCAGGTGCACGCCACGCCGTTCTATGAGCGGCTGGGCTTTCGCGTAGTCAGCGAGGAATTCCTCGAAGCTGGCATCCCGCATGTCGACATGGTGCGCGACTCGCGCGCCTGATCCATCACCTGCACTGGCCGCTTCGCGGGTAAACCCGCTCCTACAAGCACCGCGCTTCCCTGTAGGAGCGGGTTTACCCGCGAAGAGGCCGGCTCAGGCGATATACATCCCCGCTGACAAAAAACCTGTACATCCATCCAGATAAAACTTGCCTCTGCGCCCCCGCTTGCGCATCCTATGGCCCACCACCCCGATGAAGCGTCCCCGGCCATGCGCCTGTTTCTCTGCGAAAAACCCTCCCAGGCAAAAGACATCGCCAAAGTGCTCGGCGCCCACCGCAAAGGCGACGGCTGCTGGCAAGGCACCGACATCTGCGTAACCTGGTGCATCGGCCACCTGCTGGAAACCGCCCCGCCCGACAGCTACGACGAACGTTACAAGCGCTGGAACCTGGCCGACCTGCCGATCATTCCAGACAAGTGGAAGATGCTGGTAAAGCCCAAGACTGCCAGCCAGTTCAAGGCGGTCAAGCGCCTGCTCGGTGAAGCGCGGGAGCTGGTGATTGCCACCGACGCCGACCGCGAAGGCGAAATGATTGCCCGCGAGCTGGTCGAGCATTGCCGCTACCGGGGCCCGGTGCAGCGCCTGTGGCTGTCGGCACTGGACGACGCCTCCATCCGCAAGGCCCTGGCACGCCTGCTGCCAGGCCACGAGACGTTCAACCTGTACCACTCGGCGCTGGGCCGCTCGCGCGCCGACTGGCTGATCGGCATGAACATGAGTCGGCTGTTCACCCTGCTGGGCCGCCAATCCGGCTACCAGGGTGTGCTGCCGGTAGGCCGCGTGCAAACGCCGACCTTGCGCCTGGTGGTCGACCGCGACCGCAGCATCGCCGACTTCGTGCCGGTGCCGTTCTGGGCCATCGACGTACAGCTGGAACACGCCGGCCAACGCTTCAATGCCCAATGGCGCGCTCCCGAAGACGCCTGCGATGACCAAGGCCGCTGCCTGAAGCAAAGCCTGGCACAGCAGGCCGCCACCGACATCGGCCATGCCGGCACTGCCCGAGCGGTAAAGGTGGCGACCGAGCGTGTGCGCGAAGCGGCACCGCTGCCCTTCGACCTTGGCACCCTGCAGGAGCTGTGCTCGAAAAAGTTCGGCCTCGGCGCCCAGGAAACCCTCGACATTGCCCAGGCACTGTACGAAACACACAAGCTGATCACCTACCCGCGCAGCGATTGCGGCTATTTGCCACAAAGCCAGCACGCCGAGGCACCCGCCATCCTTGCCGCCCTGCAACGGGCCGATGCCAGCCTTGCGCCGCTGCAGCCCTACCTGGAGCCGCAACGCCGCTCGCGGGCGTGGAACGACGCCAAAGTCAGCGCTCACCATGGCATCATCCCCACCGCCGCCGCCAGCGACCCCTCGCGCCTGCCGGCCAAGCACAAGGCCGTGTACACCCTGATCCGCGCCCGCTATCTGGCGCAGTTCCTGCCCAACCATGAGTACGACCGCACCCAGGCCGACTTCGACTGCGCCGGTCATGCGCTGCGTGCTGTGGGCAAACAGATCGTCGAGCCGGGCTGGCGCCGCGCCTTGCCCGAAGCGCTGACCCCGGCCAAAGGCCGCGAGGCACCACCGGCCCAGGTGTTGCCAGCGCTGCGCGAAGGCCAGGACTGCAACGTAAACGGCCTGCAACTGAAAGACCTGTGGACCCAGCCGCCCAAGCCGTTTACCGAAGGCGACCTGATCAAAGCGATGAAAAACGTGGCCAAGCTGGTGGATGATCCTCGGCTGAAGCAGAAACTCAAGGAAACCACCGGCATCGGCACCGAGGCCACCCGCGCCAGCATTATCCAAGGTCTGCTCGACCGCGGTTACCTGGTAAAGAACGGCAAGGCGTTGTCGGCCACACCTGCGGCCTTCAGCCTGATCGACGCTGTTCCCCGCGCGATTGCCGACCCCGGCACCACGGCGATCTGGGAGCAGGCGCTGGACATGGTGCAAAGCGGCGAGATGACCTTGGACGAGTTCGTCGCCCGGCAGTCAGCGTGGATGGGCAAGCTGGTCGAGCGTTGCAGCGGCATGCGCATGACCATCAGCGGGCCAGCGGCCGGGGCGGCCCCGCCCTGGAAAAAGAAACGTCGCGGTGGCGGGAAGAGCAAAGCGACTGGAAGCAAGGCGACCCCAAACAAGCCACGACAGGCGCGAAAAAAGCGAGCCCCCCTGTAGGAGCGGGTTCACCCGCGAAGAGGCCAGCCCAGGCAACACATTAACCACAGGCAAACCACAAACCCCGACCAACACATTGGCAACGTGAAATTTAACTGCTAACTTTTCATGAAAATAAACATAATAATTTTCACGGAAAATCCTGCATGTTCAAACAATCCGCCCAGCACGTCGCCAGTTACTACGCCCAGACCTACCCCGCCAACATCCCATTACGCCCTACCCTGCAAGGCGCTCAAGACACCGACGTGCTGATCATCGGCGCCGGTTTCAGCGGCCTGCACACTGCCCTGCGCCTGACCCAGGCCGGCAAACGCGTAACGCTGCTGGAGGCCAGCCGGGTTGCCTGGGCGGCCTCCGGACGCAACGGTGGCCAGGCGCTGTTGGGCTGGTCGTGCGACATGCCGCCGCTGGAGCAGGCCCTTGGCACCGAACGCACCCAACGGCTATGGGCCAGCATGTGCTGGGCCGCCGACGAAATGCGCGAACTGCCCCAACGCCACGGCTTCGACATCGACTACCGGCAGGGCAGCCTGTGGACTGCGGTATTGCCGCGCCGGGTGAAAATGCTCGAAGAGGCCCTGCATGATGCCGAACATAAATGGGGTTACGACGCCCTGCGCCTGATCGGCCGTGACGAGTTGCCGCAATGGGTCGACAGCCCGCGCTACCAGGCCGCGCTGTACGACGCCAAAGGCGCCCACCTCAACCCGCTGAAACTGGCGCAGGGCCTGGCCAATGCCATAGAGGCTGCCGGCGGGCGAATCTACGAACAGAGCCAGGTGCGCAGCTACGAGCAGGCTCGCGACGGCTATGTCGCCCGTACCGACCGTGGCGAAGTTCGTTGCCAGGTATTGGTGCTGGCCTGCAACGCCTACATCGATCGCCTAGACCGCAGCCTGTCGCGTCGCCTGTTGCCAGTCGGTTCCTACCAGGTAGCCACTGCGCCTCTGGATGCCGACTTCGCCCATTCGTTACTACCTCGCAACAGTTGCGTGATCGACAACCAGTTCGTGCCCGACTACTTCCGCCTCACCCCAGACCACCGCCTGCTGTTCGGCGGTGGCTGCACTTACCTGGGCGGCATTCCCAAGGACGTCGCCAGCGCCACCCGCCCGTACCTGGAGCGGGTATTCCCGCAACTGGCCGGGGTGGCCATCGACTATGCCTGGGGTGGCCACATCGATTGCAGCATCAAGCGCACCCCGGACGTCGGCCGCGAGGGCCAGCGCTACTGGCTGCAGGGTTTCTCCGGCCATGGCGTACTGCCGACCCTGGCGGCGGCGCGTGCGGTCAGCGATGCCATTCTCGGCGATGAAGACCTGTTGGCGCTGTACCAAGCCATCGACAACGGCCGCTTTCCCGGTGGCGACCTGCTGGCTGCGCCATTGGAAGCTGCGGCAAAGGCCTGGTACCGCATGCGCGATCGCGTCTGAAGGGCATGAGTGCGGGCCTCTTCGCGGGTGAACCCGCTCCTGCGCATTCAAAATCCATGAGCCCCCTGTAGGAGCGGGTTAACCCGCGAAGAGGCCCGCACAGGCAACACAACTTCCTGATACCCGCCAAAATTCCTCCTATTCTCAATAGCTCCCTTCGCTTCCTGCACTCTGGAGACACGACGATGAGCTATGTAACCACGAAGGACGGCGTACAGATCTTCTACAAGGACTGGGGCCCGCGCGATGCGCCGGTGATCCACTTCCACCACGGCTGGCCGCTCAGTGCCGATGACTGGGACGCGCAGATGCTGTTCTTCCTCGCTGAAGGCTACCGGGTGGTCGCCCACGACCGGCGAGGCCATGGCCGCTCCAGCCAGGTATGGGACGGCCACGACATGGACCACTATGCCGACGACGTAGCCGCCGTGGTCGCCCACCTGGGCACCCAGGGTGCCGTGCATGTCGGCCACTCGACCGGCGGCGGCGAGGTGGTGCGCTACATGGCCCGGTACCCTGAAGACAAGGTGGCCAAGGCCGTGCTGATCGCGGCCGTACCCCCCTTGATGGTACAAACCCCCGGCAACCCCGGTGGCCTGCCCAAGTCGGTATTCGACGGCTTCCAGGCCCAGGTTGCCAGCAACCGGGCGCAGTTCTACCGGGATGTGCCAACAGGGCCGTTCTACGGCTACAACCGCCCAGGGGTCGAAGCCAGCGAAGGCATCATCGGCAACTGGTGGCGCCAAGGCATGATCGGCAGTGCAAAGGCCCATTACGATGGCATCGTGGCGTTTTCCCAGACCGATTTCACCGAGGACCTGAAGGGCATCACGCAGCCGGTGCTGGTGATGCACGGCGACGATGACCAGATCGTGCCCTATGAAAACTCCGGGGTATTGTCGGCCAAGCTGCTGCCCAATGGCACGCTGAAAACCTACAAAGGCTACCCGCATGGCATGCCGACCACCCATGCCGATGTGATCAATGCGGATTTGCTGGCGTTTATTCGTAGTTGATGTTTTCGCCAGTACCGGCCCTTTCGCGGGTAAACCCGCTCCTACGGGATTACGCCATCTTCGTAGGAGCGGGCTTGCCCGCGAAAGGGCCGGCACTGGCAACACACCTTCCCCAGGATTACCATGCTCCTCTTCTAGTGCAGCACTTTGCCGCCTCCTTGCCTCCCTGCCTGTCAAAAACCCATGCCCTTCGAACTCACCGTAGAACCCCTCACCCTGCTGATCCTGGCGCTGGTTGCCTTCGTCGCCGGATTCATCGATGCCATCGCCGGTGGCGGGGGCCTGCTCACCACTCCGGCCCTGCTCACTGCCGGCATGCCACCGCACCTGGTCCTGGGCACCAACAAGCTCAGTTCCACCTTCGGCTCGGCCACTGCAGGTTTCACTTACTACAAACGCAAACTATTCCACCCGGCGCAGTGGCGCCCGGCATTGTTCGCCACCCTGACCGGGGCGTCGCTCGGCGCCGTCATTGCCCACTACATGCCAGCCGAATGGCTGAACAAGATGTTGCCGGTGATCGTCTTCGCCTGTGGCATCTACCTGTTGTTCGGCGGCACGCCCAAGGCACCGCTGGATGCCGATGCACCGATCAAGAAAAAGTGGCAAGTGCCGCAAGGCTTCACCCTGGGCTTCTACGACGGCGTAGCCGGCCCAGGTACCGGGGCGTTCTGGACGGTCAGTACCCTGCTGCTATACCCCATCGACCTGGTACGCGCCAGCGGCGTGGCGCGCAGCATGAACTTCGTCAGCAACATCGCGGCGCTGACGGTGTTCATCATTTCCGGGCAGGTGGACTACATCGTCGGCCTGTGCATGGGCCTGTCGGTGATGGTCGGCGCCTTTTTCGGCGCACGCACGGCGATCAGCGGCGGCAGCAAGTTCATCCGCCCGGTGTTCATCACCGTGGTGCTGGCGTTGACCGTGCGCCTAGCGTGGCAACACTGGTTCGGGCAGGCCTGAACCTTTGTACCCGATCATGAGGCCCATCAGCCGTACTATCATTTATGCCAGTTGAGGGGTGCGCAAGGAATTGTAAATATATGACGCCTCTCATCAACGGAAATATCTAAATGCAGAGCAAGGTTATTTCCTTCCAATATACCTGCTATGGAGCCTCAGCTAAGCCAGGGAATATTTACGTACTGGGTTTCACGGGAGCACCTCGCGACATATGGACAGGCTGCTACCTACTGGGAAACGGCAAGCGTACTTATAACCCGAATTTGATGAGGTTCCTCTCGTCCGACAGCCTAAGCCCTTTCAGTAAAGGAGGCATAAACGCCTACGCCTATTGCTCTGCCGACCCAATAAACAGGCTAGATCATTCAGGCCAGAATTGGATCAAGAAACTGTTCAGTCGCCCCGAACCTGCTTATAAGATGACAGAGATAATAGCCGCTCACGACCATCCAGACCTGCAAAAGTACTCGGGGTGGCGTTTCAGCAGCAAGGCAACTGGCTGGGATGTTAAAATGGCGAAAAAGCTACCAAAACGACTGGCAGAAAAGGCTCAGCTTGAGCGCGACATACCAGAAGCAGCACAACTTCGATCGTATAACCTCCTCCCAAAGCTGGTAAAGCGATTACAGTATGTCACCGCTAAGATCGAAGCCACTGACAGCAGGCTTGCAGAACTACAGTCTGGATTGACCCCGCACGAATTAGCTGCTGCTCTTTCACAAAATCAAGGTCTTCCACCACCGCCGTATTCCGAAACTAGCCCAGATAGCTTAGGTCTCCCCAACCCTTTTTTTCGGGCAATGAATACCATACGTTGGGCAGGGAGCTCCCCCCAAGCGACACCAGATTCCCGAGCATATACCAGTAATCAGAATAACGATTCCTGAATACCCATCGACCCGGTTCGCGCCAGCGACGTGGCGCGCAGCATGAACTTCGTCAGCAACATTTCGGCGCTGACGGTGTTCATCATTTCCGGGCAGGTGGACTACATCGCCGGCCTGTGCATGGGCCTATCGGTGAGGGGCGATGAACACTTCTCACTGCAGCTAGGACGGGAAAGCAGGGATATCACAGCCCAGCCGCCGCGCAACATACAGGTCGATCAGGTACCGGGCGATGGACCGCCCGGCCGGCAGCGGCGGCAGGTCGTGGACGCTGAACCACTTGGCGTCCTCTATCTCGTCCGGTTGCATGACAATCTCGCCACCGGCGTACTCGGCATGGAAACCGAGCATCATCGAATGCGGAAACGGCCAGCACTGGCTGCCGACGTACTGAATGTTCTTCACCTCCACCGCCACTTCTTCGCGCACTTCGCGCACCAGGCAGTCTTCGGCCGATTCACCCGGTTCGGCAAAACCTGCCAAGGTGCTGTACACCCCGGTGACGAAGCGCGGCGAACGCGCCAGCAGGATTTCATCGCCGCGGGTCACCAGCACGATCATGCTGGGTGAAATGCGCGGATAGCTGCGCAGGTCGCAGGGTTGGCAATACATCGCCCGCTCCCAGCGAATTTGCGTCATCGCCTGGCCGCAACTGCCGCAGAAGCGATGCTCGCGGGCCCAGGTGCCGATCTGTGCGGCATAGCCCAGCACCTTGTAGGTGTCGAAGTCGCCTTCGAGCATGAACGCACGCAGGCCGCGCCAGCTGCAGCCAGGCACATCAGTGGCGCTGCGCAGTTCCAGCAGGAACACCGGCTGGCCGTCAAAGTGGCCGATGCCATGCTCGCACAGCACGTCGAGGTCCTGCCGCTTGAGCCAGTCGCGGGGGAACAGCGCGCCGTTGGCGTCCACCAGAAACCCTTCAGGGCTGCGGGCCACGGCCAGCCCCCCGGTCATCTGTGGGTCGAGTACTGCAGTAGTCCAGCGTGCTGACATGTCGGGGGTTCCTTTACTGCGCGTCCCCCGGCCCGATCAGTCGGCGAACGTCGGTTTCTGTTTGCTCATGTGCGCCGCCACAGCCACACGCAGGTCTTCGGACTGCAGCATTGCGGCGTTCCAGGTGGCAATGTAGTCCAGGCCATCGTCGATGCGATGGTCACGCATGTAGCTGAGCATTTCCTTGGTGCCGGCCACGGCGATCGGCGATTTTGCGGCAATCTCGCGGGCGATGGCAAAGACGCCGTCCATCAGTGCAGCCTGATCATCATAGACTCGGTTGACCAGGCCGATACGCAGCGCCTCGTCGGCCTCGACATTGCGCCCGGTAAACGCCAGCTCACGCATGATGCCGTCGCCAATGATGCGTGGCAAACGTTGCAATGTGCCGACATCGGCAGCCATGCCCATGTCGATTTCCTTGATCGAGAACTGCGCGTCACTGCTGCAGTAGCGCATGTCGCACGCCGAGATGAGGTCGATGGCGCCGCCGATGCAGTAGCCTTGAACCGCCGCCAGTACCGGCTTGCGGCACGTGTCTACAGCGGTGAACGAGGCCTGCAGCCGCTGGATGGTCTTGCGCAGGAAGCGTGCATTGCGGCCCACGTCCTTGCCCATCTGCCCGGCCAGCGAGGCCAGCATCATCAGGTCGATACCGGCGGAAAAATGCTTGCCAGCGCCACTGATCACCACCGCGCGCACGGCATCGGTGTCATCGATCCACTGGAAGGTGTCGACGATTTCCTCCCAGAAGGCCGCATTCATCGCGTTGACCTTCTCTGGGCGATTGATCTGAACATGGGCGATGCTGTCGGTCAGTTCGACCTTGAATGCACTG
The DNA here is from genome assembly GCF_036961695.1 of Pseudomonas sp. CGJS7. Classification (NCBI taxonomy): domain Bacteria; kingdom Pseudomonadati; phylum Pseudomonadota; class Gammaproteobacteria; order Pseudomonadales; family Pseudomonadaceae; genus Pseudomonas; species Pseudomonas sp. CGJS7. The sequence continues at coordinate 74,889 of NZ_JBAMDI010000002.1, read as the reverse complement.
TACTCGGTCACGGGCGGCACTCCTATGGGTGAAAGGTTCATGACACCGATGGTAACCCAGCCCAATGGCCGTACATGTGCCAAAAACGGGACTGTGCGCCTTGCCTCAGACGCGCTTATCCGGCACCGTGCGCCATCGCTGAATCATAAGGATACATATTCATGTCGCGTTCCCTGACCGGCGCCCTCGCTCACGGTTTCCTGGGCCAGTCGCCGCTTTGGTACAAAGCGGTCATCTGCCTGTTCCTGGTGCTCAATCCGCTCCTGCTGGCAACCATTGGCCCCGCCGCAGCGGGGTGGGCACTGGTAGTCGAATTCATCTTCACCCTGGCCATGGCCCTGAAATGCTACCCGTTGATGCCCGGTGGCTTGTTGCTGATCGAAGCCCTGCTGTTGCAGATGACCACGCCACAGGCGCTGTACGAGGAACTGCAGCACAACTTCCCGGTAATCCTGCTACTGATGTTCATGGTCGCCGGCATCCACTTCATGAAGGAACTGTTGCTGTTCCTGTTCTCACGCATTTTGCTCGGGGTGCGTTCCAAGGCCATTCTGGCGCTGCTGTTTTGCGTACTGTCGGCGTTTCTATCCGCGTTTCTCGATGCCCTGACCGTCACGGCGGTGATCATCAGCGCTGCGGTCGGCTTCTACGCGGTGTACCACCGCGTCGCGTCCGGGGCCAATCCGCGCGAGGACAGCGCACTGGAGAGCGACCAGCAAGTCGCTCACCTGCACCGGGAAGACCTCGACCAGTTCCGCGCCTTCCTGCGTAGCCTGCTGATGCATGGCGCTGTGGGTACCGCCTTGGGCGGCGTTTGCACGTTGGTGGGCGAGCCGCAGAACCTGCTGATCGGCCACGAGATGGGGTGGCACTTCGTCGACTTCTTCTTGAAGGTGGCGCCCGTATCGCTGCCAGTGCTGGGTGCTGGCCTGGTGACCTGCGTGCTGCTGGAAAAAGTGCGCCTGTTCGGCTACGGCACGCTGATGCCCGAACCGGTGCGCAGGGTGCTGACCGCCTATGCGGCCGAAGACGATGCGGCGCGCACCCAGGCCCAGCGCATCGCGCTGTGGGTACAAGGGCTCGCTGCGCTGATCCTGATCATCTGCCTGGGGCTGCATGTGGCCGAGGTCGGCCTGATCGGCCTGATGGTGATCGTACTGATCACGGCCTTCACCGGTATCACCGACGAGCACCGCCTGGGCCGTGCCTTCCAGGACGCCATGCCGTTCACTTCGCTGTTGGTGGTGTTCTTCGCCGTGGTCGCGGTGATTCATCAGCAGCAGCTTTTCAGCCCATTGATCAACTGGGTGCTGACGCTGCCGGCCGAACAGCAACCGGGCATGCTGTATCTGGCCAACGGCTTGCTGTCGGCGATCAGCGACAATGTGTTCGTTGCCACCATCTACATCACCGAAGTGAAGCAAGCATTTCTCGATGGCAGCATGAGCCGCGAGCATTTCGAAACCCTGGCAGTGGCGATCAACACCGGCACCAACCTGCCAAGCGTGGCGACGCCGAACGGGCAGGCGGCGTTCCTGTTCCTGCTGACCTCGGCCATTGCACCGCTGATCCGGCTGTCGTATGGGCGGATGGTGTGGATGGCGCTGCCCTATACCGTGGTGATGGGCGGGTTGGGATGGTGGGCGGTGACGTACTGGCTGTGAGGCAGGCCTGTGCGGACCTGTGCGGGGCCTTTCGCAGGCAAACCCGCTCCTGCATGGGTTTCGCCGCAGGCAAGATCGTCTACAACTTTTTCCCCGCACAGGCGTCGAAACACAGGTACGCCCCATCCGCTCCAAGGAGGTCACCCATGGCGCTGCGCACAACACTGCTGCTTTCCTGCATGACCCTGGCCCTGCTCGGCTGCGCCGGCAACGATCACCCGGCACCGCCGCGTACCCAGCAGGTGGACCTGCAACGCTATCAGGGTACCTGGTACGAACTGGCACGCCTGCCGATGTTCTTCCAGCGTAACTGCGTGAAGTCCGAGGCGCGCTACGGCTTGCGCGAGGACGGCCGTATCGATGTAACCAACCGCTGCCAGGAAAAGGACGGCCAGTGGAATGAAGCCAAGGGCATCGCCGAGGCTCAGCAACCGGGCAGTACCGACAAGCTGTGGGTGCGTTTCGACAACTGGTTCAGCCGCCTGGCACCGGGCCTGACCAAGGGTGAGTACTGGGTGCTGTACCACGACAAGGACTACCGCGTGGCACTGGTCGGCCACCCCAACCGCGAGTACCTGTGGCTGCTTTCGCGCACGCCAGCGGTCACCGACCAGCAGCGCGAGCAACTGCTGACAATCGCCCGAGAGCAAGGTTATGACACCAGCGAGCTCATCTGGCGGCAGGATAACTAGCAGGCCGTCGACGGCGGGCGGCAATCCGGCTAAGGTGTGCGCCCCGTATCACCTTGGCCGCTTCTGGCCTGAAACAGGAGCCTAAGCATGGACCTGCTGTTCCTCGGCACCTCCGCCGGGGTGCCCACCAAGGCACGCAATGTCAGCGCCACAGCCGTGATCGAAGCCAGTGGCAGCCACTGGTATCTGGTCGATTGCGGCGAAGGCACCCAGCACCGCCTGCTGCACACCCCGCTTTCGATCCGCGACCTGCGCGCGATCTTCATCACCCACGTGCATGGTGACCATTGCTTCGGCCTGCCCGGCCTGCTGGCCAGCGCGGGCATGAGCGGGCGCACCCAGCCGCTGGAGGTGATCCTGCCCGCCGTATTGCACGACTGGGTACGCCAGGGCCTGGTTGCCAGCGACACCTTCCTGCCGTTCGAGCTGCGCCTGTTGCCCGTGGAAGAGCTGATCGCATGGCGCAGCGAGACCCTGCAGGTGACCACCGTGCAACTGTCGCACCGGGTACCCAGCGTGGGTTTCGTATTCACCGAAATCAACCCTGAGCCACGCCTGGACATCCAGCGCCTGGACGCCGAGGGCATACCGCGTGGTCCGCTGTGGGGCGAGCTGGCCAAGGGGTTGACCGTGACGTACAACGGGCAACTGCTGAACGGCAACGACTACCTGCGCCCTTCGCGTCCGCCCCGGCGGGTGATCGTGTGCGGGGACAACGACAAGCCAGAACTGCTGGCAGCCGTCGCCAGGGGTGCGGATGTACTGGTGCACGAAGCCACCTTCACCCAGGCGGTGGTCGAACGCACCGGGGGCACGTTCGGCCACAGCACCGCCGCTGAGGTGGCACGCTTTGCCGAGGCCGCTGGCGTGCGCAACCTGGTACTGACGCATTTCAGCGCCCGCTACCAGAACGACCCACGACGCAGCCCGCACATCGACAACGTGCGCGACGAGGCCCTCGCCCATTACAGCGGGCAGTTGACCCTGGCGCAGGACCTGCAGCGCTATCACCTTGGCCGTAACGGCCTTCTTGAGGCCAGTGCCTAGGCCGCCAGGCGCCCGCTGGCAATTGCCTCCGACGCCGCCAGCATCGCCCGCAACAATACCGCGCAGCCCGCCGCCAGGTCTTCGGGCGTGGCGTTCTCGATCTCGTTATGGCTGATGCCGTTTTCGCACGGCACGAAAATCATCCCCGCCGGCCCCAGCTCGGCCAGGAAGATCGCGTCATGCCCCGCGCCACTGACGATGTCCATGTGCGGCAGGCCCAGCGCCTTGGCCGACTCGCGCACGGCGTCGACACAGCCTTTGTCGAAGTAAAGCGCCGGGAAGTCGGCCGTGGGCACCAACTCATGGCTCAGGCCATGCTTGGCACAGGTCGCCTCGATCACCCCGCGCACATCGGCAATCATCGCATTCAACTGCTCGCCCTCCAGGTGGCGGAAGTCGAGGGTCATGCGCACTTCGCCCGGGATCACGTTACGCGAGCCCGGGTACGCCTGAAGGCAACCCACTGTGCCACAGGCGTGGGGCTGGTGGGCAAGCGCCGTGCGGTTGACCGCCTCTACCACAGCGGCTGCACCCACCAGGGCGTCCTTGCGCAGGTGCATCGGCGTAGGGCCGGCATGGGCTTCAACACCGCGCAGGGTCAGGTCGAACCACTTCTGGCCCAGGGCGCCGAGGACCACGCCGATGGTCTTGGCCTGGTCCTCAAGGATAGGACCCTGCTCGATATGCGCTTCGAAATACGCCCCCACCGGGTGCCCCGACACGGCACGCGGACCGGCGTAGCCAATGGTGTTCAACGCTTCGCCAACGCTGACACCCTGGGCATCGCGCTTGGCCAGGGTGTCTTCCAGGGTGAACTTGCCGGCGAACACCCCAGACCCCATCATGCACGGCGCAAAACGCGAACCTTCTTCGTTGGTCCACACCACCACTTCGAGCGGCGCTTCGGTTTCCACGCCCAGGTCGTTGAGGGTACGGATCACCTCCAGCCCGGCCATCACCCCGAAGCAGCCATCGAACTTGCCGCCGGTGGGCTGGGTGTCGATATGGCTGCCGGTCATCACCGGCGGCAGCTTGGGGTTACGGCCCGGGCGGCGGGCGAATATGTTGCCGACGGCGTCGATGCTGACCGAGCAACCGGCCGCCTCGCTCCACTGCACGAACAGATCGCGGGCCTGGCGGTCGAGGTCGGTCAAGGCCAGGCGGCAGACACCGCCCTTGGCAGTGGCGCCGAGCCGGGCCAGGTCCATCAGCGACTGCCACAGGCGGGTGCTGTCGACGTGACGGGCGTTGGTCTTCAGGATCTCTTTGACGGGGGTCACGGGCTTCTCCTTCAGGCTTCTTATTGTTTGTACAGGCCTCTTCGAGGCCTCAAGGCAAGGGTTTGACCAGCCGCACCGGGTTGCGTGCCGCCAAACCGCCAAGCACGGCGTACAGTGCACCGCCCAGCAGCGAGCCGGTGAACCAGCCGTAGTCGTAGAACCAGCTGAAACTGCTGTTGCCAATCGCCATTACCGTCAGCCCTACTGGCAAGGCGAAGGCGGCAAAACCGGCCCAGTTCCACGCGGGATACACGTCGTCGCGGTATAGCCCGGCCAGGTCCAGCTTCTGCCGACGGATCAGGAAGTAGTCCACCACCATGATGCCGGCAATGGGCCCCAACAAGCTGGAATAGCCCAGCAGCCAGTTGGAATACACGCTCTCCAGGCTAAGGTCGGAGACAATCAGGCCCAGCTTCTTCAACAGTTCATGCCCCATCAGCGCCAGGCCGATAAAGCCGGTCAGCCATACCGCGCGGCTTCGGCCGATCAGGCGTGGGGCAATGTTCTGGAAGTCATTGGTGGGCGACACGATGTTCGCCGCGGTGTTGGTCGACAGCGTGGCGATCACGATCAGCGCCATGGCCAGGGCCACCCAGAACGGGCTTTGAATCTTGCCGATCAGGCTGACCGGGTCGGACACCGTCTCGCCCACCAGCGACGCCGAAGCGGCGGTCAGCACCACACCCAGCGCAGCGAACAGGAACATGGTCAGCGGCAGGCCGAAGATCTGCCCGAGAATCTGATCCTTCTGGCTGCGGGCGTAGCGGCTGAAGTCGGGAATGTTCAGCGACAGTGTGGCCCAGAAACCGACCATGGCCGTCAGCCCGGCGCAGAAGTAACTGACCACGCTCGCCCCTTCCGGGCGCTTGGGCGGCTGTGCCAACAGCTCGGTCATCGACATGTGCGGCAAGGCCCAGAACAGCAGACCGACGCCCACTGCCACCAGCAGCGGTGCCGAGAGCGTTTCCAGCCACTTGATCGACTCGGCGCCGCGCAGCACCACCCACAGGTTCAGGCACCAGAAGATCATGAAGCCAATCACCTCGCCTGTACCGCCCAGCGCCTTCCAGCCGTCGAACACCGAACCCAGGAACAGGTGAATGGCCAGCCCGCCGAACATGGTCTGAATACCGAACCAACCACAGGCCACCACCGCGCGGATCAGGCACGGTACGTTGGAGCCGAGAATGCCGAACGACGAACGCAGAAGCACCGGAAACGGGATGCCGTACTTGGTACCGGGAAAGGCATTTAGGGTAAGCGGTATCAGCACGATAACGTTGGCCAGCAGGATCGCCAGCAGCGCTTCGCCAACACTGAGGCCGAAGTAGGCGGTGAGGACACCGCCGAGGGTGTAGGTGGGTACGCAGATGGACATGCCCACCCACAGGGCGGTGATGTGCCATTTGTTCCAGGTGCGCTGGTGCACCTTGGTCGGTGCTATGTCGGGGTTGTAGCGCGGGCTGTCGAGGACATCGCTGCCCTCGGACAGCTCGAACAGGCCATCTTGCTCGACCACTTCCGATCTGCTCTGTTGCATAGGCCCTTCTCCAGTTTTTCTTCTATTTTTCGCTCATCAGGCTGATTCGATGACCGGAGTTCGCACGCGGAATTGTGCTTAGAAATCTCGACCAGATTTTCATCTTGTCAAGTTAGTCAAATACCCTGAAAACCCCGTCGCCCATTCGCGCGTTAATTTTTTCCTTTTTTTATCAACAACTTAAAAACCACAAATTTAATGGGAAAATTTTCTTGCTGAATCCAGAATCAGCATCTAGCCTCGAATCTTGTCAGGCCTGACAGGATTGACCGCCCTGCCCGCCCTGCATCCATGACAATGCAAAGAACCGGCCAAGACCGGTCAGCCTGCGAGGAAAACGGCATGTCCCTGTTGATCCGTGGCGCCACCGTGGTTACCCACGAAGAGAGTTACCCCGCCGATGTCCTGTGTGCCGATGGCCTGATCCGTGCCATCGGGCAAAACCTCGAACCGCCCACCGACTGCGAGATCCTCGACGGCAGCGGCCAGTACCTGATGCCCGGCGGCATCGACCCACACACCCACATGCAGTTGCCGTTCATGGGCACGGTGGCCAGCGAGGACTTCTTCAGCGGCACCGCTGCGGGCCTGGCTGGCGGCACCACCTCGATCATCGACTTCGTCATTCCCAACCCGCAGCAGTCGTTGCTGGAGGCCTTCCACACCTGGCGTGGCTGGGCGCAGAAAAGCGCCAGCGACTATGGCTTCCACGTCGCCATCACCTGGTGGAGCGAGCAGGTGGCCGAAGAGATGGGCGAGCTGGTGGCCAAGCACGGGGTGAACAGCTTCAAGCATTTCATGGCCTACAAAAATGCGATCATGGCCGCCGACGATACCCTGGTGGCCAGCTTCGAGCGTTGCCTGCAACTGGGCGCGGTGCCCACCGTGCATGCCGAAAACGGCGAGCTGGTGTACCACCTGCAGAAGAAACTGCTCGCCCAGGGCATGACCGGGCCGGAAGCCCACCCGCTGTCGCGCCCCTCGCAGGTTGAAGGTGAAGCGGCCAGCCGCGCCATCCGCATTGCCGAAACCCTCGGCACGCCGTTGTACCTGGTGCACATTTCCAGCCGCGAGGCACTGGATGAAATCGCCTATGCCCGAGGCAAGGGCCAGCCGGTGTATGGCGAGGTGCTGCCCGGCCACCTGCTGCTGGACGACAGTGTCTACCGCGACCCGGACTGGGCCACCGCCGCCGGTTATGTGATGAGCCCGCCGTTCCGCCCACGCGAACACCAGGAGGCGCTGTGGCGCGGCTTGCAGTCGGGCAACCTGCACACCACCGCCACCGACCACTGCTGCTTCTGCGCCGAGCAGAAAGCCATGGGCCGCGACGACTTCAGCCGCATCCCCAACGGCACCGCCGGCATCGAAGACCGCATGGCGGTGCTGTGGGATGCCGGGGTCAACAGCGGGCGTTTGTCGATGCACGAATTCGTCGCGCTGACCTCTACCAACACGGCGAAAATCTTCAACCTGTTCCCGCGCAAGGGCGCTATCCGCGTGGGTGCCGATGCCGACCTGGTGCTGTGGGACCCGCAGGGCACCCGCACCATCTCCGCCAAAACCCACCACCAGCAGGTGGACTTCAACATTTTCGAAGGCCGCACCGTGCGCGGCATCCCAAGCCACACCATCAGCCAGGGCAAGGTGCTCTGGGCCGATGGCGACCTGCGCGCCGAGCCGGGCGCGGGGCGCTATGTGGAACGGCCGGCGTACCCGGCGGTGTATGAGGTGCTGGGGCGCCGGGCCGAGCATCAGCGGCCGATGCCTGTTCAGCGCTGAAGTCATTGGGGCTGCTGTGCAGCCCATCGCGACGCAAGGCCGCTCCCACAAGGACCGCCATCGCCTGTGGGAGCGGCCCCAGAATCGACCGCAATACCTGTCGCCTGCACCAAAAAAAATAGAGAGGCTACAACCGTGACCAACGCCCTGAACCATTTGCCGCGCCCACGGGCCGGCGCCGACCAGTTGGCCGAGCGCTTCAGCGACCTGGCCCCACCCCTCACCGCGCGTCAGGCCGCCCTGGAAAGTGCACGCTGCCTGTACTGCTACGACGCCCCCTGCGTCAACGCTTGCCCCAGCGAAATTGACATCCCCTCGTTCATACACCGCATCAGTGACGAAAACCTGCAAGGCGCCGCCGAGCGCATTCTTTCGGCCAACATTCTGGGCGGTAGTTGCGCCCGCGTGTGCCCCACCGAAATCCTCTGCCAGCAAGCCTGCGTGCGCAACAACGCCCAGGAATGCGCGCCGGTGCTGATCGGCCAACTGCAGCGTTACGCCCTGGACAACGCCCAGTTCAGCGCACACCCGTTCAAGCGCTCGGCAGCCACCGGCAAGCGAATCGCCGTGGTGGGCGCCGGCCCGGCAGGGCTGTCCTGCGCCCACCGCCTGGCCATGCACGGGCATGACGTGGTGGTGTTCGAGGCCTGCGACAAAGCCGGTGGCCTCAACGAGTACGGCATCGCCCGCTACAAGCTGGTAGACGACTATGCCCAGCGTGAAGTGGATTTCTTGTTGGGCATTGGCGGTATCGAAGTCCGCCATGGCCAGCGCCTGGGTGGCAACCTCAGCCTGGGCGAACTGCGCGATCAGTACGACGCGGTGTTCCTGGGCCTCGGCCTGAATGCCGTGCGCCAGCTAGGGCTGCCCGACGAGGAAGCCCCCGGTGTGGTCGCCGCCACCGAATACATCCGCGAGCTACGCCAGGCCGATGACCTGAGCCAGCTACCGTTGGCCGACCGCTGCCTGGTGATCGGTGCTGGCAACACGGCCATCGACATGGCCGTGCAGATGAGCCGTCTGGGTGCCCGCGACGTCAACCTGGTCTATCGCCGTGGCCACGCCGACATGGGCGCGACCGGCCACGAGCAGGACATTGCCAAGGCCAACCAGGTACGCCTGCACACCTGGGCCCGCCCTGATGCCGTGCTGCTGGATGACGCCGGCAAGGTCCGCGGCATGCGCTTTGCCCGCACCGAGCTGGCGGAAGGCCGCCTGCGCGATACCGGCGAAACCTTCGAGCTGGCTGCGGACGCCATTTTCAAGGCCATTGGCCAACGCTTTGACGATGCCAGCCTCGCCGACCCGGTGGCTGCGCAACTGGCCCGCGAGGGTGAGCGCATCCGCGTTGACGAAAACCTGCAGACCAGCCTGCCGGGCGTGTACGCAGGCGGCGACTGCACCGCGCTGGGGCAGGACCTTACCGTGCAGGCCGTGCAACACGGCAAGCTGGCCGCCGAAGCCATCCATGCCCAACTCATGCTCAACGTGGAGGCAGCGTAAATGGCCGACTTGTCTATCGTATTTGCCGGCATCAAGGCACCCAACCCCTTCTGGCTGGCCTCCGCACCGCCAACCGACAAGGCCTACAACGTGGTCCGCGCCTTCGAGGCCGGCTGGGGCGGCGTGGTCTGGAAGACCCTGGGCGAAGACCCTGCAGCGGTCAACGTGTCGTCGCGCTACTCGGCGCACTATGGCCCCAACCGTCAGGTACAGGGGATCAACAATATCGAGTTGATCACCGACCGCTCCCTGGAAATCAACCTGCGTGAAATCACCCAGGTGAAGAAGGACTGGCCAGACCGCGCACTGATCGTGTCGCTGATGGTGCCGTGCATAGAGGAATCGTGGAAGTTCATCCTGCCGCTGGTGGAAGCCACCGGGGCTGATGGCATCGAGCTGAACTTCGGTTGCCCGCACGGTATGCCGGAGCGCGGCATGGGGGCGGCCGTCGGCCAGGTGCCGGAATATGTGGAAATGGTCACCCGCTGGTGCAAGACGTACTGCGCGCTGCCGGTGATCGTGAAGCTTACGCCGAACATCACCGATATCCGCCAGTCGGCCCGCGCCGCGCACCGAGGCGGGGCCGATGCCGTGTCGTTGATCAACACCATCAACTCGATCACCAGCGTCGACCTGGACCGCATGGTGGCCCACCCAATTGTCGGAGACCAGAGCACCCATGGCGGTTACTGCGGTTCGGCAGTGAAGCCGATTGCCTTGAACATGGTGGCGGAAATCGCCCGCGACCCGGAAACGCGGGGCTTGCCGATTTGTGGCATTGGCGGCATCGGTAACTGGCGTGACGCCGCCGAGTTCATGGCCCTGGGCAGTGGCGCCGTGCAGGTGTGCACGGCAGCGATGCTGCATGGCTTCCGTATCGTCGAGGACATGCAGGACGGCCTGGCACGCTGGATGGACCAGCATGGGCATGCCACTATCGAAGCGTTCCGCGGGCAGGCGGTGGGGCATACCACCGACTGGAAATACCTGGACATCAACTATAAATCGGTAGCGCACATTGACCAGGAGGCGTGCATTGGTTGCGGGCGCTGCCACATTGCGTGCGAGGACACCTCGCACCAGGCGATTGCAAGCACGCTGAAGGCTGACGGCACGCATGCCTACAGTGTGATCGAAGAGGAATGCGTGGGCTGCAACCTGTGCCAGATCACCTGCCCGGTGGAAAACTGCATCGAAATGGAGGCACAGGACACCGGCAAGCCGTACCTGAACTGGACGCAGGATCCGCGTAACCCGTACCGCGAGGCCAGTTGAAGCAATGGGGGCTGCCATGCAGCCCTTCGCGGGCTTGCCCGCTCCCACAGGACTGCGCCGTTTCTGAGGACAGCGCAGAACCTGTGGGAGCGGGCAAGCCCGCGAATGCCGCGCAGCGGCCTCCATCGCCGGTTCACGGCTCCAGCCCGATCCCCCGCAAGATCACGCTGGTCACCGTCTGCACCGCACTCTCGAACGCCATGTCCGACAGCATCTCGCCGCCGTTTAGCAACTGCACCTGGTAGCCGAAGTCGGCGTAATGCTGGGTCGAGGCCCAGATCATGTACAGCAGCGCCGACGGCTCCACCGGCAGAATGCGCCCCTCTTCCACCCAACAGCGGATCTTGGCCTCTTTCATCTTCGCCCAGGGCACCAGGCTTTCGTCGAGGTTAACCCCCAGCACCGGCGCCCCGTGCAGCATCTCTTCAGCCCAGATTTTCGAGCCCAGCGGCCGCGAGCGCGAATGCCCCATCTTCGCCCGGATGTAGCTGGTCAGCACCACACGCGGATCGTCGAAGTTCTCGAAGCACAGGGCGTCCTGCTTCCACACATCCAGCAGGTCCTGCAGCACCGCGCGGAACAGCTCGTCCTTGGTGCTGAAGTAATAATGCAGGTTGGAGCGTGGCAGCTCAGCCTGCTCGGCAATATCGCCCATGGAGGTGGCGCCGTAGCCCTTCTCGGCAAACACCTTTTCCGCCGCTTGCAGGATTTTTTCGATATTGCGTCGGCGGATTTCGATCTTGTGATTGGCCATCAGGCTTGGGCCGTCCACACCGCCAGCTCATAACCGTCCGGGTCGATGAAATGAAAGCGCCGCCCGCCGGGGAAGGCAAAGGTCGCCCGGCTGATTTTCGCCCCGGCAGCTTCGATCCGTTGCTGCGTGGCCTCCAGGTCGTCAGCGTACAGGATGACCAGCGGCCCGCCCGGGCGCACCGGCTCACCCGTGGTGAAGCCACCCGTCAACCGGCCATCGCTGAACTCGGTGTAGGTCGGCCCGTAGTCGGTGAACGCCCAGCCGAATACACTGCCATAGAAGGCCTTGCTCCGTGAGATGTCGCTGACATTGAACTCGATGTTGTCGATCTGCCGGTCAGTACCGCGAATGCCCATGTATGCTCCGTGCCGAAAGGGTTTGGCCTAGTCTACTCCGGTCAAGGCAGTCGCCCTACTCATTCGCTACCCACAACGCGCCCGGTCGCGCGCCGGGCACTGTGCGCGGTGCAGATTCAGCGCGGTGTTGATGATGCCTATCTGGCTGAAGGCCTGGGGGAAGTTGCCGAGCATGCGCTGGCCGGCCGGGTCGTACTGTTCGGCCAGCAGGCCGAGGTCGTTGCACAGGCCGGTCAGGTGTTGGTACAGCGCTTCGGCTTTGGCCTGGCGCCCCAGCAATACATATACGTCAGCCAGCCAGAACGAACACACCAGGAAGGTGCCCTCTCCCGGCGTCAGGCCGTCGCTGCAGCTGTCACTGTCATAGCGCAGCAGCAGGCCGTTCTTCATCAGACGCTGTTCGATCTGTTCGAGGGTGCGCATGAAGCGTGGGTCATCCGCCGGCAGGAAGCCGGTCAGAGCGATCTGCAACAGGCTGGCGTCCATTTCGGTCGAACCATAGGCCTGGACGAAGAACCGGCCGCTGGGGTCGAGGCCGTGCTCGCACACGTCGCGGTGAATCTCGTCAGCCACCTGGCGATAATGCTGCCCGCGCTCGCGGCCTTCTTCCGTAGTGTCGGCCAGCCCTGCGGCGCGGTCGAAGGCGACCCAGGCCATCACCTTGGAGTGCACGAACTGCTGCCGGCCGCCACGCACTTCCCAGATGCCTTCGTCCGGCTCGCGCCAGATGCGTTCGACATAAGGCAATATCAAGCGCGAAATGGCGGCGCTGCGCGGGTGGCGGGGCAACCCGCCCTTGATCGCCTGGGTCATCGCATCGGCCAGTTCGCCATAGATGTCCAGTTGCCTCTGCGCCGAAGCGGCGTTGCCCACCCGCACCGGCTGAGAATGCTCATAACCGGCGAGCCACGGCAAGGTGTACTCCTGCAGGTCACGCTCGCCAGCCAGGCCATACATGATCTGCATCTGCTCGGGGTTGCCGGCCACCGAGCGCAGCAGCCACTCGCGCCAGGCCTGGGCCTCGTCGAAGTAGCCAAGGTTCATGAAGGCCAGCAGGGTCATGGTCGCGTCGCGCAGCCAGCAGAAGCGGTAGTCCCAGTTGCGCTCGCCGCCCACACGCTCGGGCAGCGACGTGGTGACGGCAGCGACAATACCGCCGGTGGGGGCGTAGGTCATGGCCTTGAGGGTGAGCAGCGACCGACGCACCAGGGCGGTATATGGCCCTACCTGCGGGCAGCGGTCGGCGAAGGCCTGCCATTGCTCACAGGTGTTTGCCAGGGCATGGTCGATGTTGCAGTCAGGCTGCACCGGCAAGTGCGAGGGCTGGTGACGCAGGCTGAAGACCTGGCGCTGGCCCGCGCTGACGCGAAAGCGGCAGCCGGTATGGTGGTCGCGGGCTTGCGGGGGCACGGTGCTGCACAGGATCAGCCGGTCAGGGCCGGCGACGGCGCTGAGGGTCAGTGGGTCCAGTCGTTCCACCCAGGGCACGCTGCGGCCGTAGTCGAAGCGCATGACCAGGTCCATTTCGAAATGGGTTTCGCCAGACAAGCCTTCGACGATGCGCACCACCGAATTGACTTCGCCCAGGGGCATGAAGTCGAGCACCCGGGCACGACCGCTGGCGGTGACCCAAGTGGTTTCCAGCACCAGGGTGTCGCCCAGGTATTGGCGGCTGCTGTGCGTTACCGGGTCGCAAGGGGCCAGGCGCCAGCGGCCATTTTCTTCGTTGCCCAGCAGGGCCGCGAACACCGCGGGGGCGTCGAAGCGTGGCAGGCACAGCCAGTCCAGCGCGCCATCGCGGCTGACCAGCGCCGCACTTCGGCAGTTGCCCAGCAGGGCGTAGTCTTCGATATGGGCAGGCATTAGGTCTCCTTTGTGTGGTTGCCTGTGCTGGCCTCTTCGCAGGTGCCTGAGGGAAATGGAATTCCCTGTAGGAGCGGGCTTGCCCGCGAAAGGGCCGGCACAGGCTTGCAAACCTCTCACCCCAACCGGTGCCACTCCCGCTTGTCGCGGGTCAGCAATTCATTGCCGGCCTCAGGCCCATCTTCGCCAGCCGAGTACTCATGCACTTCGCCGCCCTGGGCCCAGGCATCGAGAAACGGCTGCACCGCTCGCCAACCGTTTTCGATGTTGTCAGCCCGCTGGAACAGGGTCTGGTCACCGGTCAGGCAGTCATAGATCAGCGTCTCGTAGCCAGTGGCCGGGGTCATCTTGAAGAAGTCCTTGTAGGCAAAACCCAACTCGACATTCTCCATCACCAGCTCTGGCCCGGGCCGTTTGGCTTGCAGGTCGAACCACATGCCTTCATTGGGCTGGATCTGGATTTTCAGGTAGTTGGGTTTGGGCCGTTCCAGCTCCGACTCGCGAAACTGCGCATACGGTGCGGGCTTGAAGCAGATGGCAATCTCGGTATCACGCACGCTCATGCGCTTGCCGGTGCGCAGGTAGAACGGCACGCCGGCCCAGCGCCAGTTGTCGATCATCACCTTCAGCGCCACGTAGGTCTCGGTCTGGCTATCCGGCGCGACGTTGGACTCCTGACGGTAGCCTGGCAACGGCTTGCGCCCCTGCTTGCCGGCGCTGTACTGGCCTCGTACGGAATTCTTCAGGGCCATTTTTGCCGACCATGGGCGGATAGCGCCGATTACCTTGGCCTTTTCACCGCGCACCGCATCAGCGCCGAACGCGGCCGGCGGCTCCATGGCCACCATCGCCAGCAACTGGAACAGGTGGTTGGGCACCATGTCGCGCAGGGCGCCGGTGCTGTCATAGAAGGCACCACGGGTCTCGACACCGACGGTTTCCGCTGCGGTGATCTGCACGTGGTCGATGTAGTGATTGTTCCAGAACGATTCGAACAGGCCGTTGGAAAAGCGGCTGACCAGAATATTCTGCACCGTCTCTTTGCCCAGGTAATGGTCGATGCGGTAGATCTGCCGCTCGCCCATCACCTTCAGCAGGCAGGCGTTGAGCGCCTCGGCGCTGGCCAGGTCGGTGCCGAACGGTTTTTCAACCACCACCCGGCGAAAGCCGCCGGCAGACTCGTCCAGCAGGCCGGCCTGCCCCAGGCGCTGCGCCACCTCAGGGAAGAAGCGCGGCGACGTGGCCAGATAGAAAATGGCATTGCCGTGGCGGGTCTTGTCGATGCGCCTGGCCAGGGCCTGGTAGGTGGCCGGATCGAGAAAGTCGCCCGTCTGGTAATCCAGGCGCTTGGCCAGGCGGGCCCATAGCTTCTCGTCCAGGCACTTGGCGCTGCCCTCGCTTCCTTTGTCACGCTCGACCATGAACGCGTGCAGGCGCGCGGCGAAATCCTCGGCGCTGGCCGGGTTATGGTCGACGCCGACGATGCGCAGGTTACGGTCCAGCAAACCGTCACGGCTGAGGTTGTACAGCGCGGGCATCAGCAGGCGCTTGACCAGGTCGCCATTGGCGCCGAACAGGAACAGGGTACAAGGGGGGGCGGCCGCAAGGGTCTGTTTAGTCATTCGCCTTTCTTCTCGACGTGGCCACCGAAGCCCAGGCGCATGGCCGAGAGAATCTTGTCACCGTAGGTGCCCTGTTGCTGGCGCGAACGGAAGCGCGCGAACAGTGCGCTGGACAACACCGGCACCGGCACCGCCTGCTCGACGGCGGCGTCGATGGTCCAGCGGCCTTCGCCACTGTCGGACACCGAGCCACTGAATTGCGACAACTGAGGGTCAGCCACCAGCGCATCGGCGGTGAGGTCGAGCAGCCACGAGGTCACCACGCTGCCGCGTCGCCACACTTCGGCAATTTCGGCAACGTTCAGGTCGAAGCGCTGGTCTTCGGGCAGCTCGTTGCCGCCTTTGCTGCGCAGCAGGTCGAAGCCTTCGGCATAGGCCTGCATCAGGCCGTACTCGATGCCGTTATGCACCATTTTCACGTAGTGCCCGGCGCCGGGTGGGCCGGCATGGATGTAGCCGTGCTCGGCACGCTGGTGCTCGCCGCTGCGGCCATGGGTACGCGGGATGTCGCCCACGCCCGGTGCCAGCGCCTTGAACAGCGGTTCGAGGCGCTCGAACACGTCCTTTTCGCCGCCGATCATCATGCAGTAGCCGCGGTCCAGGCCCCACACGCCGCCGGACGTCCCGACGTCCAGATAATGCAGGCCGCGCTTGGCCAGTTCTGCCGCGCGGCGCATGTCGTCCTTGTAGAAGGTGTTGCCGCCGTCGATGATCGCATCGCCCGGCTCCAGCATTTCGGCCAGCTGGGCGATGGTCTGCTCGGTGGCGTCACCAGCCGGCAGCATCACCCATACCGCGCGCGGCGCTTTCAGCTTTTGTACCAGTGCACCGAGGTCATGCGCGCCCTGGGCGCCTTCGCCCTCCAGGCCGGTGATGGCTTCACGGTTGCGGTCGTGCACCACGGTGCGGTGACCGGCGCGCATCAGGCGCCTTGCGATATTGCCGCCCATACGGCCCAGCCCGATGATTCCCAGTTGCATGAGCCAATGCTCCCTTTTCGAAATGGATGACGACAGTCCAGCTTTTCAGATTAGTCCAGCATGCCGCCCGAGGGTTCAGCGACGAACGGCAAGACCACAATAAACAAAAAAGTTCCCAAGCCCGGTGAAAGAATTCAGAATGCGCCCCGCGTGAAGCGTCTACGCTTTGACTTGTCACCAGCCAAAACCGCGAGGTGTGCTCATGGGTACATTGATGCCTGCAACCCCACCCCAGACCCTCTATGTCTCCGTGCGCCGTGATGAGCTGCGTAAACTGAAGGACGAACGTGACCAGCTGCGTCAGCAGGTCGCCCAGTTGAACCTGCTGTTGGCGCAAGCGCGCACCGATGGCAAGGCCGTCAGCCTCTGATCTTGCCCATTCCCTGTGGGGGCTGAACCGCTCCCACTTCGCTTAATCGAGCAACCAACTTTTATCGCCATTTTCCAGGACGCCGCCATGACTGGTAGCATCGCCTACCCTAGCAAGCGGCTGTCCTTCATCCATCATCAGCGCCGAGCCGCTGGTGATCGCCGCCCCACAGCCGAGCCTGTCGCCAACCCTGGCGGCCGCCCTGCCGTTGACGAAGAACAGGCTGGAGCCGCTGCTGACGCTGGTGGAGCCGCACAATGGGCAATGGTGAGGGTGACCAAGCAGAACGATGGCAGGCATTGTCGCCACTCCTGAATCATGTAAAGCGCCAGGCACTCATGCCGGCAGCGCCAATCAGAATGTCCTCGACAGCCGCCAGTGCACCACCTGGCCATCGATCTTGGGGAAGGGTGTCTGGTGCATGAACACCTGTTCACCCACACTGCGCTCGACGCAGGTGTAATGACCGGGCCATGGGCAAGGGGTGCCAGAAGGCCAGCCAGGAGCGTCCTCGCGCCTGGCGGTTTCCGGGTCGCGGAACTGCTTGCCCAGTCGTCGGTAATGCGCCCTTGCGATGAGTGCCTTTGGAAAAAAATGTGGGGCGCTCTCCAGAGCATCCCTTGGCACAGACCATAAAAACGCTACCAGCGCCGCTTCGAATGCCCAGTAGCCCAGGTGGTCACCCCGTGCCCGGGCATGGCGATCGTGCCAATAGCAGCCATGCGCCTTGGCATACCACTGTTCGAGATAGCGCAAGAGCGCTTCATGCTGCGCTTGGCCACGCAGGTCGAGGCTCTCCAGCAAGGCGGCGTAGGTCTCGGGGTGAAGCAGCGAGGTCCCCGGGTATGCCTTGCCCAGCCGCAGGAACAGGCGATGCAGCAGCAGGTCGGGGCTGCGCTCGTCGTCCTGGTTCAGCCAGCCCAGCACCTGGCCGACACGATCGGGGTAACCGCACAGCACGGCCAACGACAGCAGCCACAAAGCAACCCGGTATTCGTCCGCCACCCAGGGGCGCAGTTGCTCGCAGGTTGTCGGGTACGCCGTAAAATGCCGGGTGAACTGGGCGAACGCGTAATCAACATAGGCCTCCACCAGTTCCATCGGCTCGCCACCCGAGTAGCGCTGGATGGCCAGCTCCAGTGCCATGTGCGCCCAGTCGCGACTGAGGCCACGGTAATGATGCTTGCGCTCGGCGGACTCGGCCAGCAATGCCTGGGTATCAGGGTCGGCAAACTCCTGCTCTTTTTCACGGGTCGAGGCGTGGTAATGCTGCTCGACCATCCACGGGTCGCGCTTGATGCTGTCGAACGGGTCCATAGGCCCTCCCGCACGCTATAAGCCTTTCACCAAGCGCCAAACCACGGAGCGCCCATTTTCGCTCGGCATTTCTACGCCTTGCATGAATGTCTGAGGCCCTACAGCCCATTCATCACACACCCACACTCCCGTGCGCGGGCAAATTTCACCCGACTTGGCAAGTGCATCCGAATACGGCGCACTTTGCAGGTGTTCTGGGAAGCTTTTGATCACTTGAAGCTTGCGAGCATCGTCTACCAAATCCTTCGGGTAAAAAGGAAGGTCTCTGTAGGGTGCATCGTCGACGCCCCACAGCACAGTGACCAATCCTGCCTCAAATGCCCAGTAGCCAAAGAAACCCGCATCGCTTCGTGCTTTGTGCCGATCATGCCAATAACAGTTGCGCATGCCTCGATACCACTGCTTCAGGTAACTACGCATTGACTGTTGCTGCTCATCCTTCTCAGTATTTAAAGCATTGAGCAATTCATGATAAGGGCGCTCATGAATCAATGTGCTCCCAGGGATAGTCACCCCAACACGAGAAAACAGTTGTCGCAACAAGATGTCTTCACCGTCATCAGCGTCTTTACTTAAATAGCCTACAATTTGCGTGATGCGCCCGGGCATATTCAACAGCACTGCCAAAGACAAAAGCCAAAGAGCAAACTGGTATGCGTCGGGCTCCCATAGTTTCAGCGAGAAGCTCGGATAGGCCTGTTTATGACGCTGAAACTGAGAAAACACGTGCTCAGCATAGGGCCGGAGGGTCTCTAATGGCTCGCCTCCTGAATACAACTCAATCAATAGCTCAAGTGATTGATAGCACCACCCCCAACTTAACCCCTCCACATTAACATAATCTGGCCAAGACTTAGCCAAAAACTCTTCAGCGCTCCGCTCAAAATATTTCTCCTTCAGATAAGACACATCATCCACATAAAACTTCTCTTGCAGGAGCGGCTCTCTTTTAACCCGATCAAAATGCACCTGACACCTCCTATCGAACAGTATCAACAATGGCTCTAGCATTACCGTCGAGCTTAGTCACACTCGATACGACCCCGTTTTCGTTTACAACTATTAGCCACCGCTCGTACCCCGCCTCTCGAATCGCATCTCCCTCCTTACGCCCCAACGCGCTTTGTAATCTGGGGCCAATCCACGCATCACTCATCTGCCGGGCACTCGGATACCCCTCACTCCCCTTCGTAACCGGCAAACTACCCGGCGAAAACACGCCCCCCGTTCGATACTTGGTCTCGGTAATAATGAACGGCGGTGGCGGATGGGCATTACGATAGACGCCATCCAGCCCACGCCCGGTGGGTTTCATTTCCAGGCTGCGAGGCCCACGCGCGGCGGACAACAGGTTTTCATGGCCCTTGCCGAGCATGTACTGATCACTAACCACCTCCCCATAAATGCCCTTCTGCGCCCGCGTCGCCGTCGCGTGATCGAACACGTGCACATTGGCACCCTGCGCAGCGACTGTCGGCGACGTGGGCACGGGCGGGCCGAGCACACCTTCGGGGCGCTCAAGGTAACGCGGGCGCATGCCGATGCCAGAGGTCACCCGCCCACCACTCATGGCCATGGGCACCGGCTTTTGCGCATGCACCCCGGCTTGCGCAACCTGCGCGGGCAGGTCGCTGGCCTGCTCCAGAACCTTGGCCAGCCTGGCATCGAGCTGCATCAGCGCATGCGGGATTTCCCGCAAGGCATGCACCTGCACGGCGTAGAACTGCGCTTCCATGGCCTGCAACCGCACCAACAGGTGCGAGGCCGCCTGGTTGAACGGCCAGTTGCCAAGGTAGCTGCGAAGCTTTGCCGTTGCCGCGAGAACCTTGGTCAAAAACAGGTTCAGGTAGGCCAGCAAGTCCTTTTCATAGCTCGCGAACCTGACCTGGTGCAGCCAGAACTCCACGCTGCCGCGGGTGAACTTGCCGAGAAACGCAACCACTGTCTGCAGGATGACCTGACTTTCACGTATCAACAGCAAGCACAAACCACGCAAGAACGCTGCTGCTTCCTGCCCAACCAGTGCTCCTGCCACCGAGCCCACGGGCGTGCCCACAGCCCCCGCCACAGCACCGATGATCGGCGCGATCAAGGTCATCAGGCAGGCCACCAGCAACACCCACTCTTGCCATTCTGGCGGCTGCGGCGTTGCCTGGCTGCCGTCCGCCGCGTAGCGCTTGCCCAGGCGCAGGCACACCGCAGCCAGGTCGCGGGCACTGAGCACGATCACCACCCCCGGCACCAACGACAGCAGCATGTCGGCGATGACCACACTCAGTGGCCGCTCCTCGGCAAACTCGCCAAGCACCAGGTCACGCAGCCAGCCAAAGCCGTCGGCCACTTTTTCCACTGCTTCATCCAGCCAGTCAGCTGTCGAACTCATGGCTGGCCACCTGCCGAGGTGCAGCCGGCAAGCAATGCCTGCAAGGCAGTATCCAGCTCGGTAGCGGTCGTCAGCTGCAGCGGGCCAGGGCCAACTTCGTAGCGCACCTGGGCGCTGCAACCGGGGGTAACGCCAGCCAGGCGGGCATAGCCGTTCTGGTCGACCACGCCCTGGCGCTGGGTGCCATCGGACAACGTTGCCACGTAGGCCGTGCCCGCAATCGGCGTACCGTCGGCATGCACCAGGCGAAACTCGATTTCGTCCTGCTCGGGTGCAGGCGGCACTCCGTAACGTGCAGGCGCCTTGACCTGGGCGATGGCGTATAAAAGCAGTGGTTCGGGGCAACCGATTTCGATGCGGCCATCGCTCAGCTTGATAAAGGCCCCGCCGCAGCTCAGGGTCAGCGACGTTCGGCTGTCGATATGCACGTGGCCGTGATGACTGGTGATCGACACATCCTCATCGGCGTCGACCCGCAGTTGCCCGCCGACCTGCACGCGCTTGTCCAGCGCGACCTGCTCGGTGGCCTCAAGGCCGACCATTACACTTAGCCCCCCGCCAACGGCCAGCGACTTGCCCAGGCCAATGCTTTCGACTTTGCCAAGGGCGACCGTTTCGCGCTTGCTGGCGCCAACCGTGACGCTGCGGTTGCCACCTATGTCCACCACTTCGTCATGCTCGACGCGTTCGCTACGGTCATTGCCAATGAGCGTGGTTTCGTTGTGTTTCACAACATTGTTCTGGTCGCGCTCGGCATGAATGAACACTTCCTGCCGCCCCAGCTCGTCCTCGAAGCGCAACTCGTTGAAGCCATCGCCTTTATGGGTCTGGCTCTTGATGGTCATGCGGGTCTTGTGATCCGGAAGGTCGTACGGCGGCAGCTGGTCACCGCAATAGGTGCGCCCGGTGATCATCGGCTGGTCGGGGTCGCCATTGACGTACTGGACAATCACATCCTGGCCGATACGCGGGATGGCCATCGAACCCCAGCTGCCACCGGCCCAGCCTTGCGACACCCGTACCCAGCAGGAACTGAACTCGTTGTTCTTGCTCTCCCGGTCCCACGGGAAGCTGACCTTGACCCGCCCCCATTCGTCGCAATAGATCTCCTCACCAGGCGGGCCGACCACGGTGGCCATGTGTGGACCATCGATGCGTGGCTTGGCCATGGGGGCGGGCCGCCACTCGGCCATGCCCTGCACTAGCAGCGCATCGTTCACGTAGCGAGTGCCTTGTTCAGCGCCAGCAGCTTCTTCCTGCAGGCTGGTGAGCTGGGTACCTTCGTGACTCAGGCTGATCACGCGCCAGTGAACATTGAGGTCTTCCCGCGGGTGGCCGATTAGGGTGAAGCTCAGACCTGTCTGCAGGCGCACGTCGTCGCCCTGCACTTCGGCCAGGCATGCGTCGTGGCGCAGCGCCGTCAGCCGTGTTTCAGTGAAGGGCTTGCCCACCGCATCGCGCTTGTAGCGCCCCGGGTAATCAAAGCGCTCGTAGTCCAGTGCCTGGTGCGTGACGCCACTGGTCTGGGCCTTGTGCTCCTGCCGGTAGGCCGGGTTGGTGAAGGTGTAGTCGCGCTGCACTTGCCGCGCAGTACGTACCTGCTCGCAATAGCGCAAGCGCCGCAGGCAGGCGCGGGCCTGGTCGCCACCACTGCTGGCGTGGTACAGCACCTTGTCGGGGCCGACATCATCCTCATCCAGCCAAAGCGCCTCGTCTTCCCCTGCCTTGAGCGCGCCCCGGCTGAGCAGCCCAAACGACAGCAAGCGGTCGGTAACGATCAGCGTGTGCTGCCGGGCGCAGTGTTCGAAGCGGTAGACGAACCCCTCTTCAGCGGCAAGGCGATGGATGAAGTCGAGGTCGGTTTCACCCGCCTGGACACAAAACTCCCGCACCTGGTGCTGCGCGCTGCTTTTCAGCTCAAAGCGGGTGATGCCCTGACGCTTGAACATGAGTTCAAGAATCTGCGGCACGGTTTTGTGCTGAAAGATCCGCCAGTTCGAACGCAACCGCGCGCGGGCCAGCTGCGGCTCGACCACGGCGTGGTAGCGCGTGCGACAAAAGCCGGTTTCGCCCTGGCTGAAGGCACTGACCAAGCCATGCACATGACGCAGTGGCCGGTCTGCGCAATAAAGGGTGAATAACGCAGGCTTGTCGAGAACGTGGCCGAAGTCGATATCACTTTCGTAGCTGACAAGTTCCAGGTTCAGTACAAATGGCTGGTTGAGGGCTTCATCCAGCTTGAATGAAACCACTTCGAATTCCGTGCGCCCGGCGAGCGCCTGAAAACTGAAGCGAAAGTCAGACTGTTTCATGAGTTGCTCTACCCGCCATCATGTTTACCGGCGAAAAACAACCACACCCTGGCTTTCTTCAAGATGAGAATGTCGAACGAAATTGGCCTGCCACCAAGGTGCAAGCCCGCTAAATGCTTGGCATTGCGGGCTTCACCCCATGATGGCGATCAGGATGAGGCAGTGGATTGAGGAGCAACCTAAACCGTATCACCACGATAAGACAGGAACGGTGGGTTTAATATAAATAGAGATTCCGCAGGCAATTTCCTACAGCATGAACTTACAACTTTTTATCATGCGGTCCGTTTCCCTAACTGCCGACCCTGTAACTCAGATAATTACTCGAGCCAAACTTCTTGAACCGCTTGGATACTCGCCCCTGTGCAGGGCGTCGCACCGATATAGGACTGGGCACATCTGGACATGCACCCGCAGCCCCATTTGGCGGTACAAGCACGCACCAAAATAGTGCGCAACCGTCATGAATGGGGCATGCCGTTCGCCCCTCACTCTCTTCGCCAGCCATGCGTTCACATCCGCTTCCCATACGCCAACGTTTGCGTCTATTCCGCGGCATCTCAATGGTGACCAGTGGGTCACCTTTTTATCTATTTCTCTCCTACACTCAGGTTTCGGCCCGCCATTTGCTCAGTGGAAGAGTGACGAAAAAAGTCGAACTTTACGGAAAGCGGGCAGGTCAGGAACTAAGTAGGCCAAACGCAAAGGGACTTCCCAGCCACGGCCACCAACCCAACAGCCCAATCGCTTTCGGCCGGAACGCCGATCGCGCCGTGCGTGCGCGCACAACACTGGGGCATGGAACGCACTACACAGCATTCAGCAAGCAGAGAGAACCAGCACGAAACATCGCTACGGGTGCCAGCACCCGACCAAGCATAGGGACGGAGAGAAGTATGATCAGTGCCGCTGTCGAGCCTCACGTAGACGCTTTCAAACCGGATAACCGCGAGCCGCTCACCCCGGATTTCGCCACGACAGGCAAGGCACCCGGCGCCCAGCGCCAGCAAAACCCGAACATGCGCAAGATTCTGTTCGTGACCTCGGAAATCGCCGACCTGGTGAAAACCGGTGGCCTGGGTGACGTGTCCGCTGCCCTGCCCCGTGCCCTGGCGCACCTGCACGATGTGCGGGTCCTCATCCCCGGCTACCGCCAGGTGATGGAAAGCGACAACCCTATACATATCGTGGGTGAACTGGGCGGCCATGCGGCCCTGCCGCCCTGCAAGATCGGGCGCATGGACATGGCCGACGGCCTGGTCATCTATGTGTTGATCTGCCCCGAACTGTACCAGCGCGACGGCACACCCTATGGTGCCAACAATGGTCGCGACTGGCCTGACAACCACATTCGCTTCGCCCGCCTGGGCCTGGCTGCCGCCGAAATCGCTGCGGGCGAAGGCAAGATCCACTGGACGCCGGAAGTGGTGCACGCGCATGACTGGCCCGCCGGTCTGGCCCCGGCCTACATGCACTGGCGCGGCCTGAATACGCCCACACTGTTCACCATCCACAACCTGGCGTACCAAGGTGTGTACAGCCGCGGCTGCAGCCCGGAGCTGGCGATACCCGAACATGCCATGCAGCAAGAAGGCATGGAGTTCTACGGCAAGCTGTCGTTCCTCAAGGCCGGCCTGGCCTACTCCAGCCACATCACCACAGTCAGCGCCACCTATGCCCGGGAAATCACCACCCCGGAATTTGGCTGCGGCCTGGACGGTTTCCTCGCCAGCAAGGCCCAGCAAGGCCTGCTCGGTGGCATCCCCAACGGCATCGACGAAAGCTGGGACTCGGCTACCGACAAGCACCTGCAGCACAACTTCAGCATCAATGACTGGGAGGGCAAAGCGCGTAACACCCAGGAGGTGCGCGAGCTGTTCGGCCTGGACGATTCCGAAGGCCCGCTGTTCGCCGTGGTGTCGCGGCTGGTCTATCAAAAGGGCCTGGACCTGACCCTGGGCGTGGCCGACTACATCGTCGAGCAAGGCGGGCAGATCGCGATCATCGGCCGCGGCGAGCCGGAAGAGGAACAGGCCATGCGCGAGCTGGCGCTGCGCCACCCGGGCCGCATCGGTGTGCGTATCGGCTTCAATGAAACCGATGCCCGGCGCATGTTCGCCGGCAGCGATTTCCTGCTGATGCCATCCCGCTATGAGCCGTGCGGCCTCAGCCAGATGTACGCGCAACGCTTCGGCTCGCTGCCGGTAGCACGCAATACCGGTGGACTGGCCGACACCATCGAATGCGGCGTAACGGGCTTCCTGTTCAACGAGTCCACCGTCGAGAGCTACCGCGAGGCACTCAGCCGCGCCTTCTATGTTTACGGCAAGAAGGACCTGCTGAACGCCATGCGCTGCCTGTCGATGACCCAGCCGTTCAACTGGTGCCAGGCGGTTGAACCCTATGCCCGCCTGTACGAGGACCTGGTCAAGCAGACACAACTGAGCCATTACTGAGCGGGGGTCGGAAGATGCACAGACATGGCGCACACTTGCTGGACGCCACGTCGGCGCGCTTCGCCCTCTGGGCGCCGGATGCGCGCAGCGTGAGCGTGGAACTGGAGCGGCAGCCGGCCATCGAACTGCTGCCGGATGATGAGGGTTGGTACAGCGGCGTGGCGCCATGCCAGGCCGGTGACCGTTACCACTACCGTATCGACGGGGAGCTGCAGGTGGCCGACCCGGCCTCGCGCTACCAGCCCGACGGCGTACACGGGCCCAGCCAGGTAGTGGATGTGGCCGGTTACGCCTGGCAACACCCGTGGCAAGGCCGGCCTTGGCATGAGGCCGTGATCCAGGAGGTGCATGTCGGCCTGCTCGGGGGTTACGCCGGGGTTGCCCGGGAACTGCCGCGCCTGGCCGAACTGGGCATCAGCGCGATCGAGCTGATGCCGCTGGGGCAGTTCCCCGGCGAACGCAACTGGGGCTACGACGGCGTACTGCCATACGCCCCACAGAATACCTACGGCAGCCCCGAGCAGCTGTGCGCACTGGTCGACCAGGCCCACGGCCACGGGCTGATGGTGCTGGTCGATGTGGTGTACAACCACTTCGGCCCCGACGGCAATTACCTGCACCAGTACGCCAGCCCTTTCTTCCGTGAAGACCGGCAGACACCTTGGGGCGCGGCCATCGACTTTCGCCGCCCGCAGGTGCGCGAGTACTTTATCCAGAACGCCCTGATGTGGCTGTGCGACTACCGCTTCGACGGCCTGCGCCTGGATGCGGTGCATGCCATCGACCAGCCCGACTTCCTGATCGAGCTGGCCCAACGGGTGCGCGCCGCCGTAGAACCGGGCCGGCACGTGTGGCTGGTGCTGGAGAACGAGCACAACCAGGCGGGCCTGCTGGAACAGGGTTACGACGCCCAGTGGAACGATGACGGCCACAATGCCCTGCACGTGCTGCTGACCGGTGAAACCGAAGGGTACTATGCCGACTTCCAGCATCGCCCCATCGACCAACTGGCACGGTGCCTTGGCGAAGGTTTCGTGTTCCAGGGCCAGGCCAACCGGCATGGCAAACCACGCGGCGAACCCAGCGGGCATTTGCCGCCCAGCGCCTTCGTGTTGTTCCTGCAGAACCACGACCAGATCGGCAACCGCGCGCTGGGTGAGCGCCTGACCCGCCTATGCCCCGCGCCAGCCCTGCGTGCAGCCACCGGCCTGTTGCTGCTGGCCCCCATGATTCCGCTGCTGTTCATGGGCGACGAAGCCGGCAGTTGCCAGCCGTTCCTGTTTTTTACCGACTTCCATGACGCGCTGGCCGACGCGGTACGCGAAGGCCGTCGTGGCGAGTTCGCCCACTTCGCCGCGTTCGCCGACCCCGAGCAGCGTGAGCACATTCCCGACCCCAACGCCGAACAGACCTTCGCCTCTTCACGCCCGCAGAACAAGGCGGTGATCGCCGGCTGGCACGGCCTTTACCAGCAACTGCTCGACCTGCGCCGCCGCCACATCATCCCGCACTTGCCCGGTAGCCGTGCGCTGGGCGCCGAGGTGCACGCTGACAAAGCGCTGACCGCGCGCTGGCAGCTGGGCAACGGCAACACTCTGCGCATCGACCTGAACCTGGCCGACACCCCGCAGGCGGTCGAACTGCCCGCGCCATCCACACGGCTGTTTGACAGCAGCGACACCCGACACCCGGATACCCACCTGGCTGCCTACAGCTGTGTGGTCAGCCTGCTTCCCCCTGCCCAGGAGCACCCATGAGCGAAACCGCCCTGCACCGTCTGGCATCCAGCGTCGGGCTGAGCCGCGACTGGATCGACGCCAATGCCAGGCCCCAGCGTGTCAGCGACGACGTGCTGCGCAACATCCTCGAAGGCCTTGGCCACCCGGCCGGCGATGACGCGGCCGTTGCCGCCAGCCTGCGTGCGGTGGAAAC
Source organism: Pseudomonas sp. CGJS7 (assembly GCF_036961695.1). Classification (NCBI taxonomy): domain Bacteria; kingdom Pseudomonadati; phylum Pseudomonadota; class Gammaproteobacteria; order Pseudomonadales; family Pseudomonadaceae; genus Pseudomonas; species Pseudomonas sp. CGJS7. The sequence continues at coordinate 47,761 of NZ_JBAMDI010000002.1, read as the reverse complement.
CGCCGAAGACAGCGAACACCTGCCGCCCTTGCTGACCGCCGACGTAGGCCAGCCGCTAGCGCTATCGCGCTACTTCAGTGCCGCCAGCGTGGCCCACTGCACCCTGGAAGATCACACCTCTGTCACCCTCAGCCTCGATGACCAGGCGCGCCTGCCCGGCGAGCTGCCCATCGGCTATCACCAGGTGGAAATCGACAGCCGCCGCTTCACCGTGGCGGTGGCGCCAACACGCTGCCACAGCCTGGAAGACAAGGTGCAACAGCCGCCACCACGCTGCTGGGGCCTGGCAGTGCAGCTGTACAGCCTGCGCCGCCCCGGCGATGGGGGCTTCGGCGACTGCCTGGCGCTGGAGCAGTTGGCGCGCTCGGCCGCCGAGCGCGGCGCCGATGCCTTGGCTATCAGCCCGATTCACGCCCTGTCGGCCATCGACCAGGAACACTACAGCCCCTACTCACCTTCCAGTCGCCTGCTGCTCAACACCCTGTACACCAGCCCTGCGGCCCTGCTGGGTGAACGGGAGGTGCGCATGGCCATCGAAGCCTGCGGGCTGGAGCAACAACTCGAAGAGCTGGAGCAGCGCCCTCTGGTCGACTGGCCACGCGCCGCCAGCGCCCGGCTGCGTTTGCTTGAAGCGCTTTACCAAGGCTTCAGCCACGGCGACCACCCGCTACGCACAGATTTTGACAGCTTCCGCGAAGCCGGCGGCCAGACCCTGGAGCACCACTGCCGCTTCGAGGTGCTGCAGGCCCAGGCAGTGGAGCGCGGCCTCGGGGCCGACTGGCGCAACTGGCCCAAAGCCTGGCACGACCCCTACCACCCGGAAGTGGAGGCTTTAGCCAATGCCTACCCGGCCAAGGTCGAGTTCCACGCCTTCTGCCAGTGGTTGACCGAACGTGGCCTGCAACGCGCCCAGGAAGCGGCCCGCAGCAACGGCATGGCCGTGGGCCTGATCGCCGACCTGGCGGTGGGTGCCGACGGTGCCGGCAGCCAGGCCTGGAGCCGCCAGGACGAACTGCTGGCCGGTCTGAGCGTGGGTGCGCCGCCCGACATCCTCAACCACGTCGGGCAGGATTGGGGCATTTGCGCCTTCTCGCCCGAGGGCCTCAAGCGCAATGGCTATCGCGCCTTCATCGAGATGCTGCGGGCCAACCTCGCCCACGCTGGCGGCCTGCGCATCGACCATGTGATGGGCCTGCGCCGGCTATGGCTGATCCCGCAGGGGGCCAAACCCAGCGAAGGCGCCTACCTCGACTACCCGCTAGACGACCTGTTGCGCCTGCTGGCGCTGGAGTCGGTGCGTCACCAGGCGATCATCCTCGGCGAAGACCTGGGCACCGTGCCCGACAGCCTGCGCGAAAAGCTGGCCGAGAAAGCGGTGCTGGGCATGCGCGTGCTGCCGTTCGAGCAGACCCAGCCGGGCCAGTTCAAGCCCATTCTCGACTGGCCGGACAATGCCCTGGCCACCACCGGCACCCACGACCTGGCGCCACTGGCCGGCTGGCTGGCAAACCGCGACATCGACTGGAGACACCGCTTGCAACTGATTGATGCTGCTGCCGAATTGCACTGGCGACACGAGCGTCAGATAGAACGCGAAGGCCTGCGCCGCATCCTGGAGGCCAACTACGGCGAACTGAAGGACAACGACGCGCTGATCGATGCGGCCATCCGCTTCGTTGGCCATACCCGTGCGCCGCTGGTGCTGGTACCGCTGGAAGACCTGCTGGGCTGCGACGAGCAACCCAACCTGCCGGGCACCACCAATGGCCATCCCAACTGGCGGCGGCGCTTTGCCCGTCCGGTACGCGAACTGCTCGACGACGAAGATGCCGCACGGCGCCTGGAGCTGCTGGCCCAGGCCCGCGAGCAGGCGTGGGAGCGTGACCGATGAAGCCACTGACCGCGACCCTGCGCCTGCAATTCCACAGCGACTTCACCCTCGACCACGCTGTGCCGCTGGTGCCGTATTTCGCCCAGCTGGGCATCAGCCACCTGTATGCCTCGCCCATCCTCAAGGCCCGCGCTGGCTCGCGCCATGGCTACGACGTGGTCGATCCTACCTGCGTCAACCCGGAGCTGGGCGGCGAGGCCGCGCTGGAGCGCCTGGTTGCCGCCCTGCGCCAGCATGGCATGGGGCTGATCCTCGACACGGTGTCCAACCACATGGCCGTGGGCGGTGCCGACAACCCCTGGTGGCAAAGCCTGCTGGCCTGGGGACGGCGCAGCCCGTATGCAGAGTTCTTCGACATCCAGTGGCACTCCAGCGACCCACTGCTGGCCGGGCAACTGCTGTTGCCGTTCCTCGGCAGCGACTACGGCGTGGCGCTCAAGAATGGCGAGATACCGCTGCAGTTCGACAAACAGCAGGGGCTGCTGCAAGTGGCCCATTACGCGCATCGTTTCCCGATCTGCCCGGTCGATTACGGCTGGATTCTCGCGCTCAGCCCGGAACCTGCACTCAAGGTGCTGGCCGAGCGCTTCACGGCATTGGGCGACTCGTCCACCCCGCTGGCCGATAGCCTGCCGCTCCAAGCCGAACTGGCACGCCTGGTGCGCGAAGGTGCCGACCTCGAATCGGCCCTGGTGGCATTCGACAGCCGCAGCGAGGCCGGTTTCAAGCGCCTGCACCTGCTGCTGGAGCGCCAGACCTACCGCCTGGCCAGCTGGCGTACTGCTGCCGACGACATCAACTGGCGGCGCTTCTTCGACATCAACGAATTGGGCGGCCTGCGCGTGGAGCGCGCCGTGGTGTTCGAAGCCACCCATGCCAAGCTGTTCGAACTGATCGAACGCGGCCTGGTGGACGGCCTGCGCATCGACCATATCGACGGCCTTGCCGACCCGCGTGGCTACTGCCGCAAACTGCGCCGGCGGGTTGATAACCTGCTGGCGCGGCGGCCGCTGAATGCAGGGCTGGAGCACTTCCCCCTGTACGTGGAAAAGATCCTGGGTGCCGACGAGCACCTGCACCGCGACTGGCTTACCGACGGCACCACCGGCTACGAGTTCATGAACCAGGTGTCGCTGCTGCAGCATGATCCGGCCGGCGAAGCACCGCTGAGCGAACTGTGGAGCAACGTCAGCGAGCGCCCGGACTTCCCTGAAGAAGTGCGCCAGGCCCGTCACCTGGTGCTCAACGCCAGCCTGGCCGGTGACTGCGAGTCGGTGGCCCAGGCACTGTTGCAGGTGGCGCGCAACGACCTGATGACCCGTGACCTGACCCTGGGCGCGATTCGCCGGGCCTTGCAGGCGTTGGTGGCGCATTACCCGGTTTACCGAACCTACTTCAATGCCTGCGGGCGCCCGGCGCAGGACGAAACGTTCTTCCAGCAGGCCCTGACCAATGCCCGGCAAGACCTTGCCGAAGCTGACTGGCCGCTACTGGACCAACTTGAACGGTGGCTGGGCGGGCAAGCCTGGCGGCATCTGCCACCGGGGCGCGCCCGCAAGCAACTGCGCCACGCCTGCGTGCGCTTCCAGCAACTGACTGCGCCCAGCGCCGCCAAAGCCGTGGAAGACACCGCCTTCTACCGCAGCGCGCGGCTGCTGTCGCGTAACGACGTGGGTTTCGAGGCAGAGCGCTTCAGCGCACCCCCCATGCATTTCCACAACGAGGCCCAGCGGCGCCTGCGCGATTTCCCCGACAACCTGCTGACCACCGCAACCCACGACCACAAGCGCGGCGAAGACACGCGTGCACGCCTGGCCGTACTCAGCGAGCGCGGCACGTGGCTGGCCAGCCGGGTGGAGCACTGGCGTGAGCTGGCAGCCCCCCTGCGCGCGCAGTTGGACGACGGGCTGGCACCCAGCCCCGGCGACGAGTTGATGCTGCTACAAACCCTGCTCGGCAGTTGGCCCTTGGACCTCGACCTGAACGACGACAATGCCCTGCGTCAATACGCCGAGCGTGTTCGCCAGTGGCAGCAGAAGGCCCTGCGCGAGGCCAAGCTGCGCAGTAGCTGGAGCGCGCCGAACGAGGCCTACGAAGGCGCCTGCGCTCATTACCTCGACGGCCTGCTGCTGGACAGCGAGAACCAGCAACTGCGCAAGTCGCTGGCCGACGCGGCGCAGCTGCTGGCCTGCCCCGGCGCTCTCAATGGCCTGGTCCAGGCCTTGTTGCGCATGACCACACCCGGTGTGCCCGACCTGTACCAGGGTAACGAATACTGGGACTTCAGCCTGGTCGACCCGGACAACCGCCGCGCCGTGGACTACGCTTCGAGGCGTCGCACGCTGGACGACGCCACACCGGCCGCCGAGCTGCTGGCGCACTGGCGCGACGGCCGTGTCAAACAGGCCTTGATTGCCCGGGTGCTGGACTGCCGCCAGGCCCATGCCGAGCTGTTCCGCCGCGGTGCCTACCTGCCACTGACCGTACAGGGCCGGCACGCTGACAAGGTCATTGCCTTTGCTCGCCTGGGGGAAGGCGAGCACGCCATCGTCGTCGCCCCGCGCCTGGCCAGCAGCCTGCTCGGAGGTGCCGCTACACCGTTGATCCCGGCGCAGAACTGGGACGACACCCGGCTGGTATTGCCGTTTGCCTTGTCACCTGCCAACTCGACGGGACTTTTCGCCTGTGCGGCGGTCAGCTCTTCAAAGGAGTTGCCGTTGAGCGCCGTGCTGGCGGAATTTCCGGTCAACGTGTTGATACAACAATCTTGAGCATCAGGAGCGTCATGATGAGTGTCGATGAAAAGCGTATTCGCGAATTTGCCTACCAGATCTGGGAATCCGAAGGTAAGCCCGTAGGGGAAGAAGAACGCCACTGGGAAATGGCCCGCAAGCTGGCCGAGGCCGAAGCGCTGGCGCCCAAGGCAGCCCCGCGCAAGAAAGCAGCGGCCAAGCCGAAGGCACCTGCCGAACCCAAGGCGGCTGCCCTGCCGGGGGTTAAACCCGCTGTGGTGAAAAAGCCCCGGGCGGTGAAAAAGCCTACTGCCAGTTAAACCTGTCCTGGCCTCTTCGCGGGTAAACCCGCTCCTACAGGCACCTGTGATGAACCTGTAGGCGCGGGTTTACCCGCGAAGAGGCCCATGCAGGACAGCCCGATTCCCCTTCCATCACGGCCACTCGAGGATCGTCATGAGCCCCCGCACCCCAAAGAAAACCCGCTCGGTCGCACCATCGCGCATTCGCGAAGGCATGCCCTTCCCCCTCGGCGCCACCTGGGATGGCCTTGGGGTCAACTTCGCTCTCTTCTCGGCCAACGCCACCAAGGTCGAGCTGTGCCTGTTCGACTCCACCGGCGAGCAGGAACTCGAGCGCATAGAGCTGCCCGAATACACCGATGAGATCTACCATGGCTACCTCCCCGACGCTCACCCCGGCCTGGTCTATGGCTACCGGGTGTATGGCCCCTACGAGCCGGAAAACGGCCACCGCTTCAACCCCAACAAACTGCTGATCGACCCGTATGCCAAGCAACTGGTCGGCAGCCTGAAATGGTCCGAGGCACTGTTCGGCTACACCATCGGCCACCCCGATGGTGACCTTTCGTTCGACGAGCGCGACAGCGCGCCTTTCGTGCCCAAATGCAAGGTCATCGACCCGGCGTTCACCTGGGGCCGCGACCAGCGCGTGCAGATCCCATGGGAGCGCACGATCATCTATGAAGCGCATGCCCGCGGCATCAGCATGCGCCACCCGGCTGTGCCTGAAGAACTGCGCGGCACCTTCGCCGGCCTGGCCAACGACGAGTTGCTCAAACACATCAAGGACCTTGGCGTGTCGAGCATCGAGCTGCTGCCGATTCACGCCTTCGTCAACGACCAGCACCTGCTGGACAAGGGCCTGAACAACTACTGGGGCTACAACAGCATCGCCTTTTTCGCCCCGCACCCGCGCTACCTGGCCAGCGGCAAGATCGCCGAGTTCAAGGAGATGGTCGCGCACCTGCACGACGCCGGGCTTGAGGTGATCCTGGACGTGGTCTACAACCACACCGCCGAAGGCAACGAGCGCGGCCCGACCCTGTCGATGCGCGGCATCGACAACGCCTCGTACTACCGCCTGATGCCGGACGACAAGCGCTACTACATCAACGACTCCGGCACCGGCAACACCCTGGACCTGAGCCACCCCTGCGTGCTGCAGTTGGTCACCGACTCGCTTCGCTACTGGGCCGGCGAAATGCACGTGGACGGCTTTCGCTTCGACCTGGCGACCATCCTTGGCCGTTACCACGATGGCTACAGCGAGCGTCATGGCTTCCTGGTCGCCTGCCGCCAGGACCCGATGCTGAGCCAGGTCAAGCTGATTGCCGAACCGTGGGATTGCGGCCCCGGCGGCTACCAGGTGGGCAACTTCGCCCCGGGCTGGGCGGAATGGAACGACCGCTTCCGCGATACCGCACGCGCCTTCTGGAAAGGCGACGAAGGCCAGCTGGCCGATTTTGCCGCGCGCTTGACCGCCTCGGGCGACATGTTCAACAACCGCGGGCGCAGGCCCTATTCCTCGGTCAACTTCATCACCGCCCACGACGGTTTCACCCTGCGCGACCTGGTGTCCTACAACCACAAGCACAACGAAGACAACGACGAAAACAACCAGGACGGCACCGACAACAACCTGTCGTGGAACTGCGGCGTCGAAGGGCCGACCGACGACCCGGCGATCAATGCCCTGCGCATGCGCCAGATGCGCAACTACTTCGCCACCTTGCTGCTGGCCCAGGGCACGCCAATGATCGTTGCCGGCGACGAGTTCAGCCGCACCCAGCACGGCAACAACAACGCTTACTGCCAGGACAGCGAGATCGGCTGGGTGAACTGGGACCTGGACGAGGAAGGCCAAGAGCTGCTGGCCTTCGTCAAGCGCCTGACGCGCCTGCGCCTGGCCTACCCGGTGCTGCGCCGCTCGCGCTTTCTGGTGGGTGACTACAATGAGGCAATTGGGGTCAAGGACGTGACCTGGCTGGCACCCGATGGCAGCGAGATGAGCGTTGAGCAATGGGAAGACCCGCACGGGCGCTGCCTGGGCATGCTGATAGATGGCCGGGCCCAGGTCAGCGGTATCGCCCGGCCAGGTGCCGAGGCCACCGTGTTGCTGATCGTCAATGCCCACCATGACATCGTGCCATTCAAGCTACCGGCCGTGCCCGAAGGCGATTACTGGAGCTGCCTGGTCGATACCGACCGGCCGGAGTTGCGCAAGGGGCAGCACCTGCAGTTCGACAGTACGTTCGAGGTGAAGGGTCGGTCGATGCTGCTGATGGTGTTGCAGTACGACGAGGAGTGAACGGTGATAGCCCGGGCAGGTCCTACGTTGTGATCGCCACGCCAAACCCGGTGGGAACGGTGTACCGGCCCCCACAGGGTTTGGCGGCGACAGTGAGGCAGGGTTAACTTCAGGAGGAATCGTGAGCCTCGAAGCCGGCAGTAATGGTTTCGCCAGCGTCAGCCAGGCCCCGGCCGTGAAACGCCTGCGGGTACTGACGGTGAATACCCACAAGGGCTTCACCGCCTTCAACCGGCGCTTTATCTTGCCGGAGCTGCGCGAGGCGGTGCGCAGTACACAGGCCGACATTGTCTTCCTTCAGGAAGTGCTCGGCAGCCACGATCGCCACGCCGCGCGCTACCCCGGCTGGCCACAGACCTCGCAGTACGAATTCCTCGCCGACAGCATGTGGAGCGACTTTGCCTATGGCCGCAACGCGGTCTACCCTGACGGCCACCACGGCAATGCGTTGCTGTCCAAATACCCGATCATCGAGCACCGCAACCTGGACGTGTCGATCACCGGCCCCGAACGCCGCGGCCTGTTGCACTGTGTGCTGGAGGTGCCGGGGCAAGGCCAGGTGCATGCGGTCTGCGTGCACCTGTCGTTGCTGGAAAGCCACCGGCAAAAGCAGCTGCAGTTGCTGCGTAAACTGCTGGACGCCCTGCCTGCCAACGCCCCGGTGATCATCGCCGGCGACTTCAACGACTGGAAAAGCCACGGCAACCGCACCCTTGGCCTGCAACGCGACTTGCACGAAGCCTTCGAACGCCACCACGGCCACCTCGCGCGCACCTATCCTGCCCGCCTGCCGCTGCTACGCCTGGACCGCATATACCTGCGTAACGCCGAAAGCCATGGGCCGCGGATTCTGGGGCACAAACCTTGGTCGCACCTGTCAGATCACCTGCCGCTGGCCGTTGAAGTGCGACTTTAGCAATCATTCTTCATAGCCACGGCACGGCAAATAGCGATCCCCGCTATACCCTGCTGTTTTTACCGATAAAACAACAGGTTGAGCGTTACGACGCACCCTGAACACTTCCTTCACGCTTTCTTGACGCAAGCGGCGACCTCTCCTTAGCTGAACAGTACCAAGCTGTAAAAAACTTGCGCCGGGCCTCTAGCTCGCGCCTTCGTGCGCGCTTGCGATAACTGGCGTGCTGGTTTGGGTCGCCCACTGTTTTTGCCGTACAGCTCGTGACAACAGGCCAGGTTCTCGGGCTGCACCACAAAAACAAAGGAGATCCGCCATGAAAAGCACCTCGAACCCCTCGCGCTTCGACAGCATTTTCTACGCGGTTTCCACGTCGCTGCTTCTGGCAACCCCAGTGGAAACGATCGCGTACGAACTGCAGGGTGACCCCACTTCCCCCGGCTATCTGCAGCAACCCGTGGCGGCGCAACTGTCGCTCGACCCGCTCAGTGCCAGTGGGTTGAGTCTCGGCACCCTCAATGCGTTTTCGCAGCAGATGAGCGAACGCCACCAGCAGCCGGCACCGGACCTGATTGCCAGTCAGTGGGCGCAGTTCTTCCCCACCAGTGCGCGCGGCCGCGCGCTGCCCCCAGCACAGCTGGAGGCGCCCAGCCAGCAACTGATGATCGGCCCGGACCTGTTCGTGCGTGAAACTGCAGCGGGCGATGTGCACCGCGCAGGGATTTTCGTGGGGCACAACAACCTGCAAAGCAGCTTCAAAGGCGCGCGCCCTCTGCTGGGCGACAAGCAGCGCAAAGCGGTGAACTTGAGCGGTGAAAGCCTGGGGGTGTACTGGAGCATGACCCATGAACAGGGTTGGCATCTGGATGCCGTGGCCATGGGCTCGCGGATCGACGTGATGGGCCGTGGCGAAAACGGCCAGCGCCTGGACGACAGTGGCCACGCAATGACCTTCTCGGTAGAGGGCGGTTACCCGATCCGCCTGAGTGGCAACTGGGTCATCGAGCCCCAGGCACAGTTGATCAACCAGCAGTTCTTCCCTGGCAACCAGGTGCAGGAGGAGACCCTGCAAGCCTTCGACAGCCAGCCGAGCTGGAGCGGCCGGGTCGGTGCCAAGTTGTCCGGGCGCTACGAAGTGCGCGGCATGCCCATCGAACCCTATGTGCGGACCAACGTGTGGTATGACTTCAGCAATGCCGATGAGGTGAAGCTGGACCAGGTCGACAAGATCTCCAGCTCGCGCTATTCGACCACGGTGGAGTTGGGCTTGGGGCTGGTGGCGCGGGTGACGCCTTCGGTGGCGTTGTTCGTCAGCGCCGATTACAGCAGTGATGTGGATGACAATGACCTGAACGGGCTGATTGGCAGCCTTGGGGTGCGGATGCGGTGGTAGGCAGGGCCGGCCTCTTCGCGGGTAAACCCGCTCCTACACGGGCCACCGCCGGGTGCGGTAGCTGCGTAGGAGCGGGTTCACCCGCGGAAGGGCCGGGCCTGCCGGCCAATTTCCAAAGGCCATTCACGGTTGCCGCCGCTACCGGATTCGCGGGTAAACCCGCTCCTACAGGCGAAAAGGCCAGTGCGGTCAACCGATCAGGCGGGCTTCATGATCAACACCCCCAGCGGCGGCAGGTTCAGGGCCAGCGATAATGGCTGCCCGTGGCTGGCCACTTCGTCACTGGCCACCGCCCCGAGATTGCCGACATTCGACCCGGCATACAGCTCGGCATCACTGTTCAGCAGCTCCTGCCAACGCTCGCCGAACGGCACGCCAATGCGGTAGCCCTCTCGGGGTACCGGGGTGAAGTTGGCCACCACCAGCACCGGCTCGCCGCTGCTGCTCCAGCGCAGCCAGGCGTACACGCTGTTCTGCGCGTCGTCACCGATCAACCACTGGAAACCCTGCGGCTGGCAATCCTGCTCGTGCAACGCCGGCTCTTCGCGGTACAAGCGGTTGAGGTCGCCCACCAGGCGCTGCACACCCTGGTGCTCGGGATACTGCAGCAGGTACCAGTCCAGTTCGGCGTCGTGGTTCCACTCACGCCACTGGCCGAACTCGCAGCCCATGAACAGCAGCTTCTTGCCCGGGTGTGCCCACATGAAGGTGAGGTAGGCGCGCAGGTTGGCGAACTTCTGCCAGCGGTCGCCGGGCATCTTGTCGATCAGCGAGTGCTTGCCGTGTACCACTTCATCATGGGAAATGGGCAGGATGAAGTGCTCGGAATAGGCATAGATCAGCCCGAAGCTCATCTCGTTGTGGTGGTAGGTGCGGTGCACCGGGTCGTTCTGGATGTAGTGCAGGGTGTCGTGCATCCAGCCCATGTTCCACTTGTAGGCAAAACCCAGGCCGCCCTGTTGGGTAGGTTGGCTGACCCCGGGCCAGGCGGTGGACTCCTCGGCGATGATCAGCGCACCCGGGGCCTCGTGGGCAGCCACGCCGTTGAGGTGGCGGATGAAGTCGATGGCTTCCAGGTTCTCACGCCCGCCGTGGCGGTTGGGTACCCATTCGCCGGCCTTGCGCGAGTAGTCGCGGTACAGCATCGAGGCCACCGCATCGACGCGCAGGCCGTCGATGTGGAAGTGCTTCAACCAGTGCAGCGCCGAGGCCATCATGAAGCCGCGTACCTCGTTGCGGCCGAGGTTGTAGATCAGCGTGTTCCAGTCCTGGTGGTAGCCTTCCAGTGGGTTGTCGTATTCGTACAGGGCCGTGCCGTCGAAACGCGCCAGGCCATGTTCGTCAGTGGGGAAATGCGCAGGCACCCAGTCCAGCAGCACACCGATGCCCCCTTGGTGGCAGGCGTCGATGAACGCGGCGAAATCTTCGGCACTGCCGTAGCGCGAGGTGGGCGCGAACATCGACAGTGGTTGATAGCCCCAGGAGCCGCCGAACGGGTGCTCCATGATCGGCAGCAGTTCGATGTGGGTAAAGCCCAGTTCCTGCACATAGGGCACCAGCCGCTCGGCCAGTTCCCGCCAATTGTAGAAACGCCCGATTTCCCCCGCTTCGTCCAGCTCGCAGCGCCATGACCCTGGGTGCAGCTCGTAGATCGACAACGGCGCGTTGTAGGCATGGCGCTGGGCACGTTGTGCCATCCAGTCATGGTCCTGCCAGGCGTGACTGAGTTCACCGGCTACCTTGGATGCCGTGCTCGGCGGCAGCTCGGTGGCACGGGCCAGCGGGTCGGCCTTCAGCGGCAGTATGCCGTCCTTGCCGAGTACTTCGAACTTGTAGGTTTCGCCCACGCCCAGACGCGGAATGAACAGCTCCCACACCCCCGCGCCGTGCCGCAGGCGCATGGGGTGGCGGCGACCATCCCAGTTGTTGAAATCACCCACCACCGACACCCGCCGGGCATTCGGCGCCCAGACCGAGAAACACACGCCGTCGATGCCATCGACCTGAGTTGGCTGGGCACCGAAGCGCCCGGACAAATCGCGGTGATTGCCTTCCGCGAACAAGTGAAGGTCCATGTCTCCCAATTGCGGGCCGAAGCTGTAGGGGTCTTCGGTAACCTGCTCGCCGCCGGCCCAGACGATGTGAAGCTGATAGGGCTGTGCCTTATCGAGGTGCGCGCTGAACAAACCGGGCAGGCTGCCCTGCTCCATTTCGGCAAGCACCCGCCCGTCATCCCGGGCCTGAATGCGCACTTTCAGGGCATTGGGCAGAAAGGCGCGGACCACCTGCCCGCCTGCGCCGTCGCCGTGGGGGCCGAGTACCGCAAAAGGATCGGCGTGTTCGGCGCGGGCCAGGGCGTCGAGGTCCCGTTGCCGAAGGCCACCGTTTTCACGCGTTGTAACGTTCATTCTGACTCTCCCCAGGTACTGATCAGTCCATGCAGACCATGCAAAGGCACGGCCAGCCAGCTCGGACGGTTTTCGGCTTCGTATGTGATCTCGTAGGCGGCTTTTTCCAGGCAGAACAGCTCCAGCGCCGCGCGCTCGCCCTCGGCGTGCTGCCACGCGTGGGGCATGGCGGCAGTGGCCAGGCCATAGGCTTCGACAAAGGCATGCCGGGACTGGTGCAGGTACTGCCGGGCAACCCGCTGCCGGGCTTGCCGCGCCGGCTCGGAAAGGTCCACCGCAGACGCGCTGCGCAAGATCATCGCAGCAGCATAGTCGAAGGATCGCAGCACGCCGCTGACATCCTTGTAGGGGCTGTGTTTTGCCCGGCGCTCTTCAAGGGGCCGGGCGGGTTCGCCTTCAAAATCGATGAGGTAGGCATCCCCCTGCACCACCAGCACCTGGCCCAGATGCAGGTCGCCGTGCACACGCATCAGCAGGCCACCCTGAGCCTGCTCGGCGAGGTTGTCGATGTGCTGTGCCAGGCCGTCACGCTGTTGCTGCAGGTCGTCGACCAAGGCCTGGCTGTCGCCGTCCAGCGTGTCGCGATGCTGGGCCAGCAGGTCGAGGGCGTGGGTCAGTTCGGCGCTGATCTGTGCACGCCAGCGCTCGCTGTCCTGCGCATCGCTGGGGCGCGGCTGGAAGGCCGGGTCTTCGGTGGGTGCGGCCAGCAGAAGGTGCATCTCGCCCAGGCGCTGGCCAAGCAAGGCCGCAAAGCCGCTGAGTTCGGCCAATGCGTCAGTGTGCGCTTCGGTGTCGTTGCGGGTGGGCTCCATCTGGTCGCGGATGGCCCTTTCCAGCGTGTTCTGGGTCCAACCCCAGGCATCGCCCTGGTTACTCAGATAACCCTGGGCAATCATCAGCAGGTGCGGCGCGTGTTGCTCGTCCACCCGGCTGACCCAGGCCAGCAGCGGCGAGATATTGGCAAAGCCGGCGGCGGTCAGGTAGGCACTCATTTCCAGCTCTGGATGGATACCCGGGTTGACCCGGCGGATCAGCTTGAGCACCACGCGGTCGCCGATGACCACCGAGCTGTTGGACTGCTCGGCGCTGAGGTAGCGCACTTCGCTCTCCTCGTCGAGCGCCAGGCCGGCCAGCTGCTCTGTGCATTCGAAGCGCAATTCACCCTCAGCGTCGCCACACGGCAGACGCAGGCCATCCTGGCAGGCTTGTATCACGGCGTGAATGAACGGCTCGAGGACGAAGGCGTCTGTGATCAAGCCAACCTGGTGGGCACGGCGCACCCGCGACAACGCCAGCTGCTGCGGCAGCGCGGTATGGATCTGCTCCTCACGCAGCAGGCCGAACGGCAGCTGGTAGCGGGTGGCCGTGCCGTCGCTGAGTACCTCGATTTCGCTGAGCAACACCGGCGTGGTGGCGGTGCCGAAACGCACGCCGTAGCACAGGCGCACGGCATCGATCGGCCCTTCCTTGCCGGCGAACCAGCGGCGCTTGGGCAGGTACTGCGGCAGGATGGTGCTTTGCAGCGTATCGCTTGCGGGGGCTTGCAGCAGTTCTTCCATGCGCTTGCGCAGTACCAATGTGGTCAATTCGGGTAACCCCTCGGTGGGCTGGATGTGCCAGCTGGGCATGCGATCGCGGCTGGCCAGCAGGAACCAGTAGAACGCATAAGGTGGCAAGGTCAGCAGAAACGGCAGTTGGCCGATTGGCGGGAACGCGCTGCCGCCAAGCATCTCCACCGGTACTTTGTCGGCGTATTGTGACAATTCGAGTTCGGCAGCCTGGGCGGCGCGGGACACGTTGGCCACGCAGAGGATGACCTCGGTATTGCCGTCGGCGTCGGTGTACTCGCGGATATAGGCAAGGATGCGCCGGTTGCTGGGCGTGAGGGTGCGCAGGCTGCCGCGACCAAAGGCCTTCTGCTGCTTGCGCACCGCCAGCATGCGCCGGGTCCAGTTCAGCAGCGAATGCGGGTCGTGGCTTTGCGCCTCGACGTTGACGGTCTGGTAACCGTAGAGCGGGTCCATGATCGGCGGCAGCACCAGGCGCTGCGGGTCGGCGCGGGAAAAACCGCCGTTGCGGTCTGGCGACCACTGCATGGGTGTGCGAACGCCATCGCGGTCACCCAGATAGATATTGTCGCCCATGCCCAGTTCGTCGCCGTAATACAGGGTTGGCGTGCCCGGCATCGACAATAGCAGGCTGGTCAGCAGCTCTATGCGCCGACGGTCACGCTGCAGCAGGGGCGCCAGGCGCCGGCGAATGCCCAGGTTGATGCGCGCGCGGCGATCTTCGGCGTAATAGTTCCACAGGTAATCGCGCTCGCGGTCGGTGACCATTTCCAGGGTCAGTTCATCATGGTTGCGCAAAAAGATCGCCCACTGGCAGTTGGCCGGGATTTCCGGGGTCTGGCGCAGGATATCGGTGATCGGGAAGCGGTCTTCCATGGCCAGGGCCATGTACATGCGCGGCATCAACGGAAAGTGGAAGGCCATATGGCACTCGTCGCCGTCGCCTTCGCCGAAGTACGGACGCGTGTCTTCAGGCCACTGGTTGGCTTCGGCCAGCAGCATGCGATCGGGGTAATTGGCGTCGATCTCGGCGCGGATCGCCTTGAGCACGTCGTGGGTTTCGACGAGGTTTTCGTTGTTGGTGCCGTCGCGCTCGATCAGGTAAGGGATCGCGTCCAGCCGCAGGCCATCTACACCCAGGTCCAGCCAGAAGCGCATGACGCCGATCACCGCCTTGAGCACCTGCGGGTTGTCGAAGTTGAGGTCCGGCTGGTGGGAGTAGAACCGGTGCCAGAAGTACTGGCCGGCGACCGGGTCCCAGGTCCAGTTGGACTTTTCGGTGTCGAGGAAGATGATGCGCGTGCCGTCGTACTTCTGGTCGTCGTCCGACCACACGTAGAACTCGCGCGCCTTGCTGCCGCGCTTGGCGTGGCGGGCGCGCTGGAACCACGGGTGCTGGTCGCTGGTGTGGTTGATGACCAGCTCGGTGATCACCCGCAGGCCGCGCTTGTGGGCCTCGGCGATGAAACGGCGGGCGTCGGCCATGCTGCCGTAGTCGGGGTGCACGGCCTTGTATTCGGCGATGTCGTAGCCGTCGTCACGGCGTGGCGAGGGATAGAACGGCAGCAGCCACAGGGTGTTGACGCCCAGCTCAGCGATATAATCGAGCTTGCTGATCAGCCCGGCGAAGTCGCCGATGCCGTCATTGTTCGAGTCGAAGAACGACTTGATGTGCAGCTGGTAGATGACGGCGTCCTTGTACCACAGCGGGTCGTCGATGAAGGCTGCCGGGCGGGAACGCTTGGCCATGTGCGACTCCTTTCAATTGCATGTTTGCCCCTTCTTGCACCATCGCTGTGGGAGCGGGCGGGCCCGCGAATCAGCCACCGCGGTGCTTGGCACCGGCTCTGCCGGTGTTCGCGGGCATGCCCGCTCCCACAGGGGAAAAGGCTACAGACCGGTTTTACCCGGCTTTTTCGATGCGCCAGATGCCGAACGGCAGGTGCCAGGGCTCTATGCGCATCCATTGGGTCTTGCCGTACCACGACCAGCGGTGGCCGTTCATCAGGTCTTCACCCTGGGTTTCGGCGTTGTCGTCCAGCCCCAACTCCCACAGGGGCAACTCGAAGTGCGCCTCCTGGGCGTTGTGCGGGTCGAGGCTGACGGCCACCAGGATGTAGTTGTCCCGCTCGGGCGTACGCTTTGCGAAGTACAGGATGTTGTCGTTCCAGCAATTGAAGAAGGCCACGCCCAGGTGGGTTTGCAAGGCGCGGTTCTGCCGGCGAATTCGGTTGAGCTGGGCGATCTCGGCGATGATGTTGCCGGGCTGGGTGAAATCGCGTGGGCGGATTTCGTACTTCTCCGAATCCAGGTACTCCTCCTTGCCCGGCAACGGCGTGCCCTCGCACAGCTCGAAGCCCGAATACATGCCCCACAAGCCTGAGCCCATGGTCGCCAGCGCGGCACGGATCAGGAAACCTGCACGACCTGAGGTGTGCAGGAAAAACGGGTTGATATCCGGGGTATTGACGAAGAAGTTGGGCCGGTAGCACTGGCTCCACGGCGGCTGATTGAGCTGCTCGAAATATTCGCGCAGCTCCTGCTTGTGGTTGCGCCAGGTGAAATAGGTATAGCTCTGTGCGTAGCCGACCTTGCCCAGGCGCGCCATCATCGCCGGCTTGGTAAAGGCTTCGGCGAGGAAGATGACGTCGGGGTGCTGGCTGCGCACATTGGCGATCAGCCATTGCCAGAACGGCAACGGCTTGGTGTGCGGGTTGTCGACACGGAAGGTCTTGACGCCCTCCTCGACCCAGCCGACCACCACATCGCGCAGGGCGAGCCACAGCGAAGGCACGGCCTCTGGGGCGTAGAAATCGACGTTGACGATGTCCTGGTACTTTTTCGGCGGGTTTTCGGCGTAGCGGATGGTGCCGTCCGGGCGCCAGCTGAACCAGCCCGGGTGCTCCTTGAGCCAGGGGTGGTCCTGAGAGCACTGGATGGCGAAATCGAGGGCGATTTCCAGGCCGTGTTCCGCCGCCGCCGCCACCAGTCGACGGAAGTCATCGCGGCTGCCCAGTTGCGGGTGAATCGCCTCGTGGCCGCCCTCCGGGCTGCCAATGGCATAAGGGCTGCCCGGGTCGCCCGGCTCGGCCTTGAGGGCGTTGTTGCGGCCCTTGCGATGCTGCATGCCGATGGGGTGGATGGGCGGGAAGTACAGGACGTCGAAGCCCATGTCGCGGATCATCGGCAGCCGTTCGTGCACGTCGTTGAAGGTGCCGTGACGCTGCGGGTCTTCGGTAATCGAGCGCGGGAACAGCTCGTACCAGCTGGCGAACAATGCGGCCGGGCGGTCGACATCAAGGGGGAAATCAGGGCTGCGGGTCAGGTAGCTGCGGTGTTCGGCTTCGCCCATCAGGCGGGCGGTGGTCGGGTCGAGAAACACGGCCACCTGATCATCGGTACTGAGCGTGGCCAGGCGACTCTGCACAGCCTCGAGCTCCTCGCGCAGGGCGCCGCTGCACAGCTCGATGCCTTTGCCCAGCATCAAGCGGCCTTCTTCCAGTTCCAGTTTTACCTCGACGCCGGCGTGGTACTTCTTCTCCAGATCGTGGCAATAGGTGGCAAACGGGTCGATCCAGGCCTCGATACTGAACCGGTGCGGGCCCAGCTCGGTGGGGGTGAATTCGGCCTGCCACAGGTCGTTGCCCGCCGACTGCATCGGTACGCAATGCCAGCGCCGGCTGTGGGCCTGGCGCCAGTTGAGCATCACCGCCAGGCGGTCGTGGCCGTCGCTGTAGGCCTTGGTGCTGACGGCCACAGGCTGGCCGCTGACGGCCTTGGCGGCGAAGCTGCCGGCGTCGAGCACGGGTTGGGTGTCTTCGATCACGATGCGTGGCGCCAACAGCGCCTGGGCCAGGCTAATGGCCTGGTCCGGGTGATCGTTCGCCATGGGCACGCTTTCAAAGGGCTCGTTTCGTGACATCGACCTTGCTCCCTCAGGCTGGTGGCGGTAAGGGTTCAGAGCCGGGCACAGGCGGGGGGTTCAAAATAATTGAGCGAACGGCAGCTGCCAGCGGTCAGAGCCTACAGCACCTCTTCACCCACCCACGCGAGGTCAGGCCATGAACATTCCCATTCCACCGGAGACACCCGATCCCAATATCGACGACCCGAGCTTGCCGCCACCCGTACCGGAAGAAGACCCGGACGAGCTGCCGATCAAGCCGACCGTGCCGCCGACAGTGGGCGACCCGCCGAGCCAGGAGCCACCGGTGAAGGCTTAAGGGTAGACCACGGCACCAGCGTGAACAGCTGATCTCCGCTGCTTCATTGAAAGGTTGAGGATGACCGGGTGCTTGGCAAGGTGAAGATCTTGCATTGATCGGGCCGGCCTCTTCGCGGGTAAACCCGCTCCTACCAGGGACCGTGCCGGCCTTGAATGCGGCGCTGCCCCTGTGTAGGAGCGGGTTTACCCGCGAAGAGGCCGGCCGCGCCCGCACATCAACCCGCAGATGCAGCCGCAATCTCCGCCACACTGATCTCGCGCATGCGGAACTTCTGCACCTTGCCGGTCACGGTCATCGGGTACTCGTCGACAAAACGGATATACCGCGGCACCTTGAAGTGGGCAATGCGTGCCTTGCACCAGCCCTGCAGCTCCTCGACCGTGGCGCTGTGCCCCGGGTGCAGCTTGATCCAGGCGACGATCTCTTCGCCATAGCGGCTGCACGGAATGCCGATCACCTGCGCATCGGCCACCGCCGGGTGGGTGTAGAAAAACTCTTCCAGCTCACGCGGGTAAATGTTCTCGCCGCCGCGAATGATCATGTCCTTGTTGCGCCCGACGATGCGCACATAGCCCTGCTCGTCCATCACCGCCAGGTCACCCGAATGCATCCAGCCGGCCGGGTCGATGGCATCCGCCGTGGCCTGGGGGTTGTCCCAGTAGCCAAGCATCACGCTGTAGCCGCGGGTGCACAGTTCGCCAATCTCGCCGCGGGCGACGATGCAGCCGTCAGCGTCCACCAGTTTGTTTTCCAGCTGCGGCTGGGTGCGGCCGACGGTGGTCACGCGCAACTCCAGATCGTCGTCCGGGCCGGTCTGCAGCGACACGGGGCTGGTTTCGGTCATGCCGTAGGCGATCTGCACTTCTGCCATGTGCATCTGGTCGATGACCCGGCGCATCACCTCGATCGGGCAGGTAGCGCCGGCCATGATGCCGCTACGCAGGGTCGACAGGTCCATGTGGGCACGGGACGGGTGGTCGAGCATGGCGATGAACATGGTCGGTACGCCATAGAGGATGGTGGCGCGCTCCTCGGCCACGGCGCGCAAGGTAAGTTCGGCGTCAAAAGCATCGTTGGGGTAGATCATGGTGCTGCCGTGGGTGACGCAGCCGAGGTTGGCCATGACCATGCCGAAGCAATGGTACAGCGGCACCGGGATCACCATACGGTCGCGGGCCGTCAGGCCAAGGCTTTCACCCACCATGAAACCGTTGTTGAGGATGTTGTAGTGACTGAGCGTGGCACCTTTGGGCGCACCGGTGGTGCCGGAGGTGTACTGGATGTTTACTGGCTGGTCGAATTGCAGGCTTTGCTGACGGGCTGTGCAGGCCTCAACAGACGTCTGCCCTGCCCGCTCGGCCAATGCGTGCCAGGGCAGGAAGCCGGCAGGCGGGTTGGCGGCCAGGCTGATGACGCCACGCAACTCGGGCAGGCATTCACTGGCCAGCTCACCAGGCCGGGCGCTGGTAAGCTCAGGCACCAGCGCCTGCACCATGGCGTGGTAATCAGACGTCTTGAAGGCTTCAGCGCAGACCAGCCAGCGGCAGCCGGACTGGCGCAACACGTATTCCAGCTCACCCACACGGTAGGCCGGGTTGATGTTGACCAGGATGGCGCCGACCTTGGCACTGGCCAGCTGCAAGATGCACCACTGGGCGCAGTTGGGCGACCAGATGCCAACACGGTCGCCGGTGTTCACGCCCAGTGCGATCAGGGCGCGGGCGTATATTTCGACCTGTTCAGCCAACTGCCGCCAGCTGTAACGCAGGCCCTGGTGGCGGGACACCAGGGCCTCGCTGTCGCAACAGCGGGCCACGGTGGCATCGAAGGCCTGGCCGATGGTCTGGGTCAGCAAGGGTCGGTCCTGGCGACCGCGGGTATAGCTCGGTTGACTCATGGGTGTCCCTTCTTGTGGTTGTTTTGGGCACGGCTGAAGCAAGCGGGAATACTCTGGCGCAGATTTACGTTTACGTAAAGGTGACGAGTGGATTGACAGTGCCTTCCCGCAGGTTTACGTTAACGTAAAGGTGATGAACGATACCGGAACCTCCGGCATGACGCCGACCCTTGCAGGAGCGGGCTTGCCCGCGAATGCGATCACCCAGGCAATGACGGTGGTCCTGCTGACGCATTCGCGGGCAAGCCCGCTCCTACAGGGGTCAGCGGTTAGCCTTTGAGCTACGGTGTTACCCAATTTCCAAGAACAAGAAGGTGCCCCAGCATGCATTACCCCTCCCTGAACTTCGCCCTGGGCGAGACCATCGACATGCTCCGCGACCAGGTGCGCACCTTCGTCGCCGCCGAACTGGCCCCGCGTGCCGCGCAGATCGACCACGACAACCTGTTCCCCGCCGACATGTGGCGCAAGTTCGGTGACATGGGCCTGCTGGGCATCACCGTACCGGAAGAGTACGGTGGCGCTGGCCTGGGCTACCTGGCCCATGTGGTGTCGATGGAAGAAATCAGCCGTGGCTCCGCCTCGGTGGCGCTGTCCTACGGCGCCCATTCCAACCTGTGCGTCAACCAGATCAACCGCAACGGCACCCACGAGCAGAAGCTCAAGTACCTGCCCAAGCTGATCAGCGGCGAGCACATCGGCGCCTTGGCCATGAGCGAGCCCAATGCCGGCTCCGACGTGGTGTCGATGAAGCTGCGCGCAGAAAAACGCGGCGATCACTACGTACTCAACGGCAGCAAGACCTGGATCACCAACGGTCCCGACGCCAACACCTACGTGATTTACGCCAAGACCGACCTGGACAAGGGTGCGCACGGCATCACCGCGTTCATCGTCGAGCGTGACTGGAAAGGCTTCAGCCGCAGCAACAAGTTCGACAAGCTGGGCATGCGCGGGTCCAACACCTGCGAGCTGTTCTTCGATGGCGTGGAAGTGCCGGCAGAGAACATTCTGGGCCAGCTCAACGGCGGCGTGCGCGTCCTCATGAGCGGCCTGGACTACGAACGCGTGGTGCTGTCCGGCGGCCCGACCGGCATCATGCAAAGCTGCATGGACCTGGTGGTGCCGTATATCCACGACCGCAAGCAATTCGGCCAGAGCATCGGCGAGTTCCAGCTGATCCAGGGCAAGATTGCCGACATGTACACCCAGCTGAACGCCAGCCGCGCCTACCTGTATGCCGTGGCTCAGGCGTGCGACCGTGGCGAAACCACCCGCAAGGACGCTGCCGGCGTGATCCTGTACACCGCCGAGCGTGCCACGCAAATGGCCCTGGAGGCGATCCAGATTCTTGGCGGCAACGGCTATATCAACGAATTCCCGGCTGGCCGCCTGTTGCGCGACGCCAAGCTGTACGAAATCGGTGCCGGCACCAGTGAAATCCGCCGGATGCTGATCGGCCGCGAACTGTTCAACGAAACCCGCTGAACATAAGGGACGGGCGCACATGGCTACCTTGCACACCCAGATCAACCCGCGTTCGGCAGAATTTGCCGTCAACAGCGCGGCCATGCTCGAACAGGTCCAGGCCCTGCGCGGCTTGCTCGCCCAGGTTGCCCAGGGCGGCGGGCCCAAGGCCCAGGAACGGCATACCTCGCGTGGCAAACTGCTGCCGCGCGAGCGTATCGACCGCCTGCTGGACCCGGGCTCGCCGTTCCTCGAAATCGGCCAGTTGGCCGCCCATGAGGTGTACGGCGAAGACGTGCCAGCGGCGGGCGTGATTGCCGGCATCGGCCGCGTGGAAGGCGTGGAATGCATGATCGTGGCCAACGACGCCACGGTAAAAGGCGGTTCGTACTACCCGCTGACGGTGAAGAAGCACCTGCGTGCACAAACCATCGCCCTGCA
The DNA here is from genome assembly GCF_036961695.1 of Pseudomonas sp. CGJS7. NCBI lineage: Bacteria > Pseudomonadati > Pseudomonadota > Gammaproteobacteria > Pseudomonadales > Pseudomonadaceae > Pseudomonas > Pseudomonas sp. CGJS7. Next base: position 26,212 of record NZ_JBAMDI010000002.1, on the reverse strand, counting down.
GAACCGCCTGCCGTGCATCTATCTGGTGGACTCCGGCGGCGCCAACTTGCCACGCCAGGACGAAGTGTTCCCCGACCGCGAGCATTTCGGGCGCATCTTCTTCAACCAGGCCAACATGAGCGCACAAGGCATCCCGCAGATCGCCGTGGTGATGGGCTCGTGCACCGCTGGCGGCGCCTACGTGCCGGCCATGGCCGACGAAGCGATCATGGTGCGCCAGCAGGCGACCATCTTCCTCGCCGGCCCGCCGCTGGTGAAAGCCGCCACCGGCGAAGTGGTGAGCGCCGAAGACCTCGGCGGCGCCGATGTGCATTGCCGCACCAGCGGCGTCGCCGACCATTATGCCGACAACGACGAACACGCCCTGGCCATCGCGCGACGCAGTGTAGCCAACCTCAACTGGCACAAGCTCGGCAAGCTGCAGCGATTGGCCCCAGTGGCGCCGCTGTATGCCGCCGACGAGCTGTACGGCGTGGTACCGGCGGATGCCAAGCAACCGTTCGACGTGCGCGAAGTGATCGCCCGCATGGTCGATGGCTCGGTGTTCGATGAATTCAAGGCGCTGTTCGGCACCACCCTGGTGTGCGGCTTCGCCCACCTGCACGGCTACCCGGTGGCGATCCTGGCCAACAACGGCATCCTGTTCGCCGAAGCCGCGCAAAAAGGCGCGCACTTCATCGAACTGGCCTGCCAGCGCGGCATCCCTTTGCTGTTCCTGCAGAACATCACCGGTTTCATGGTCGGCAAGAAATACGAAGAAGGCGGCATCGCCAAGCACGGCGCCAAACTGGTCACCGCCGTGGCCTGCGCCCAGGTGCCGAAGTTCACAGTGATCATCGGCGGCAGCTTTGGCGCCGGCAACTACGGCATGTGCGGCCGCGCCTACGACCCGCGCTTCCTGTGGATGTGGCCCAACGCGCGGATTGGCGTGATGGGCGCCGAACAGGCCGCCGGGGTGCTGGCCCAGGTCAAGCGCGAGCAGAGCGAACGCAGCGGCCAGCCATTCAGCGCCGAGGATGAGGCCAGGCTCAAGCAGCCGATCCTCGACCAGTACGAACGTCAGGGCCACCCCTATTATTCCAGTGCCCGCCTGTGGGACGACGGCGTCATCGACCCGGCACAGACCCGAGACGTCCTCGGCCTGGCGTTGTCTGCCGCGCTGAACGCGCCGATCGAACCGAGCCGCTTCGGCATTTTCCGGATGTGACCCATGAGCGATTTCAGCACCCTCGAAGTGATCCGCGACCCACGCGGCTTCGCCACCCTGTGGTTAAGCCGCGAGGACAAGAACAACGCCTTCAACGCGCAGATGATCCGCGAGCTGATCGTGGCCATCGACCAGTTGGCCGAAGACGCCAGCCTGCGCTTTGTGCTGCTGCGCGGCCGTGGCCGGCACTTCAGCGCCGGTGCCGACCTGGCCTGGATGCAGCAGTCGGCACAACTGGACTTCAACACCAACCTGGATGACGCCCACGAACTGGGTGAGCTGATGTACGCCCTGCACCGCCTCAAGGCCCCGACCCTGGCCGTGGTGCAAGGCGCAGCCTTCGGCGGCGCGCTGGGTCTGATCAGCTGTTGCGACATGGCCATCGGCGCCGAAGACGCCCAGCTGTGCCTGTCGGAAGTACGCATCGGCCTGGCCCCGGCGGTGATCAGCCCGTTCGTGGTCAAGGCCATTGGCGAACGCGCCGCGCGCCGCTACGCCCTCACCGCCGAGCGTTTCACTGGCGTGCGCGCCCGCGAGCTGGGCCTGTTGGCCGAGGTATACCCGGCCAGCGAACTGGACGACCACGTCGAAGCCTGGGTAAGCAACCTGCTGCAGAACAGCCCACAAGCATTGCGCGCCACCAAGGACTTGCTGCGCGAAGTGGACGACGGCGAACTCAGCCCGGCCCTGCGCCGGTACTGCGAAAACACCATCGCCCGCATCCGCGTCAGCGCCGAAGGCCAGGAGGGCCTGCGCGCTTTCCTGGAAAAACGCCGCCCTGCCTGGCAAACCGTTGACAAGAAGGAGCCGCGCCGATGAGCCGCCCCGCTTTGACCACCCTGCTGGTCGCCAACCGCGGCGAAATCGCCTGCCGGGTGATGCGCACCGCCAAGGCCATGGGCCTGACCACTGTTGCCGTGCACAGCGCCACCGACCGTGACGCCCGGCATAGCCGCGAAGCTGATATCCGCGTGGATCTCGGTGGCACCAAGGCCGCCGAAAGCTACCTGCTGGTCGACAAGCTGCTGGCAGCAGCCAAGGCCAGCGGCGCCCAGGCTATCCACCCAGGTTATGGCTTTCTGTCCGAGAACGCAGGTTTCGCCCGCGCCATCGAGCAGGCCGGGCTGATATTCCTCGGCCCACCGGCCAGCGCCATCGACGCCATGGGCAGCAAATCGGCAGCCAAGGCACTGATGGAAGCGGCCGGCGTGCCGTTGGTGCCGGGCTACCACGGCGAGGCCCAGGACCTGGACACTTTCCTAGCCGCCGCCGAACGCATCGGCTACCCGGTGCTGCTCAAGGCCAGCGCTGGTGGCGGTGGCAAGGGCATGAAAGTGGTCGAGGAAGAAAGCCAACTGGCCGACGCCCTGGCCTCGGCCCAGCGTGAGGCACAGTCGTCGTTCGGCGATGCGCGCATGCTGGTGGAAAAGTACGTGCTCAAGCCACGCCACGTGGAGATTCAGGTGTTCGCCGACCAGCACGGCAACTGCCTGTACCTCAACGAGCGCGACTGTTCCATTCAGCGCCGCCACCAGAAGGTGGTGGAAGAGGCCCCGGCCCCCGGCCTGTCGCCCGAACTGCGCCGGGCCATGGGCGAAGCGGCGGTGCGTGCCGCTCAGGCTATCGGTTACGTGGGTGCCGGCACCGTGGAGTTTCTGCTTGATGCACGTGGCGAATTCTTCTTCATGGAGATGAACACTCGCCTGCAGGTGGAACACCCGGTCACCGAGGCCATAACCGGCCTGGACCTTGTTGCCTGGCAAATTCGCGTGGCCTGCGGCGAAGCCCTGCCGATCACACAGGAACAGGTGCCGCTGATCGGCCATGCCATCGAAGTACGCCTGTATGCCGAAGACCCGGCCAACGATTTCTTACCCGCGACCGGCAAATTGGCGCTGTACCGTGAATCGGCGCCTGGCGAAGGCCGGCGGGTGGACAGCGGGGTCAGCGAAGGCGATGTGGTGTCGCCGTTCTACGACCCGATGCTGGGCAAGCTGATTGCCTGGGGCGAAGACCGCGAGCAGGCGCGCTTGCGCTTGCTGGCCATGCTCGACGAGTTCGCCATTGGCGGGCTGAAAACCAACATTGCCTTCCTGCGGCGCATTCTCGCCCACCCGGCATTTGCTGCGGCGGAGCTGGATACCGGCTTCATTCCGCGTCATCAGGCGGTTCTGCTGCCTGCGCCGCAAGCACTGCCGGCAGCCTTCTGGGAAGCGGCGGCAGAGGCGTGGCTGCAGGGCCAGGGGGTCCATCAGCGCGAAGACGACCGCCATTCACCTTGGGGCGGGCGTAACGGCCTGCGCTTGGGCCTACCGGCACGCAGCAGCTTGCATCTGGTGAGCGCTGGGCAAGATCAGGCAGTGGCCCTGGAACGCAGCGCTGCTTCTACCTGGCAGCTGCAAGGTGAGCAGTTGGTGCATGACCAGAACGGCGTGCGTCGCCAGCATCTGGCAATCCGTCGGGGTGGCACGCTGTACCTGCACTGGGATGGTGAAATGCATGCCATCGAAGCTTTCGACCCGATTGCCGAGGCTGAAGCCAGCCACAGCCATCAGGGTGGGATGGGTGCGCCCATGAACGGCAGTATCGTGCGGGTGCTGGTCGAACCTGGCCAGGTGGTGGAAGCCGGTACTGCGCTGGTGGTACTGGAGGCCATGAAGATGGAGCACAGCATTCGTGCGCCGCATGCCGGCACGGTGAAGGCGCTGTTCTGCCTGGAGGGGGATATGGTCAGCGAAGGGACTGTGCTGGTCGAACTGGTGGAATAACGGTGCCGGAGGGCCGCTTTGCGGCCCTAACGCAACACAAGGCCGCCCCTGCAACAGCCCGTAGGAGCGGGTTCACCCGCGAAAGGGCCGGGCCTGCTGGCCAATCTCCACCCGCTGTTCACCGTTGCCGCCGCTACCGTATTCGCGGGTAAAACCGCTCCTACGCCCGATCGGGGGTGGACACACATCGGTGATTGGGCGCAGGCCGCGTGTAGGAGCGGGTTCACCCGCGAAAGGGCCGGCCCTGCTGGCCAACTTCCACCCGCCGTTCACCGTAGCCGCCACTCCTCAAACCCTTTCAAAAGGCCCCATGCACCCGCACGACCACCCCAAGAAATTCGCAACCCTCTTCGCACAACAGCGCCGGGTAGTTACTGTTCAATGCCTTCAGATAACGCTGCCCACCTTCCTCGGCCAGCTCGCGGAAAATCGCCGGCTTGCCCGGCTGACGAGCGATAACCAAACGCCCCGCCTCAGCCTCTACACCTGGGTCCACCAGCATCCGCATGCCCTGCGGCACACTGCGGCCACTGACAGCGCTCATGGCATCGTTTTCCACGGTTAGCCAGAACGCCTTGCCCTGTGCCAGGTAGTCAGTCTGCTCGAAAACAGCAGGCTCTACAGCCGTCGCAGCCTCTAACTCACTCCAACCCAGCACCGGGTAACGGAAGCAAACGATGTACCGCATGAGGTCGAGTTCATCATCGTCTGCTATCTCGTAAACACTACGCTCCTCGCCAACCTGCCCCTGGATACGCAGCTGCAGGCTGACGTTGTAATGAGGCATTCCAAGCTCGACGAACGTGCGGTTCATCGATTCGATTTTCGGCTGACGCCGCTTGTTCACCCAATGACCGACACTGCCTTGAGACACACCAACGCGCTCGGCAAGCTGCTCTTGAGTGAGCCCTAGCTCCTCCATCCGGTCACGGACGAGGGCAATCCATTTATCCATATTCATCGCTGGCACGATACGGACTGCCTTCAAGCGCTCAATAAACATTCAGTATTATTTATCGGGAAGAATAAAAATACTGTAGGTATTACCATCGACCTGACCCCTTCCCTACTGGCTCCGGCAGGTATCAGGATGAAACTACCGAAAAACGACGAAACAGATCTCGACAGCGAAGCAGCCCGCCGCGCGCTCGACTATTATCTCAACCCCAACCCACCGCGGCCCACCCTGGACAACAGGATCTGGACCCTGCACGAAGGCGTAACCGGCGAACAGGCCAAGGAACACGCCATCGCCCTGCTGCGCTGCGCTGCGGCCACCGCCCAGGAAACCGCCACCCACCAGCACGGCAGCCAGCGCGAACTGACGTTCGCGTTGATGCACATGATGGACATGGCTCGCGCCCTGCTGGAGCACAAACACACCGAGTGACCGGGTTTATAGACAAGAAAGGAGGGAGAGAACGTGATGGCCGCGTAACGGCAAAAGCCCCGATTGCCGGGACAAGGAAGCGCGCCGGTAAAACTTTTTTACCGGATTAGCGAAAATTCATTTGACTGCCAAATGATAACGATTATTATTGCACTCAGCTGATCGCGAGATCCGCTGGATAACCTGAAAGCTTAGGTCGCTCTCAGATTATCTCCTCATCAGGCTAATCACGGTTTTTGACCCGGCTTTTTTGCCGGGTCTTTTTTTTGGCTCTTCAGGCTAATGAAGATCGTGATGGCGCGCATGATAGCAAAGGTGTTTCAGGGCGTGAACGCTCGTTACAAAACTTTGCGGAATCAGCACTTGAGAATCAATCTCGTTTCCACTAAGCTGTTTCCGCATCAAGGAAGATGCCCCCTCCTCCCCTTTATAGAGCAAGGAGCTGTCCATGACCCGTCTGCTGCTGCCCCTTGAGCACCCCACTCCTGCTACCGAGCATGATGCCGACGATGCCCTGCTGCATGCACTGAAGCGGCTACCACGGCGCGTACAGCAAGTATTCCTGCTTAACCGCCTCGATCAGCTGGACTTCGCCAGCATTGCTGTGCGCCTTGACCTGCCACTGGCGAGTATCGAGCGCAACATGGGCCAGGCGCTGCAAGCCGGCCGCTCGCGCCGGGATGTGCTGGCGAGCGTGGCCGGGCAATGGTATGTGCGCTTGCAGAGCCCGCAGGTGACGGCGTGCGAGCGTATCGACTTCCGCCGCTGGCTGGATGCCGATACGGCGAACTTGCAGGCGTTTCACGATACGGAACTGCGGTGGCGCAGCCTGCTGGCGCCGGCACGGCAATTGGGCCATGACGGCTGGTATCGGCAAGGCCGGGCGGCGCTGTCGCTGGGTGGCTGCTCGGTTGCGGTCGGGCTGGGTGTGGCGGCGTTGGTGCTGGTTGGGTTCTGGGCTTGATCAGCGCTTCAACATGCCTGTAAGTCCTGCCCGAGCGCATGCCCCACTTCAGTTTCTCGATAGCCTGGGTACAGTAATGCCGCGCCTGGACTCGCGCTTCGTTTTGCACCATCTCCTGCTTACATGACAGGCACATCCGCCTGTTCGGCCAACGCCACCCTGGCTGGCTGTTGCAACAACCCTCGGGGCAACCGAAAACCTTTGAACGGTTGTTGAGTAATTGGGTTGAAGGCTTTTTCCGCGTTCAGCCGGTAGCGCATCACACCATCACCCGTCCTGAAGCTCAGGTCCACGCTGGTTGCCGTACGTCCATTGAGCGAACCGCGGCTCAGCAGGCGGAACATCGACCAAGGCCCTCGATACTCCAGGCTGCTGCTATTGCCGTTCTGTCTGAGCAGGGTCAGGTTGCTGCGCACGTGTTGCCCCAAGGTATTGGGCCAGACAATGCCGGTGATCTGGCTTGGGCCGTGGGTGTAGGAAATCAGCTGGCCATCCAGATCCAGCAGGCTGGTGCGTTGATTTGCACTGAGCCCCAATGGCTCGATGCTGAACTGCACGCTGAGGTTACCGCGCTGATCAAAGAACGTTTCGCGGATGCGATCAGCCAGTTTCAGCTGCTCGATCACATCAGTACGGATCAGGGAACGCCCCTGCAGACCAGCCTGCAAGGCCTCCAGATTGTCCTTGAGAAAGAGCTTCAGGTATTGATCCTGGAACTGCTGCAGTCGCCCATTCGGTCCAAAGAACGCTTCAAAGTCTTCCAGCGAAGCGTCGGGTGCCCTGACGACGAATGGGTAGCGCTCGGCCAGGCGCTGCTGGAAGAAGCTGTAGACTTCAGCATCCCACCGTCGCTCCAGCTCGCGCAGCGCTTCAACGTTCAGCACTTGCGCCGTTTGCTCTGCCACCTTTCTGACGTGATGATTGATTGGCTCCGGCAAGCCAGTGGCGACGCGTTGCAAGGTGCCGATGGGGTCGTGCCCGGTCATTGAAAAGCGCTGATGCACCGCGTGCAGCGCGGCCTTGCCCCGGTCTGGGCTACCCTGTACCGCCTTGGCATAGTCGTGGACGGCGGCTATGGCTGCGTGGGTTTCATCGTAGTAGCTCGGCTTTTCGCCTGCAGCGTGCAACATGGCGTTCAAGCCTGCAAACGCCCGCTGGATGGCCAGCGCCTGTTGTTGCTCGGGCTTGCCGTTGACCAAAACAAGCGAGGGGGCCTCATCCGCCACGCCAACATTCATTGGTGATAACAGCGAACTGTTGTCGCGAACCGTCTCCAGCAATCGGTGCAACGGCGCCGCTGGCCCGGCCAACTGTTCAAGGATCGTGACGCCATGATCCAGGTCTCGAAAATCCGCCACGGAGAATGCGTTCAAGGCGCGGCGCCAGCTGTCGATGTAGTCGGCGCTGTACAGGTTGCGCAGGCGCTCGTTCAGCGCAGCCTGGTCGGCATCGGAGTAGTCCAGTTGAGCACGTTCCCCCAGTGCCCACTGGTCGATCATTGCCATTTCCGTAAAGCGCTGACTACGCGGTTCAAAATACTCCTTGAAGCCTTTGGCGGTGAGCATGGGCGCCAGCAAAACACCATTGTCGCCCTGGCTCGAGCCGGAAGACAGCTGGTAAACGACATCGAACGCAGGCCCCACCTGATGACGCAGGTCCAGACCGGTATGCAACTGCTCCTGGGCCTGCTGCTTCAGGCCTGCATACACGCGTTGTGGCAACGGCACCTTGCGCAAGGTCTGCTGCACGTCGCTGACACGCTGGCGATACTGCGGCAGGTCGGTATCCGCGTAGGCCAGGGCATACTTCAGGTGCCGCATGAGATCACGTTGCAGCTGCCCCTGGCCGGGGAAGGCCTGTTGCCACTGTCGCGCCATCCAGTCTTCGACCCATGCCGCTCGGCGGTTCCGGCGATCCTCGATCATCCGGTAAACCCGGAGCGCGGCCATTTGCTGCTCGCTGCCGGGGGGCGCCGCATCCATGGCATCGATCACGCCGCTGGCCAACGCAGGCAAGAAACGCCTGGACAACAAACTGAGGTACGCCTCATCCACGGTCGGCCCGATGGCACGGCCCTGGTACAGCCCCAGATCCGCAACACCCGGCCACGCAGCGCGGTAGTCGCCAAACACTGCTACCGCATCGCGGATCTGGTCCAGCGGCTCCAGCAAGTTGCGCCCGGTCGGGTCCAGACGCTGATCCACTTCGTGATGGCTGTACTCCCGGCTCTTGGCCAGCACGCTGGCGGCCTTGATGCCATTGATGTCGAAGTAACGATGCCAGCTGGCAATAGCGATACAGAAGGCCAGAACGCCTACAGAAGCACCCACCCACAGCAATTGGCGCTTGCGCCGTGCCACCCTGACGTTGTCGCCGGCAAGGCCGGCCTCCTTGTAGATGACCCGCCCAAAGGCCTGTTGAATGAAGTAGGCCAACGCCTTGCCCTGCGCCTTGCCCTCCAGCAAGGGGAGGCTGGTCTTGTAAGGCTGCGCCGCCTCACGGACAAAGGCGTTGCGCACGTCACCGTGCTGTACGACTGACGACCAATACACACCGCGCACCAGCGCCGGGGTGGTGAAACGGTCACTTGCCAAGGTCTCGCGCAGAAAGCTCAACAGTATTGGACGCAACCCGAGCAACTGCCTATGCAGTGAGTAGAGACGTGAGCGCAACGCAGGGCTACCCTGCACGTCCAGACGATCGATCACCTGCTCGAACAGCTGCTCCAGCAACCGATCGTAGTGTTCGCCATACTCGCCCAGCCAAGCGTCGAAGGTGTCGACAGCATCCAGCTTGAACGTGAATCCAAACAGGCTATTGCGCTTGGCGGCCGAAAGCTTGCTGTAGAATTGGTCGAAGCCGTCCAGCAGATCGAACTTGCTCAACACGACATACAGCGGCAAGCGCGAGCCCAACTGGCTGCTCGCCTCGTAAAGACGTGTGCGCAGCAGGTGGGCAAGTGCCGTGCGTTGCTCGACGGTACCGTGCAGCAGCGCGGGCAGGTCGACAACCAGCACCAGGCCGTTTAGGGCTCTCTGGCTTCGATTGCGCTGCAGCCAATCCAACAGATGCTGCCACAGTTTGGCTTGGGTTCCAGACGGTACCGAAGACTCAACGTCAGTGGAGTCACTGCCCAGCGAATCTGCGGGGCCGTTCTGGCTGATAAAGGCACCGGGCGGGTCGATGATCACCGCGTCATTGCTGATCCACCACCCCACGGGGTAGGCGAGCGCCTGCGCTGGCCGTCCCCGTGCCTGCGCCTTGTCGATGCGGGTCAACGAGAAACTTTGATCGGTGCAGTCAATAAAGCTGCTCTTGCCGGCCTGCCTGGCGCCCAGCACGAGGTACCACGGCAATCGGTACAGCGCGCGACGCCCACCGGCATTGTCCAGGTAGCGTGCGAGCCCTTGGCTCAACGCCTTCTCTTGTGCATGAACGAACGGTTGCGCCGGATCCACGTCGGCAGCCATCGCCTGCTGACGTTCTGCTTGCAAGCGGCGAAAGCGCGTTCTCAACACGATCAGCCAGCACAACAGCGCCACCAACACGAACACCAGGCTGGCCATACTACGATGCGCCACACTGGCCAACGGCTGCTGATCGCGCCACGTCCATTGCGGGCCGAGCCACCAGATGGCGACCAGCATCAGCACAGCGCCAAGCCCAAGTAGCAGCGGCATTGCCAGACCGATACGGGTCATCAGCGGCCAGCCCCAACGTTTGAGGTACTTCCAGAGTTGATTCATCGAGGCTCCTGCTCCTTGTTCCGATCGGCCAGCACGTGGGAGGACGCGTATTGTTGAAGCCGCTGAAATACCTCGGGCTCCCAGTCGCTGGCGGTGGTTTGCTGCATCGTGCGCGCTACCCCGGCGCACAGGTCCTGGGCTAACCAGGACACGCCTCGTGCGGCCAACAGGTCCGCTGCGATGAGGGTGGTATGGCAGCGCTCGCGAGGGGCTCGAAAATCTGCCTGCATCCCCTGCAGCCTTAGCAACACCGGTTCTACGCCGCCGCTTTCCAGCTGGCTGACCAGTTCTTCGCGAAGGCTGGTGAACTCTTGGGAAGCTCCGGCTTGCTCGGATTGCCCGTCTGCCCCTTTGAGCCAGGCCAGGCATTGGTCGTCGACAAACACCCGACCGTCGCTGAAGCACAGCTGCTGCAGCGCTGGCATGCGCAGCACGAAACGAGCGGTCGCCGCACGGATGGCCTCAGCCACTTCGCCTATCGCCAGCCGCGACGCGGCGGTTGCGGCAAGGAAGCTGCCGCGAATCCAGAAGGGCGAAGCCGACACACTTTTTTCAACCCGCTGGAGCAACGCCGCGTCGATTACGGTACCGGCGATGGCCTCCTCGTAGTCGCTGGCAATATCCCGCGGCACTGCCATCAACTCTGTACGGTTGCCCTGCCGGGTTTGCGGTGCGGCCTGGATGTGGGCCCACAGACCGAAGCGACGCAGTTGGTAGCCGGTCGGGTCGTAAGGGTCCTGCTGGTTGATCAGCTCGGCCATGCTCAGGATGGCTCGGCGCGTCTCGCGCTCGTTACCGATCGACATGCAGGGTTTCGGCGTGGCGATGACATCCACCAGCGGCGCAGGTTGGGGGCTCTCCACCGAGGCCTTGGGCGCATCGCACTCGCCAATACCGTTGGCAAGCGCCGTGTGTTTACGCAACAGGCGCTCCAGCTCACCCAGAACAGCCGGGTCAAGCTGGGCGGCTTCCTGCTGACGTAGCAAACGGGCCAATGCACCCTTCGCCGCTGCGGCGTGAGCCGGGGTGTAGGTGAAACGATCAAGGCGCGGCAGCGCATCGATCAAGCGATTGAGCACCAGGCCAACGACCTTGCGCTTGGTCAGGAAGCCCTTCGGGCCAGGCGCTGGATGAGCGGTTTCCCAATAGCCTTCGATCATTCCGCCCAGCAACGCCAAGGTGAACCCCCAGCGCTCCCAACAACCACTGCGCAGCCACGCAACGCTCAAGTGCGCGACGATCCGCAGATGCTTGCACTGTCGCTCCAGGTACTGACCGGAGGCCTCCTCGATGTAGTCCCAGTCGATAGACGCTTCCTGCAGCCCACCCAGCTTGACCATCTCCTGGTCAATGGCCTGGTAGGTTTCGTCTTCCCCATCGAACAGCCCCGCCGGCACCTGGGCATCGATGGGTGCGAGCAACCGTGTGATTTCTTGCGCCTCGACATCAGCTACCAGCGACATGTCTTGCGAGCCTCGTCGATAAGCGGGTCCAGCCCCTGAGCGTCAAAAACGAGTCCATCAACGGCAGGGTTGTCGCTCTCTACGTGAATGCGATGGGCCCCGATCAATTGCTTGATCTGCTCGATACCCGGCAAGCCTCTGCCGGCGTCGAGCACTTGGCCGTTTTCCATCACTTGCCACGGTGTGGGTACAGTAGCGCCCCGCTCCCCTCTCAACCGCACCTGCACTCGGCTGGCATCGACGGGTTGGGCGGTGACCAGTTGCAACCTCGAGATGTTCTGCACGCAGCTGATGATCAGGTAGGGGTGCGGTGCAACTGAAGCAATCGCAGGTGCAGAGATCAGGAGCCCGCCTTCTTCAGACCTGAGGCGAAACATCAAGTCCTCGGGCGCCCGCCCCGTCTCATGGATCAATACGCGACGCAACGTGGGCGTTTCCAGTTCCTGCGCTGACCACTGTCGGTGCGGCGTGAATCCCGGCGTACCCGCCGCCTGATCGAAACACGCCAGGCGTTCGATATTGGACACGATCCGTGGGCAGTCCTGCGATGCACGGGTCAAGGCAGGCATTAACAAGAACAGGAATGAAAGTCCGACGCCACCTGCATAACGAATAATCATCTCACCTTAACTCTCCCACTCAATCGTACACATGCCCGTGAATTAACCCAGCCATCCCAACAGCGGAAAAGAGGCTAGTACATAAACTCAATTCTATTCAAGAATTTATTTTGTTACATATTTGAACTCGACGCTCGACGATTATCCAGCGCATGGTTTTTAGGCAACGAACAACTCAAATCCCAGAAATCATGTTTATTAAACGTTTAACGCGCAAGCTTACTTGTAGGAAGCGTCCTACATATAAAACCCACACTAAAAAAGATATATAACCATGACTAAACCCTCCGGCTCCGTTGCACCCAAAGAACGCATCAACATCAAATATGTGCCCGCCACCGGTGACGAGCAGGCCGAGGTAGAGCTGCCGCACAAGATGATGGTGCTGGGTGACTTCGGCCTCGACGACAGCCGCTCCCTCGAAGACCGTCAGGTCATGCGCATCGATAAACACACCTTCAACAACGTGTTGAACGACGCCAATGTGAGCCTGGCCATGTCGGTGCCCTCCGCGCTTGGCGCTACTCCGGATGCAGAGCTGGCAGTCAACCTGCAATTCAAGTCCATCCAGGACTTCGGCCCAGACCGCATCGCACGCCAGGTGCCCGAGCTGAACAAGCTGCTGCAGCTGCGTGAAGCGCTGGTCGCCCTGAAAGGCCCGCTGGGCAACGTGCCCACCTTCCGCAAACAGTTGCAGCTTCTTTTGAACGACGCGCATGCCCGCAAGCAACTCGCGCAAGAACTGGACCTGGTGCTTGAAGCGCCAAAAGCCGACTGAGACAACGGAGCGCCCCCATGCCAAAGCCAAGCACAACTGTCACTGTTGAAACACAGGCCGAAACACTGAGCAATGCCACCTTGCTCGACCAGATCATGGCAGAGACCAAGTTGGTTCCCACGCAAGAGGGTTACCAAGTGGCCAGGCAGGGTGTATCCGCCTTCATTGCCGAAATTCTGAAAAGTCATGACCCAGATCAATTGATCAACAAACACCGCGTCGACCAGATGATTGCCGAGCTGGATCGGGTCCTCAGCAAGCAGATGGATGCCATTCTGCATGAACCCGCGTTCCAGCAACTTGAATCCGCGTGGCGAAGCCTCAAACTTCTGGTCGACCGTACGGACTTTCGCGAGAACATCAAGCTCGAAGTCTTGCACGTCAGCAAGGAAGACTTGCTCGATGACTTCGAGAACGCCGCCGACATTACCTGCAGTGGTATTTATAAACACGTCTATACCGCCGGCTACGGCCAGTTCGGTGGCGAGCCGGTCGCGGCAATGGTTGGCAACTACAACTTCGGCCCCTCTTCGCCTGATATCAAACTGTTGAGCTACATGGCGTCCGTCGGTGCCATGTCGCATGCGCCCTTCATTGCGGCACCCTCCCCGGAGTTCTTCAACCTGAGCAGCTTCGAAGCGCTACCCAATCTGAAAGAAATCAAAGACATCTTCGCCGGCCCACGGCATGCCAAGTGGCGCGCGTTCCGCGAGAGCGAAGATGCCCGCCACATCGCGCTGACCGGGCCGCGCTTCATGCTGCGCTCCGCCTACCATCACCAGGACCAGCCGATCAGCAGCTTCAATTACGATGAGAACATCAACGGCCGGCACGACAATTACCTGTGGGGCAGCTCAGCCTTTCTGTTGGCCAGCTGCATCAACGACAGCTTTGCCCGCTACCGCTGGTGCCCCAACATCATCGGCCCGCAATCGGGTGGTGCCGTCGAAGGCCTGCCGGTACATCTGTACGAATCGCTGGGCCAACTGCAGGCCAAGATTCCTACCGAGGTACTGATTTCCGACCGCAAGGAATTCGAGCTGGCCGAAGAGGGCTTTATCGCCCTGACCATGCGCAAGGACAGCGACAACGCCGCGTTCTTCTCAGCCAACTCGGTGCAAAAGCCGAAAAACTTCCCCAAGACACCCGAAGGCCTGCAGGCACAGACCAACTACAAGCTCGGCACCCAACTGCCCTACCTGTTCATCGTCAATCGCCTGGCCCACTACATCAAGGTGTTGCAGCGCGAGCAGATCGGCAGCTGGAAGGAGCGACGGGACCTTGAGTCCGAACTCAACAAATGGATCAAGCAATACGTCGCCGACCAGGAAAACCCTTCGGCCGATGTGCGCAGCCGTCGGCCGTTGCGTGCTGCCAGGGTCGAGGTCTCGGACGTGGCGGGTGATCCGGGCTGGTACCAGGTCTCGCTCGCCGTGCGCCCGCACTTCAAGTACATGGGCGCGAACTTCGAAATTTCCCTGGTAGGCCGGCTCGACACGCAATGAGTGGTTTCTTCGATCGCTTGATGGCGGACCCGTCCGCCATCCGGGAGCCGTCTCGCCAGGAAAGCGCTTCGCACAAGTTCGCGGCCATCAAGCGCCACCTCGAAACGTTGCTGAACGCTCGCCAAGGCTGCTCCCAGAGCAGCCCCGAGCTTGGCCTGCGCGACTTCAACGGGCATGACGTCAGCAGTGGCGACCTGCTGCAGCAAGTGAGCGCCGATATCCGCCGTACCCTCCAGCGCTTTGAACCGCGCATCCAAGTGCGCGCGCTCAAAGCGGTACCGGATTGTCACGCCCCGTTGGAACTGCATTTCAGGCTCGACTGCCAGGTGCAGGTCAACAACCAGGCAGAGCAGTTGCAGCTGGAGCTGCTGGTAAACGGACACAACCGCTACACCCGAGTGAGGTGACCCATGTCACTGAAGGACAGATTCAGCGAAGAACTGCGTTACCTGCACGAGTTGGGAAACGACTTCGCCAAGGACAACCCTCAGCTTGCCCGGCTGCTAGGCAAGGCGGGCAGCGACCCCGATGTCGAGCGGTTGATGGAAGCCTTTGCGTTTCTAACGGCCAAGCTTCGGCTGAAGCTGGAAGATGACCTGCCAGAACTCACCCACCCCATGCTGCAGATACTGTGGCCCAACTACCTGCGGCCACTGCCCAGCGCGACGATCATCCAGTTCTCGCCACGCAAACAATCGCTCAGCCAGTCACAGCACATTCTCAAAGGTGCAAGATTGTTCTCGAAACCCGTGGACGGCGTGCCCTGCGAGTTTCGTACCTGCACGGGAGTGAGCCTTCATCCGGTCGAAATCAGCGCCGTCAGCGCAACCCAGACACTCGACAGCTCTGTGGTTCGCATCGGCCTGCAAACCTTGGTCGAACGGCCACTGAATACGTTGGGCTGCGCCCGTCTGGATTTCCACCTGAGCGGCGACAACCGCACCGCTCTGACGCTTTATCTATGGATTGCTCAATACCTCAAACACGTCAGCGTGATCATGGACGGCGAGGTGCGCCGGCTACCGGCCAACAGCATCGCGTTCCCGGGTTTCAGCCCTGAGGAGGCCTTGCTGCCCTACCCGCGGAACGTGTTCGATGGCTACCGGATCCTGCAGGAATACTTCGTGTTCCCGAAGCGCTTCCACTTCTTCAGCATTACCGGCCTGGAAAAGCTGTGGCCGGCGCAAGCCTGCCAGCAGGTGGGCATCGAGTTCCACTTCACGCGTCAACTGCCAGAACCCCTTCGCGTTGGCACAGAAGATTTCAGCCTGTTCTGCACCCCGGCTGTCAACCTGTTCAAGCACAGTGCCGAGCCCATCGACCTGGCCAGCGAGGCTGCCCAGGTCGAGCTCAAGCCCAGAAGCGAGGAGCAGTCCGCTTACGAAATCTTCAGTGTCGATGAAGTCATCAGCACCCGAACGACCACTGACGGAAGCACCGGCGAGCACCTGCGGACTTTTCGCCCTTTCGAGTCGTTCGCCCACGAAATCGAGCATGTCCAAGGCCGCACGGCGCTGTACTACCGCTACCAACTCGAAGAGTCCCTGCGCGGCGATGGCGTGACCCACCGCATCGCCTTCGTGCGCGCCGATGCCAACAGCTATATAGGCGAGCTTGAAACTGCATCCATCGACCTGACCTGCACCAACAGGGACTTGCCGCTGGCGCTGGGCGTGGATGACATCAACGTCCTCACCGAAGTCACGCCGCCCCTGGCGACCTATACCAACATCTGCGCCCCCACCCGCCCCTACCGGCCCGTGCTGGATGGCCAGTTGCAGTGGGCGTTGATCTCCAACATGTCGCTCAACTACCTGTCGCTGCTGTCGGTCGAGCCGCTCAAGGCGGTGATTCGCACCTACGACTTCGCGGCGTTGCACGACATCCAGCAAGCGCGCACCACCGGCAAACGTCTCGACGGTATCCGCGAACTCCACACGCAGCCCATGGACTGGCTGATCAAGGGGCAACCCATACGAGGCCTGCACACCCAACTGAAGCTGGACCAGGCGGCCTTCCTCTGCGAAGGCGACCTCTACCTGTTCGGCTGCGTGCTCGCGCACTTCTTCGCCCTGTACGCCAGCATCAATTCCTTCCATCAACTGGAAGTGATCAACACCACCAACAACGAGCACTACACATGGCCCATCCAGACCGGCAAGCAACCGCTGATCTAGCCGACAAGCTGCTCGCCAATGCGCACCAGTACAACTTCTTCCAGTTGCTGGAGCGGTTGCATGGCCTGCACGGGGACGACCTGGAACCGCGTTGGGCGGATGAGGCCACCCGGCTGCGCGTGCGGCTGGCCAGCGACCCGCGCCTGACCTTTCCCGTCTCTGATGTGTACAAGGCCGAGCGGATGCCCGGGGAGGATGAGCGCTATCGCGTGTGCACCACGTTCATGGGGCTGCACGGTACCGACTCGCCCTTGCCCACCTATTACCTGGAACAGGTGGCCTATGAACATGCCCAGGGTGTAGGCGTGCGGCCGGCCTTCTTCGACTTCTTCAACCATTACCTGCTCAGCCTGCTGCACCGGATCTGGCGCAAGTACCGCTATTACATCCGTTTTCAACCCGGTGCGCGGGACGGGTTCTCCCAGTACATGTTCGCCCTGCTCGGGCTGAACGACAAACAGCTGCGCGGCGACACGACACTGCCCTGGAGCCGCCTGCTCAGCTTTGCCGGGGTTATCGCCAGCCGCAGCCGCGCACCGGGGACCGTCGCCGGCATCATCGCCCACTGCTTCGATCTGACGCACGTGCAGATCCGCGAATTCGAGACGCGCACGGTCACCACCAACAGCAAACAGCTTGTAAGCCTCGGGCGCAGCAACGGCGAGCTTGGCAGCACGTTCATGGTCGGCAGCCGCACCCGCACCCGCAGCAGCAAATTCACCATCCTCATCAGCGAACTCGACCAGGCGCAGCTGCATGACTTGCTGCCCAGCGGCATCAACTTCGGTCGCTTGCGCGCCTTGATTGATTTTCTGCTGCGCGATGGCCTGGCGTATGACCTGGAGCTGCGCCTGAAAAAGAACGCACTGTCGCCGTTCTGCCTGCACCGCAGCAAAGGCGCTTACCTGGGCTGGACCAGCTTCGTCGATGACCACGATGGCCAGATCAGTCCCGTTGTCCGCTTTCGGGGGCGCTCATGAGCACATTGACCTTGCGCATCATCAATCTCGACCAGGTGCAGCATACCGTCACCCTGCGTCATCGGTTTGATCGCACGGGCGGCACCATCGGCAGCGACGGGGCCGATTGGGTGATCAAAGACCCCATGGCGGCGTTCAAGGCGCTGGCTGAGGCGGCGCCATCAACCACGGCCCCGCTGCAACAGCTGACGGCGGGAGAGCGCCCATGAGCCGCCTGGCTTTCTTGATGGCGTCTCTGCTGATCGTGCTGGTCGGGCTGCCAGGTTGCACGTCCTTGAGCACAGCCACCAAGGTGGTGCTGGATCACTCGTTACCGATCGGGCCGCCCAAGGACGACCCCACCCAAGTCGCGTTCAGCATCAACGTCAGCCCAACGCTCAACAGCAACCCGAACAGTGTCGACGTGGCGGCCATCCCTGAGAGCATCCTGGAACCCAGCCCCTATGCAGTCACCTTGAGCGCCGGCGATCCGCACGCACTGACCGACAAAGTCGGGACCTTGCTCGCATACCTGCAAGCGCAATTCCCCGCGATGTCCCGCGTGGAAACCGGCGAAGAGGACCAAAGCGAATGGGCTCGCTCCCCGATGGAAGAAAGCTCGCCCGGCAGCTATGACGACCCCACGGTGGTGCTCACACTGCCGGGCAGCAAGGCCGAAGCCAGCGGGCCTGTCGCCACACCGATTGCCATCAAGATCCTGCAACTGCGCGATGACTCGCTGCTGCGCAACAGCGTGTACCAACTGCTGGACGATGACCCCGCCAAGGCACTGCGCAGTACCTACATCCGCGATGACGATTACCTGCTGAACCCAGGCCAGTTCAAGTTCATACCGTTTCAGCCCATCGAGCCCGAGACCCGCTTCGTCGCGGTGATCGGCGACTACAGAAACCAGGAGAACGCGACCTGGCAGCAAGTGTTGCGGATTCCGCCACGCGGCCACCAGATCATTCTCTCAGTGCTGGTCAATGACGCGCAGATCCTGCTCAAGGAGGAGGAATGACAGCGCCTCTGCACCCTATCCCCCTTACTCACGCTGACACGGAGCGCTCATGAGTTCACGTAACCCCGTTCTGTGGCCCGAAGGCCTGTTCGTCAAACCGCAACATTTCCAACAAGCTGCGCGGGCCAGTGAAGCGGCCTTGCATCAACGCCTTGGCAGCCTAAACGCGGCCTTCTACGGCTTCAGCGAACTGCAGCTGAGCACCGAATACCTGAGCCTGGGCAAGGTCGCCATCACCAAGGCGCGCGGCATCATGCCCGATGGCACGGTGTTCGATATTCCCGCCGATCTGCCTCCGCCGCCCCCCCTGGAAATCGAGGACGACGGTTCGAAAGACAGCGAGATTTTCCTGTGCTTGCCGCTGCGGACCGAGGGCGGCCGTGAAGTGAGCTGGCCCGACAATGCCGCCAACTTCCGCTATACCGCCCAGGCACAGGAAATCAAGGATACCCACAGCGCCGACGGTGACCTGGTGCAGGTCGACCTGGCCGTGCCCAACCTGCAGCTCAAACGTAAAGCCGATGACAGCAGTGCCTACACCCGCCTGGCCGTGGCTCGTATCCTGGAACGGCGCCCCGACGGTAGCCTGCAGTTGGATGAAACGTTCTACCCCACCAGCGTTTCGGTGCGGGCAGTGCCGGCCCTTCAGCGTTTCCTTGAAGAAATCACCAACACCCTGCGCGAGCGTGCGCGCAATCTTGCCGCCCGCATTGGCGCTTCGGGCCAGTCGGGTATCGCCGACATCCGTGACTTCAACCTGCTGCAGGCCATGAACCGCTGGTGGCCGTGCTTCAACCACCTGGCCAGGCAAGGACAAACACACCCCGAGCAGTTGTACCTGTCCATGAGCCAGGCGTGTGGTGAATTCGTCACCTTCACCGACGAGAACCGGCTGCCGCAGGAATACCCGGCCTACCACCACACCGCACTGCGTACCTCGTTCAAGCCCCTGGAGGACACGCTCCGTCGAGCCCTGAGCACGGTCCTGCAACCCCGCGCCGTGTCACTGCCGCTGGAGACCCTGGACTTTGGCGTGATGACAACCACGCTTGAAGACCGACGCCTGATCGACGAAGCCGATTTCATCGTCGCCGTGCGCGCCAACCTGCCGCCGCAGACGTTGCGCCAGATGTTCATACAGAAAGCCAAGGTCACCTCACTCGAATCCTTGAATGACCTGGTGCCGTTGCAACTGCCGGGCATCCCGCTGCTGCCCCTGCCGGTTGCACCACGCGACCTGCCCTTCCATGCGGGCTTCAGCTACTTCGAACTGGACCGCCGTGACCCCGCCTGGGCCTGCATGAAGACGGCCAACGGCTTCGGCTTCCACGTTGCAGGTGAGTTCCCAGGGCTTGAACTGCAGTTCTGGGCGATCAGGGGTGAATGATATGGAAAACAGTAACCCTACCCTCAACGACGCGAAGCACGTTGCGGATACGGATTTGCACTCGATGCTTGAGAAGTCGCTGCCCAACGACGCACCCGCACCCGCACCTGCAGCTTCCACTGCATCTGCACAGGAGCAGAAGCCGGAACCTGCATATCAGGGCTACCCCGCGGATCCGGAGTTTCAGCTCAGGGGTGGCTGCGCCAATCTCATGCTGGATGCCGCAGCGCCCTTGTTCGGGCTGGTCATGCGCCTGCGCACGCTTGATGAACTGCCCAACATCAAAGATGTGCATCAGCAAGTACGTATTCAGATCGACAGCATCCGGGAAGAAATACGCCAGCACGGCTATGAGCCCGCTCAGTTGCTGGCGTACTCCTACGGCCTGTGCCTGTACATCGATGAAGCGGTGATGGATCGGCCCTGGGGCAAAAGCAGTTGCTGGAGCCACGAGCCGCTGCTCAGCATCTTCCACGACGAGACCTGGGGCGGGGAAAAATTCTTCACCGTGCTTTCCCGCCTGATGCAGGAGCCCAAGCGCTATCAGGACGTGCTGGAGTTCATGTACTTCGCCCTGTGCCTGGGCTTGAAGGGCAAGTACGCCATCGCCCCCAAGGGCGAAGAGTCACTTAACGCCCTGATCCACCAGCTCCACGGGATCATCCGTGAGCTGCGCGGCCCTACGCCAGAAGAGGTCTGCGACCCCTACACCAACGTCGCCCCAAAGAACTTCCGCATGAGCCGGATATGGCCGTGGTGGAGCCCGTTGGTCATCTCCGCCATCGCCATGGCGGTGGCCTACGGGATCTACAGCTACCGCCTGCACCTGATCACAACCGAGGTGCTGGAGTCGCTGAACGGCATTTTGCAGCAATAGCCAACCGTGACACAGCACCACTGAGTTCAACGAATTCGCGAGGTTTTTGCCTCGCTGACAAGCCCATCGTTTCCGATGGCCACGCCACCTGTGGTGCGCGTGCTTTACCCACATGGACGCAGGAGTAACTGCCATGCCAACACCCGCTTACATCAAGATCATAGGCCAGACCCAAGGCAACATAACCGCTGGCGCCTTCACCGCTGACTCCGTCGGCAACGTGTTCCAACAAGGCCATGAAGATCAGATTCTGGTTCAGGAAATCAAGCATGAGGTGACTACGCCCACTGACCCCCAGAGCGGTCAACCGAGTGGCCAGCGCGTGCATAAGCCTTTCATATTCACCAGTTCACTGAACAAAGCTACCCCCCTGATGTATCAGGCACTTGCCACCGGCGAAATGCTGCCAACGGTCGAGGTCAGCTGGTATCGCACCTCGTCGGAAGGCAAACAAGAGCATTTTTTCACCACCACGCTCGAAGACGCCACCATCGTCAGCATCAATACCGTGCTTCCCCACGCACTCGACAAAGACAATGAAAACTACACCCAACTGGTTGAAGTATCGCTGGCTTATCGAAAGATCACGTGGGCTCACGATGTAGCCAATACCGAAGGCTCTGACGACTGGCGCGCACCTGCCGCCTGACCTGTGCAAATGCCCCGGGCAGGCCATGCCCGCACGGGCTTTGTGTTGATTCAGACGGCGGACAAGGATCTTTTATGCCTAGCCAATCTGATTTGCGCTACAGCTTTGAGGCACTCGTTGGCAAAGCTGAATTCGAGGTGGTGTCGTTCGAACTCCGCGAGGGCATCAGCGCACCCTTTGAACTGGAGCTGAAACTGATCAGCTTCGAAAACGACATCGACTTCGGCCATTTGCTCGACAAGCCCGTGCTCTTCACCATCCTGGAGGGAGAACGCCCGGTACGGTACGTGCACGGCCTTGTCAGCCGTTTCAGCCAGGCTGAAAGCGGCTTCTACCGCACCTACTATCACGCGCTGGTCGAGCCCCAACTGGCACGGGCCAACCTGCGCTCGAACTGGCGCATCTTCCAGCACAAGACCGTTCCGCAAATTCTCGAGCTGATGCTCAAGCGCCAGGGCATTGACCAGTACGAACTGCGCGCCAGCATGGACCATCAGGTGCGCGAATTCTGCGTTCAGGCCGGTGAGACGGACTTGGCGTTCATCGCCCGTCTTGCCGCTGAAGAAGGCTTCGTCTACCGCTTCGCGCACAGTGAAAAGCTGCACAAGCTGATCATCACCGATCGGCTGCAGTCCCTCGGCCTGATCAGCCATGGCGCCGTCAAGGCCGCCGATGAAGACGAGGGCTTATTCGATGACGATGAGCCTATAGACCCTGACAGCGTGCTGTACCAAGCCAACAGCGGTGGCGATCAAGCCATGCCCTGCCTTCGCCGCTTGCGCTACAGCGAGCAGGTGCGCACCGCTCGACAGGTTCAGCGCGACCACACCTTCACCAACCCGGCCTACCGCCAGGAGCACAGAGCCGCCGGGCCCTTCCTGGAGCACCAGAGCAAAGAGTACGAATACTTCGATTACCCCGGCCGCTATAAACGCGATGCCGTGGGCAAGCCCTTCACTGAAAACCGTATCACAGCGCTGCGCCATGATGTGCGTATTGCCGAGGTCCAGGGCGATGACGTGCGCCTGCAACCGGGGCTCAGTTTCACCCTGACCGGTCACCCACGTGACGACCTCAATGTGCATTGGCGGGTGAACACGGTTACCCATAAAGGCCACCAGTTCACCAGCCTGCAGGAAGAAGCCGCCGACGTCGATGTAAGCACGCGCTACGAGCAGACCGCAGTGCTGGTCCCCGGTCGGACCGAATGGCGCCCTGCGCCATTGAAAAAACCGCGAATCGACGGGCCGCACATGGCCACCGTCGTCGGCCCGCCTGGCGAGGAAATCTACTGCGATGAATGGGGCCGGGTAAAAGTCAGTTTCCCCTGGGACCGCGAAAGCCAGAACAACGAGTTCAGTTCGTGCTGGCTGCGGGTGTCTCAAGGCTGGGCGGGGGGCAGCTGGGGCTCGATGGCCATCCCTCGGATCGGCCAGGACGTGATCATCCATTACGTCAACGGCGACCCCGACCAGCCGATGATCACCGGGCGCACTTACTGCGGTGACCAACTGCCGCCTTACGACCTGCCCGATCACAAAACACGCATGACCATCAAGAGCCAGACCCACAAGGGGGAAGGTTTCAACGAGCTGCGTTTCGAGGATGAGCTGGGCAAGGAGGAAGTGTTCATCCATGCCCAGAGAGATCAGAACACTTTGGTCAATCACAACCAGTCCCTCTCTGTGGGCGTCGATCGCACCCAACAGGTTGGCCAGGACGAATCGGTCGCCATTGGCCGCAATCGTCTGCGCGTGGTCAAGGCCAACGACACCGTGAAAGTGGGGGGTGGCAAAAACGACCTCATCGCAGGCGACTACGAGGTCGAAGCGGGCAACACGCTACGCCTCAAGTGCGGCAAGACCCTTATCGAAATGCATGCCAATGGCACGCTGAACATCACCTGCGAGACCTTCAACTTCACCGCACAGCAGACCGGGCAGATCAACACCCTGGCGGCAAAGCTCGACCTCAACCCAACGGGTAGTTCGGCGGGTGCGGGCGCGAACGGGCGCGACAGTGACTCACTCAAGGCTGACGTGGATGGGCATTTCGAATAGCGCTCGCCCAGCCACCCTGCACTGAACTCAAAAAGGACTTACCCAAGATGACCCGATACCTGACGCACGATGTAATCCTCAATCTGGGTGATGAAGCCCACGAGGACTCGACGCTGAACATGCTGCGCTTTCCCGACAGGCAAACCACGTTGGTGATCGCTCGCAGCCCTGTTGCAAACACCAAGACCCTGGATGAGGCCTTGGACGACCAACTGAACCTATTACGGAAGAAGTCAAAGGCGCTGACCATTACGCCCGCGAAAGTGACCCGCCTTGGAAGCAATGAGCATCCGGTCGACAGTCGGGAAATGGCAATCCAGTTCATGGTCGGCGACAAGCCCCACTACCAGCTTCAGGCGGCCTGCCTGATACCGGGGCAGCAACGGATGCTGGTGCTCAACTACAGCAAGCCAGGGCCTTTGAGTGACGACGATATCAGCCACTGGCGCGCCCTCAAAGACGAGCTCCGATTTGCCTGAGCCTCTCCACGCACCAGGACAAGGACTTTCGGATTGCTAGGAGCTTACCGCCAATGGCGCAGACCGTTCACGCCGCCCGAATGGGCGACGCAATTCTTCATCCATCGCTTGCCGCTGAAATGATCAGCGCAGTTGCCGAAGCCGTTATCTATGCAGCGGCCACCGCAGCCGTCGCAGCAGCCATCAGCTTGGCCGTTGTTGGCACCGTAGCCACTGGCGGTGCGGCTGGAGTCGCCATCGCCGCAGTCGCGGGTGTGGCAGTCGGCGCAATGAGCACCCTTTCCGTCGGCGAAGACCAGACTGTCGGCGATGCAATCTCCAGCTTTTGCGACAGCCTTGGCAACAGCGTGGACTCGCCCGATCCCTACGGAAAAATCGCGAGCGGGTCAGCCAATGTGCTCATTAACAGTGAGCCCGCTGCTCGCGCGGCCGGCATCACTGGCCCACCTGGAGGCGGCGCAGCCGATACTGAACAAGAGGAACCGTCCATCCTGGAGAACGTCGGCTCCATGGCCATGGCTGCGGTGCCTTATCTCGTCCCGTTCGTGGGGCTGGGGATGGCCATACGTGACATCTTCAACCCGCCCGTGACCACACCGGCCGACCCAGGCTCGGAGCCCGCTGAAGGAGACAAGATCAGCTGTTCGCGCCACCCGCCCCTGCCCGACACCTTCATTGCGCAAGGCTCGGACAAGGTATTCATCAATGGCCAACCCGCAGCGCGTTCAGGTGACAAGACCACCTGCGATGCCACGATTGATGTGAATGAAAACGTATCGCCCAATGTGCGCATTGGTGGCGGTACGGCGACGGTCCGGGACATTCGCAACGGCAAGAGCAAGATTGCGATGTTTACCGGGATTATTGCGGGGATGCTTATCTCCCGAAGGTTTGGCCGCATCAAAGGGTGCACATTAGGCAACCCGGTTGCCGTTGCCACCGGGAGCAAGCTGCAGGAGGGTCCGGAGGACATCGATTTCAATCTCCCAGGCTTGCTGGGCATCCAATGGGCACGGCGCTACGACAGCAGGGACATGCGTAGCGACGGTCTACTGGGGATGGGTTGGAGCGTCCCCTATGAAGTGGAGCTGGCCCGCGTCCCACATCCTCAAGGCGGTACGCTGTGGATCTACATCGACAACGACGGTAACCGACTGGAACTGGGCCGGCTCAGTGCCGGTGATGCCTTCGTCAGTGCCGTGGACGGCTTGGCCTTCTTCCAGCTGGGGGACGGCCAGACCGTTGTCGAAGATATCAATGAAGGGCTTTATCGGGTTTTCGATACCGACCCGTTGAATTCGAAACGCTCACGGCTGATCAGGCTCGGCGACCGCAATCTCAATTGCCTCGACCTGCTGTACGACGAACAAGGGCGCCTGAAAGCCCTCTATGACAAGCACGGCCAAACGGTCGTGCAGCTTCACTATGCCGCCAGGCATCCCCAGCGTGTCAGTGAGATATCACGGGTGTTCCTGAAAAACGGTGGAACACCGACGGTAGAACGCAGCGAACTGCTGGTCAGCTATCGCTACACCGGCAACGGGCAACTGCATGAGGTATTGGATGCGACGGGTCAACGAGTCCGCCGCTTCACTTACACCCCCGAGGGCTATCTCAATAGCCATCAACTGGCTAGCGGTGCTGTCCGCGAATACGAATGGGCGCGCTTCGCCATTCCTGAAAAGCGCCCTGCCCCCAAGCGCCTGGACGGCACGCCCTACCGCTTGCCTCCACTGCTGGAGCCCCAACCCGATCACGAGTGGCGGGTGATTCGCCACTGGGGCAGCGATGGTGAAGAGTACCGGTTCGAGTACAACCTGGAAGCCGGTGAAACCCTCGTCACGGACAACCTCGGCCGCCGTGATCACTACTACTGGGGGCCACTGTACGAGGTCTATAAGCACATCGACCCTCAGGGCAACTGCTGGCTGGCGGAAGTTATCGCCGGACAGCTGATCAAGCGCATCGACCCGCAAGGGGGTGAATGGCGCTACAGCTACGATGATATCGGCCGCCTGATCGAAACCTGCGATCCCCTCGGCCGCCGCGAACACATCAAATACCTACGACATTGGGCGCTACCCATCCAGGTCACCGATACAGCCGGACGGACTCGGCAATACGGCTACGACAGCCACGGCAATCTGCTCTGGCAGCAA